>CABXXT010000006.1 GCA_902516285.1 uncultured SAR86 cluster bacterium
ATCATTCGGCTTTTTATTTAAATCGTAAATATTTGAATTAATACCTGTGTTACTTAAATTACTTTGTAACTCAAGAGAGGCACTTTTATCAATAATTAGTTTTGCCTTAAATTTTTCAATGCCACTTAAATTTAGATATTTACCATAGTCAAAAAATTTATCCATATCAAAAATAATATTTGATCTAAAAACAATTTCACTATTTTTTGCATTAATTGATCCCTTGATTGTTTGGTCTAACGTTAAGGCTGAAAAAAAACCTGATAATGTTTCGTCAATATTAGAATAGATAACAGATTCGATATCATTTATTTGAAAACCTTCAATACTTTCAAGGTAAGATTCCCTGATAGTAAATTTATTAATAGACTTGATTCCTTGATCCTCTGGGCTATAAAGACCTTTAGTCTCTACATTTAAGTCGATTTTATTTTTTTTAAAATAACTGAGATTAAGCAGGTCATTATCTTTAATATCTATTTCATTAAAGTAAAAATTTCCATTATAAAAATAGTCATTTGATGAGATTGGTTTAAAGATTTGTAGATTTTTAAATCTTACTTTATTTATATATCCTTCATCACTGTTTAGTGAAATATTCCCCTCATGCAAATTAAGGTATGTGTTCATTCCAATAAAATCATACTTATTATTTTTGAAATTAATGTTGTTGAGATAGATTTTTATAGAGTTATTAAATTTTGAGGGATTCTCATCATCTGTTTCAAAATTTTCAACAATGACTTCAGTAAAATAAGGGAATCCATTCAAAATTGATTTAGAAATATTAATTTTAAAAAATAATTTATTAAGATTAGAAACTGAATTATAAGACTTATTTATAATGCTAATTTTTTCTACAGAAAAAGATGGATTTAATAAATTATTATTAGACTCAATTTTTTCATATTTAATTTCATAATTATTTATAAAGTAATTACTTGTTACATTAAATGCAAAGTCAGGCTTATAAATTACAGTTGCTAAGATGGATCCAATTAAAACAAATATCAATATTAAAATTATTAAGGCATATTTAGTTATCTCATTAAATGTCTTCATAATTTAAATCTTTCTTGAGAAAAATCTAGGAAAATAAATTGGAAGCATTGCTATCAAAATACAAAAAAGGATGTTAAATAATGCACTTGTAAATAAAATAGTATAAGAAAAATTATATAAATTAAGAATCATTTGAGTAAATCCTACATAAGCGGATGACGTTATTCCAAAAAAAAGACATACTTGAAGATAAGAGAAGAGTTTAAAAGAATTTGAATTCAAGTTTATTAAGTAACTCATCAAACAAAAAAGTGCTGCATTTGTTCCAAAGTATGTTCCTGAAAATAAATCAAATAGAAGTCCAATAAAGAAAGCTTCAAATACATTGTTATATTTATCAGTCTTGTAAATAAGAAATGAATATAATAAAAATGTAATTGGAAAAATAACATATATATTAATTAAATAAAGGTAAAAAATTGACTCTATATAACTAGCAATTATTATTAGCAAAATTTTCCTAAATAATTCTTTCATTAGAGACTAATGACTCCCAAAAGATCATCTGAAATGGGATTAGCTGTTAATCTAATTTCTAACTCAATATTATTCACATCACCTTCATTAATTTTGTCCAAGGTACCTATTTTTATCCCACTTGGATAAATGCCTCCTAGTCCTGAGGTATAAAATATTTTTCCTATAAACATTTTTTCATCCCAAACTAAAGGATTATAGTTACATATGATGTAGTCTGATTTTCCACTTCCTTGAGCATTACAAAAAAAATTATTTGATTTTGTTTTTACTGGTGTTGAGTGAGAAATATCTGTAAGCAATATTACCTCATGTATTTTTTTACCTTCAATAACTTGACCTATGATTCCAGAATTATTAAATACAAAGCTTTCAGAAAAGATTCCTTTTTCATCTGAAAATATTTCAATAAACATACGATGTCTATCACAACATTTAAAAACATTAGGATTAATTTCTTTGAGCTTAGCTATTTGAAAATTATTATCAAGATTATTATTTTTTAAGAAGAAATCTAAGCCATCTTTGGTTTTAAAAATATCTTTTTCGTTGAGAATAAGATAATTTTCTACACGACTTTGATCTAGTTCTTTTTTAAGTTTTTTATTTTCAGTTATTAAATCATTTCTAAAATTTAATAGGCCAATTAAACTTGTAACGGGATCAACGGTTATAGACTTTAATAGGTATTTTGATGAAATTTTTACAGACTTAAAATTATTCTTAATACCGCTGAATGTATCAGTCTTAATATCAACATATAAGATTGAAATGCTAATAGAAATTAGCAAAAAATAAAGAATTTTTTGACCAGGATTGGGCGAATTCCTAGCCATTTAATTATTCTGAGGATAAAAGATCTATATTGTACTTATCCATTATTTCAAGAGCTTGGCCTCCACCTCTTGCGACACAAGTAAGAGGATCCTCGGCAACAATAACAGGGATTCCAGTGGAACTTGATATAAGCTTATCAAGGTCTCTTAAAAGAGCTCCTCCTCCTGTAAGGACAATACCCCTTTCAGCAATGTCTGCAGCTAACTCTGGGGGTGAAAGTTCGAGTGCATTTCTTATAGCTCTTACAATCCCATATAAAGGGTCCTTCATTGCCTCAAAGATTTGTTCGCTATTAATTGAAAAAGTTTCAGGTATCCCTTCAGCTAAATTCCTACCAGTAATAGACATTTCAAGTTTTTCAGATTCGGGTGTTGCACATCCAATAGTATATTTTATTTTTTCTGAAGTTGATTCCCCTATTACACATCCATAATTTCGTCTTATCCATGATGTAATCGACTCATCCATTTTATCTCCACCAATTTTTACAGACTCTGAGTAAACAACGCCATTTAGAGACAAAATTGCAATTTCAGAAGTACCTCCCCCAATATCAACAACCATATTTCCACTGGCTTCCTCTACAGGCAGACCTGCCCCAATTGCGGCAGCCATTGGCTCTTCAATGAGCTTTACATCTCTAGCACCGGCACCTAAGACAGATTCTCTAATTGCTCTTCTCTCAACTTGTGTAGAACGACATGGGACACATACCAAAACTCTAGGACTTGGCTTTATAAATAATTTTTCATGAACTTTTGCAATAAAATGTTGCAGCATTTTCTCTGTAACTTGAAAATCTGCTATTACTCCCTCTGATAAGGGTCTTATTGCTTTAATATTTCCTGGTGTTCTGCCAAGCATTTTTTTTGCTTCTGTACCAACAGCGACAACAGTTTTCTGTCCTCTTGATTCTCGAATAGCCACAACAGATGGTTCGTTTAGAACGATACCAACATCTTTGGTATAAATTAAGGTGTTAGCTGTACCAAGATCTATTGATAGGTCGTTGGAGAAGTATCCTCCAACTATTTTAAACAGGTTAAATTTCACACAAATTCCTAAGATAAAATAATTTAATTAATTTGCTAGTTAGGTTAATATCCATCCTCTAATCTATAATAATATCCTATATATGGACAAGAAAACAGTAACAACGATATCTTACCTATCAAGACTCAAAATTGATCCTGAGGAAGAAGAAAAAATAACAAGTGATTTAGAAAACATAATTAAATTTGTTGATCAGTTAAATGATGCTGAAACTTCTGATATAGAACCATTAACAAATCCCTTGGAAAAAACTGCAAAAACTAGAACAGATCAAGTCACAGCAAAGAATTTAAAAAAAGAATTACTTGAGATTGGGCCATCCTCAAATGAGGACTATTTTTTAGTGCCTAGGGTGGTTGAGTGACAATAAAATATAAAACAATCAAAGAAATAAAAAAAATGATTTCTCAAAAAGAGATTTCACACAAAGAGATTATTCAAGATGTATACAAATTAGTAAAAGAAAATGTAAATTTAAATGCATTTATAACACTCAATGAAGAGAAATCACTCAAAAAAGCAGAAAATTTTGATAATAATCCATCAGATAGCTCGCTTGCTGGAATACCAATTGCACAAAAAGATCTTTTTTGTACAAAAGGACTTAGAACAACGTGTGGCTCAAGAATTCTTGATAATTTTATTCCTCCTTATACAGCAACTGTAATTGAAAACCTTGAAAATGCAGGCTGTATTTCAGTTGGAAAAACAAATATGGATGAATTTGCAATGGGTTCTTCAAATGAAACCAGTTATTTTGGTAATGTTCATAATCCCTGGGGAGATAATTTAGTACCTGGAGGAAGTTCCGGAGGATCTGCCTCTGCTATTGCAGCAGGAATTGTTCCAGCTGCATCTGGAACAGATACAGGTGGTTCTATCAGGCAGCCTGCTTCTTTATGTGGAATTACAGGTATTAAGCCAACTTATGGACGAATATCAAGATGGGGTATGATTGCATTTGCCTCCAGCCTTGATCAGGCTGGTCCAATGGCAAGAACAGTAGAAGATTGTGCATTGCTCCTTAATGAAATGTGTTCACATGACATAAAAGATACAACTTCTTTAGATAACGAAATACCGAATTTTGAAGATAATCTAAACAATTCTTTAAAAGGTAAAAAAATTGGTGTCGTTAAAGATCTTGATTTATCCAGCTTAGATAAAGATGTTATTGAAGTATATGAAAATTCTTTAAAAGAGTTTATTTCAATGGGGGCAGAGTTAGTTGATGTGTCTTTACCAAATCTTGCTTTATCTGTTCCGACTTACTATGTGGTAGCGCCTGCAGAATGTTCATCTAATCTATCTAGATTTGATGGGGTCAAATTTGGTAGAAGATCTAAAGATCCAAAAAGTCTTGAAGAACTCTATGTTCAGACAAGGTCTGAAGGGTTTGGTGATGAGGTAAAGAGAAGAATATTAATTGGATCATATGTTTTGTCTGCAGGATATTACGATGCATATTATAAAAAAGCACAACAAGTCAGAAGGCTTATTAAGCAAGATTTTGATAAAGCATTTTTAAGTGTGGATGTTATTATGACGCCTACAACAAGAGGTCCTGCTTTTGATATAGGTTCTAAAGGAAGTGATCCAATTCAAATGTACTTAGAGGATTTGTTTACAATTTCGGCAAATCTTGCAGGATTACCTGCGATGTCATTACCTAATGGTAATATTGATAACAAACCTATTGGTTTACAAATAATTGGAAACTTTTTGGATGAAAGTTCAATTTTAAATTTTGGCCATATGTACCAAACAAAGACAAACTGGCATATGTTTTCACCTGAAGGGGTTATTCAATGAGCTGGGAGACAGTAATTGGTTTAGAGATACATGCTCAACTTTCAACAAAATCTAAATTATTTTCAGGTGGCTCTACAAAATTTGGAGCTGAGTCCAACACACATGTTGATCTTGTTGATATGGGATTACCAGGTGTCCTTCCTGTTGCAAATAAAGAAGCATTTTATAAAGCTATAAAATTTGGCCTAGCAACTGGTGCACATATAAACCAAATTTCATCTTTTGATAGAAAAAACTACTTCTATCCTGATCTACCAAAAGGTTATCAAATTACTCAAATGACTAAACCTATTGTTGAGAAAGGGTCTATTAAAGTTTCTACAGAAAATGGTGAAAAGATTATTAATATTACAAGAGCTCACCTTGAAGAAGATGCAGGCAAATCAATTCATGATTTATTTGAAGGAGAAACAGGTGTAGATCTTAATAGAGCTGGAACACCTCTTCTTGAGATTGTTTCTGAACCTGAAATTTCAAGCGCTAAAGAAGCAGTTGCATATTTTAAAGCAATAAGACAGCTAGTAACATTCTTAGACATCTGTGATGGGAATATGGCACAAGGCTCTATGAGATGTGACGTGAATGTTTCTATTAAAAAAATTGATAGCAAAGAGCTTGGGACAAGAGCCGAGCTAAAAAACATAAATTCTTTTAAATTTATTGAAAAAGCAATTAATTTTGAAATTGAACGCCAAATTTCTGTGATTGAGAGCGGTGAATCTGTTGTTCAAGAAACAAGGTTGTATGACAGTGATAAAAATGAAACCAGATCCATGAGATCAAAAGAAGAAGCAAATGATTATAGGTATTTTCCTTGTCCAGATCTTCTTCCAGTAGTAATTTCAGATAAAGAATTGAATGAGATTAAAGATAATCTTCCTGAACTTCCAGAAGAAAAACAAAAGAGATATATTTCAGAGATTGGGTTAGAAAGTTCAGAGGCGAAAATTATATCTTCTTCAAAGGCAATGGCTGACATGTTTGAAGAAGCTTCAAAAAAAACAGATGATGCAAAGATGACTGCTAAGTGGTTGGTTGGGGATATAAGTGCGCTATTAAACAAAGAAAATATTGAAATTGACGAATCAAAACTATCCCCAGAGAATTTTGGAAAGTTAATTGAGAGAATTTCTGATAATACTATCTCTGGAAAAATTGCTAAATCAGTTCTTGAGGAAGTTTGGGAAAATGGAAATGATGTAGATGAAATAATTAAAGCAAAAGGTCTCATTCAAATTCAAGATGAATCATTGCTTGAGCAAATAGCTACTCAAGTTCTTAATTCAAATCCAGATCAGGTTGCTGCATATAGAAGCGGAAAAGATAAACTATTTGGTTTTTTTGTAGGGCAAGTTATGAAAGAAACTCAAGGAAAAGCAAACCCTAAAAGTGTAAATGAAATACTTAAGAAAATTCTAAGCTAAACGATAAACATACTTAATGTTTCAGCAACAAATGCAGGCTTTTCAACTCCTTTAATTTCCATAGTTACTTCAGTCTTAGCCAAATATTGACCTGGATTCTTTTCAGTGATATCGATACATTTCATATGTATTCGTACTTCCGAATTTACAGGGACTGGACTTAAAAATCTTACTTTATCTAATCCATAATTTAATCCCATTTTAGTGCCTTCAAGAACCATACCAATTTCTTGATCAAAAGGAATTCCGGCAACTAGGGATAACGAAAGAAATCCATGCGCAATTGTTGAACCAAAAACTGGAGTTGCTTGGTCTGGATCTACGTGGATAAATTGATGATCCATAGTTGCATCAGCAAATTTATTAATTCGTTCTTGATCTATTCTGACCCAATCAGAGATGCCTATTTCTGTTCCAAGCACTGAGTCTATTTCTGAAGGCTTAATTATCTTTAACATATTATTTCTCCATATAATGGTTACTATATTCTTCCCTAAGTTCAAATTTTTGAAGCTTGCCAGTGGCACCATGAGGTAGTTCTTTTAAAAACACAATTTCATCTGGCAGCCACCATTTAGCAACCTTATCACTTAAAAAGTCAATAATACTTTTTTTCTCTACAGGCTCGCCAGAATTTGTAACTATAAATAGCATTGGTCTTTCATCCCATTTTGGATGAGGAATACCAACTACACATGCTTCAGCAACTTCAGGATGCCCAAAAGCAGCATTTTCTAAATCAATTGAACTTATCCATTCGCCACCAGATTTAATTACATCCTTTGCTCTATCTTTTATAGTCATATATCCATCTTCGTCTAGAACAGATATATCACCAGTATCAAACCATCCATCTGCATCAACAGCATCTTTATCTGCTTTAAAATATTTTTGAAGAATCCACGGTCCTCTTACCATTAAATGGCCTTGGGATTTCCCATCTTTTGGGAGTTCATTGCCTGAGTCATCAACAACCTTTAATTCAACACCATAAATTGGTCTACCTTGTTTAAGTTGAATTGCATATTTTTCTTCTTTTGACATATTCTGCATTTCAGGTGTTGGAACATTAGTAGTACCCAATGGACTCATTTCTGTCATACCCCAAGCATGTATAACATTTACATCATGAACCTCGTCAAATTCTTGTAGTGTTGCTAATGATAAAGCCGAACCACCAATTATTGTATTTTTTACAGATGAAAGAATCTTATTATTTTCTCTACAGTAAGCTAAAAGCCCCATCCATATAGTTGGAACTCCAAAAGCAAGAGAAACATCCTCTTGATCTATTAATTCATATAAAGGCTCTCCTTCCATTTGCATACCAGGCATAACCAACTTAAGTCCGTTCATTGGACCAAAATATGGAATACCCCAAGCTAAAACATGAAATAAGGGTACAACCATAAGAATTGAGTCATCTGGTTGGATGGTCATTGCTGTCAAGGCTGCTTGAGCATGAAGTACATTTGATTTATGACTATACAAAACCCCTTTTGGATTTCCTGTTGTCCCAGATGTATAACATAGCGCACATGCTGCATCATCATCTAAAATCGGCCATTTATATTCTGCATCTCCATCTTTAATGTATTCTTCATACGAAATAGCATTATTTAAAGAAGTTTCTGGCATTTCATGCTCTTCGCATAAAACAATATATTTTTGTATATTATTTAATTTGTCTTGAAGTCCTTCTAGTATTGGAACAAAGGGAAGTTCTACAAAAATAATCTTATCCTCTGCATGATTAATTATGTAGACTGCTTGTTCAGGATGTAATCTAAAATTGAGAGTATGAGTTACTGCACCCATTCCAGATATTCCATAATACATTTCCAGATGTCTGTATGTATTAAGAGCTAGTGTTGCAACGACATCTCCTTTCTTAATACCGTCTTTTTCCAAAGCCGATGCTAATTTTCTTGATCTTATGCAAACTTTCTCATAATTTGATCTATGAATCTCTCCTGAAACTAATCTACTTATTATTTCTGTTTGTGGATGAATCTCCTTTGCATGCTCAATAATTCCTGCAACGTTTGGTGTCCATTTTTGCATATCTCCAATCATTTGAATTGCTCCCTTATCTTGTTTGTTATAAATTATATAAGAAGCAACATTATTTGATAACAAAAATTATGAATATTAAAGAAGGTATTGAAAAAAGATTTTCTGTAAGAGCATTTAAAGATGAAGCTCCAAGTATGGATATAATTAAAAAAATATTAAAAACTGCAAATTCTGCTCCCTCTGGAGGAAATATACAGCCCTGGAAGGTTTATATTCTTAACAATGAATCAAAAAATAAATTAACTAAAAAAACTCTTCACAATTTTGATAATGGAGTGCAAGAAGAAATTGAATATAATATTTATCCTGAAAAATTAGCGGACGAATATAAAAAAAGAAGGTACGAATGCGGTGCAGACATGTATAGTGCCCTCTCAATTGAAAAAGATGATCTAGATTCAAGATTTAAACAAATTAGAGAAAATTATAAATTTTTTGGAGCCCCTCTTGGAATGATTATTACTATTGATAGATCTTTTGGAAACAATGGCTGGGGTCATGTTGGAATGTTTTTAGAAAATCTATGGCTTAGCGCTATTCATTATGACTTAGGATGTTGTTTACAGGAATCATGGTCTATTTATCCAAAAACTGTCAAAGAAATAACAAAACATCCTGATAACGAAATTGTTTGGTGTGGTGTAGCAATAGGATATCCTGACAAAGATAATCCAATAAATAAATATAGAACAAAAAGAGAAGACATAGATTCGTTTGCAAAATTTATTGAATGAATAATTAGTGTCAAAATTTAATAAAATCAAATTTAAGAATTCTTATGCAGAAGAAATGTATGAAATTTGTCAAAAATGTTCGCCATCTGGTTTTAATAAAGCTGAATTCCTTTTAAAAAACTTCCAGCTTGCTAAGGAATTTGGATTAGATGCTAAATTTATTGAATCTAAAGAATGCTTAGATATATTTTCAGGTGTTTCTTTACCGGAAAATTCTAATCCAATAGCACAAGCTTATGCTGGTCACCAGTTTGGTCATTATAATCCAAAATTAGGTGATGGAAGAGCTATTCTAATAGGTGAAATAAATAATAGAGATATACAACTTAAAGGAATAGGACAAACTCCTTTTTCAAGAAGAGGAGACGGAAAATCCTCTCTAGGACCAGTTTTGAGAGAATATGTAATTAGTGAATTTATGCATACTTTAAATATTCCAACTACAAGAGCATTATTTGCTATTAAAACTAATGAGAACGTTATTCGAGAAACAAAACAACCTGGAGGGGTATTAGTACGAGTAGCTAAAAGTCACATAAGAATTGGAACTTTTGAGTATGCTAGAGCTCAAAGCAATAAGGTACTTAAGTCTTTAGCTGATTATTCAATAAATAGGCACTTTCCAGAACTGAATAAAACTGAGAATAAATATTTAAGTTTCTTTGCAGCTGTTTGTGATAAGCAGGCATCTTTAATTTCAAAATGGATGAGTATTGGCTTTGTTCATGGTGTTATGAATACTGATAATATGACAATTTCGGGAGAAACAATTGATTACGGCCCTTGTGCTTTTATGGACGATTATGATCCAAAAACTGTTTTCAGTTCTATTGATCATCATGGAAGGTATGCATATAAAAATCAGCCCTCTATTATGGTATGGAATTTAACAAAATTTGCTGAATCTCTTATCCCTCTTATTCATGAAGAAACGGAAAAATCAGTGAAGCAGTTAACTGAGGTTTTACAGTTGGTAATGCCATCTTATAAAGAATATTTTTATAAAGAATTCTCAAAAAAACTTGGTTTAAGTAAAATGGATAATAAAGAAATCAAAATAATTGAAGATTATTTAAAAATTCTGAAGTCTCATTCAATTGACTTTACTAAATCGTTCAAAGATCTTTCAAAAATTTATCTTAATATTATAGATGTAAAAGAATCAGTTTTCTTAAATGCAAAAGATTTTACTAATTGGTACAAAGAATGGAATCATAGATTAGATCCAAAAATCATAAAAAAAATTGATGGCATTAATCCATCTTATATTCCAAGAAATCATATTATTGAAAATGCATTGATGCATTCAATAAATAATGATGATTCAAAAATAAGAGAGCTTATTAAAGTCATAAGTCAACCATTTGAAGAAGTTTCTGGGTGCGAAGATTTCGCATCTCCATCAAAGATTAATAGGGGCAGGTATGTAACTTATTGCGGAACCTAGAATACTCCCAATGTCACCCTTGGGTGATTTTGAAAATCTTTAAGTATGCTAATATCTGAAAAATTATTTTCTTCAAAAATTTTTCTAACTTCGATAGATTGATTAAATCCGTGTTCAACAACTAAGATGCCATTTTTTTTTAGAATATTAGTTGCTTGTCTTGTAATTTTTTTTATATCGCATAAGCCGCTATCAGAAGATATTAAAGCCTCTCTTGGTTCATGAATTAGATTTTTTAAATGTTTATCTTCTTCACATATGTATGGAGGATTACTAACAATTATGTCAAAAAAATTTTCTCTAAAGCATGATAACCAGTCAGCATTAATCAAATAAAAATTGTCTGAATTTAGTTCTTCTCTATTAATATCTGCAACCTTCAAAGCATTTAATGAATAATCAGAGCCATAGACATTTAATTGAGGGTTACTTAGTGCAATAGATATACCAATACAGCCAGAACCTGTCCCAATATCCAGAATTCTTGCTTTGTCTATAAATTCATAGTTATTTATATAGTCAACTAATATCTCTGTCTCTGGTCTAGGAATCAAAACTCTTTGGTCTACATAAAATTCATTTTCATAAAATTTGGTTGAATTTAATATGTAATCTAATGGAAAATCATTCTGCTTTTTATTAATAAAATCTAATATTAAATCCTCTTCACCTGGTGATAAGTTTCTTTCCTTATCATTTATGTAAACATCACTATCTTTTAGATATAGCTTCTCTTTTAGAAAGAAAGTAAATTCTTTTTTTATAAGAATATTCCCTATGAAGGACTCATCAATAAGATTTTTATAATAACGTAAATTTTTAGACAATTATTCAGATTCGAGTTGAGAAAGCATAGCTAACTGATTCTCAGCTAATAATGCATCACATATAATTTTTATATCACCATCCATGATTTGTTCCAGATTATGTTGAGTGAGCTTTATTCTATGATCAGTCATTCTACCTTGAGGAAAGTTATAAGTTCTTATTTTTTCACTTCTATCACCCGTTCCTACTAAAATTTTTCTCTCGCTGGCAATATTTTCTTGTTGGGTATCTATCTCTTGTTGTTTTAATTTTGCTACTAATAAAGATAAAGCCTTTTCTTTATTTTTATGTTGAGATCTTCCATCTTGGCACTCAACAACAATTCCTGATGGTATATGTGTTAAACGCACTGCGGAGTCAGTTTTATTAACATGTTGTCCTCCAGCACCGGATGCTCTAAAAGTATCAACTCTTAGATCATTCTTATCGATATTAATATCTTGAACTTCCTCAATTTCAGGTAAAACTGCAACAGTACAAGTTGAGGTATGAACCCTACCTTGAGATTCTGTTTCTGGCACTCTTTGTACCCTATGGACACCTGACTCAAATTTTAAGACCTTAAATACACTTTTACCTACAAGTTTTGCTACAACCTCTTTAAGACCACCTTGTTCTGATGGCTTAATATCAATTACTTCAAGATTCCAATTTTCCCTTTCTGAAAGACGTGTATACATTCTAAACAAATCTCCAGCAAAGATGCTTGCCTCATCACCACCTGCACCTGCTCTTATTTCAAGATATGCAGACCCATCGTCAGCAGAATCTTTTGGTAATAGCATGAGTTTTAATTCTTGTTCTAATTGAAAAGGTTTGTCCAAAGCTTCTTTTAATTCATCCTCTGCTAAAGTTTTAAGGTCAGCATCTCCAGATTCGATGATTTCATTTGCATCTTCAATACGCTTGATAGTTTTATTATATTCACCAAACTTTTCTACAATTGGCTTAAGGTCTGAAAATTCTTTATTCAGCAGGGTATAATTTTCTATGTCTTTTAATGTTTCAGAATCAAGAAGTAAATTTTCTATCTCTTTTACTCTAATTTGAAGTTGATCAAGCTTCTTCATCATTGAGTCATGCATTATCAAAATACCTTTTGATCATAGATTCTATTACATGTTCTTCAATACTTTTTAGGTCTTCAAAATTATTAAAGTTAGAATCTTTAATATTCATTGTTTTTATACTTTTTACTAATTCTAAAAAATTATTACTTTGTTTAAATTGTGCAATCTCTTCTTTAGATAAATTTCTTAAGAACTCGGTAAGTTGTTCATTTAGATTATCTTTTATTGTTTTATTATTTATTGATTCAAGTGCTGTTTTTGCATCTAAAACAATTATTTTCATTGCTTTATCAGCTTCAATTGATCTTTGGCCAAAATTTTCTTGAGTGATTTTTTCAATATCATCAATAGAATATAAATAAACCTGTTCTATTTCTCTTATTTCATCTTCAATATTTCTAGGTACCCCGAGATCAATAATTAATATGGGTTTATTTGATCTTTTCTTTAATGCATTTTCTATTGCGCCTTTGCCTACTAAGGGAAGTTCTGTTATGCAAGATGCTATTAGAATATCAGAATATTCAAGTTCATCATAAAGAGTATCTAATGTTGATGAAAAGATTTCGTAGTCGTTTGAGATTTGTATTTTTTTAATTGATCTATTTACCGATTTTATATTTGTAATACCCTGTTTATATAGGTTCTGCATTAAATTAATGCCCATATAACCCGCACCTAATACTAGTACATTTTGTTGATTTGGGTGTTCAAAAATATTACTTAATAATTTAAGAGCAAGACCGTTTATAGATAGAGAGTTTAATCCTATATCAGTCTCAGTTCTGGCTTTTTTGGAAATTTCAATAACTTTATTGGAGATTTGTAGAAGTTTGCCTTTTAAAATTTTAATATTTTTTGCATTCTTTAAAGATTGTTTAAATTGGCCAAAAATTTCTTGCTCACCTAATACTTGCGAGTCTATTCCAGATGCAACTTTACACATATGGACAAGGGCATCATGATTATCAAGAAAGTAAAATTTATCCCTCGGAATCTCCCTTATACCAAGAACTTTAAAAACTTCTTTAAAAACTTTATTTAATATTCCAGATGCACCATAAATGTATACTTCAGTCCTATTACAGGTTGATAGGCAAAAAAATGATTTTAATTTGTTACCAAAAATTAATTTAAAATGATTATCTAATAAAATTTGGTCAGACTCATTTATAATAAAACTTTCTCGTTCAGAAACACTAGAAGTTTTATGATTTATGCCAAATAACTGCAGTTCCATTTTTAAATTAATTTTATGTGTTTATTTAATATTTTCATTTTCTTCATGTGCAAATATTAACCAAATTGAATCTCAAACAGAGATTTATAATGCAAAAGTTAAAATTTTTAACGATTCCAATATATATAAGTCCAACATTATAGTTTTTAAAGATAATATCATTATACAGTTTAATGAGTTTTTTTTAGGCAATGTCTCAAAACTAGAGCTTTCTTCAAATGGAAGTATTAAATCAAATATATTATTGAACAATGAAAGGGATAAATATCTAGATGAGTTATCTGAGAATTTTTCACCAGAATATTTTGTTTTGTTTTATAGATGTCTTATGCTCAATGATATTAACTATGAAGATAAAATTGTGAAAATTATATGCGATAAATATGGTCGTATTCTTTTTAGACTAATTGAGTATCAACAAGATATTAATATCAAGTTATTGGTATCAAGAAAAATAGAAAGAGCCAAAAAAACTCCAACCGAAATCAAATAATGTCGAATCTTCATACAAAATCTCCAGCTAAAGTAAATTTGCATTTAAAGATTCTTAAAAAACTTCATGATGGTTATCATGAATTAGATACTTCATTTCAATTAATAGATTTGTACGATGAAATCAGTTTTAAAAAAATAAATAAAGGAATTTCAGTGAATTGCAATATTAAAAATATCAATCAAAGTAAAAATATTGTCTATAACATTGCTTCTGATCTTCAAAAAGGTGGAAATAGCCCTGGAATAGAGATAAAAATAAAGAAAAATATTCCTATTGGCTCAGGCTTGGGTGGGGGAAGTTCAAATGCAGCATCAACAATTATTGCATTGAATAATATTTGGAATTTAAATCTCAATAAAATTGACATCTTTGAGTATGGTAAAAGTATTGGTGCTGATATTCCATTCTTTTTATATGGTAAAAATGCATATGGTTATGGAATTGGAGATAAATTAAAATATAAAAGATCAATAACTAAAAAATTATTACTTATCGATCCTAAAATTCATAATTCCTCAAAAAAAATGTTTGATATTTATGATAAAAAGAAAATCAAAGAAGAAATAAAATCAAACTCTTTTCAAAACTCATTTTGGGAAATATATCTTAGTAATGAAAAGATTGTAAAAGATTTTTATGACGAGAATATCAACGATTTTGAAATAAGTCTTTCAGGAAGTGGATCTTGTATGTATGTGACATATAACGAAAGGAAAGAAATAGATAAATTAGTTAAAAAAATTCCAAGTAATTGGAGATTCTTTTTCTGTAAACCATTACAATATTCGCCGATACGTCTCTTATAAATGCTTTGGGGTGTAGCCAAGCGGTAAGGCAACGGGTTTTGATCCCGTCATGCGTAGGTTCGAATCCTACCACCCCAGCCATCTTTTATGATGTATCATGGTGCAATAATGAATAAACAAAATTTAGATATTTTTACTGGTACTGCTAACCCAGATTTTGCAAAAGAAGTTTCAGATCTTCTTGGAATTAAAATTTCATCCGCTGATGTTGGATATTTTTCTGATGGTGAGTTAAGAGTTGAAATTGAAGAGAACGTAAGAGGACATGATACATTCATTATTCAATCAACCTGTTCTCCAACAAATAAGAATGTAATGGAAATTATGCTAATTGCTGATGCACTTAAAAGATCCTCAGCATCAAAAATTACAGCTGTTGTGCCATATTATGGTTATGCTAGACAAGACAGAAGAGTAAGATCAGCCAGGGTTCCAATAAGTGCTAAAGTTGTCGCAGATATGTTTAGGTCTGTTGGAATTGATAGAGTTTTAACGATTGATCTTCATTCAGAAACTATTCAAGGCTTTTTTGATATGCCAGCAGATAATGTTTATGCAACAAAATTAATGGTTGATGATATTAAGTCAAATAATGAAAGAATTGAAATTGTTGTTGTGTCACCTGATGTTGGAGGAGTTGTAAGATCACGTGCATTAGCAAAGCTTTTAGATCAAACTGATTTAGCAATTATTGATAAAAGAAGAGCTGCTGCAAATCAATCTGAAGTAATGAATATTATTGGAGAAGTTGAGGGGAAGGTATGTATTGTTCCTGATGATATTATTGATACAGCTGGAACGCTGTGCAATGCTGCAAATGCCCTCAAAGAAAAAGGTGCAAAAGCTGTTAAAGCATACATTACACATCCAGTTTTATCAGGACCAGCTATCGAAAGGTTAGAAAAATCTGAAATTGATGAACTTGTTGTAACAAATTCTATTCCGCTATCCCCAGATGCTAAAAAATGCAGTAAAATACGCGTCATTTCATTAGGTTCAACAATTGCTGAATGTATAAAAAGACTTAGTAATGAAGAATCTTTAAGTGAAATGTTTTTATAGAGGAAATTATGTCAGATCAAATTATACTAAATGCAGATATAAGAGAAAGAACAGGATCTAATAAAGCAAGAGTGATACGCAAAATTGACGGAATGGTTCCTGCAATTGTTTATGGTGATGAAAAAGAAACATTAAATATCAAATTAAAATTAAATGAACTGACTAAAGCTTCAGAAAATGAGCTTTTTTATACACAAGTTCTTCTAATTAAAACAGGTGAAGATGAAGAAAAAGTTGTTTTGAAAGAGCTCCAAAAAGATCCAGCAAAAGGCAAGTTTTTACATGCTGACTTTCAAAGGGTATCAAGAAAAACAAAATTGAAAGTTGTTATACCTGTTAACTTTCTTAATGAAGAGGAATGTGTTGGCATTAGAGAAGATGGTGGAGTTGTTGCAAAAGCTATAAGAGAAACAGAGATTATGTGTTTAGCTGGAAACATTCCTGAAGCAATTGAAGTTGACATAGAAAATCTTCATCTTGGTGAATCAATAAGGCTTACAGAAATTTCACTTCCAGAGGGATCTGAAGTCCCTGGCTTAACTGAAGAAACTGATCAAATGGTTGTTTCAGTAAATGCACCTAAGGCTGTAGAAGAAGATCCTATTATTGAAGAAGATACTGAAGATGGCGAAGCTGCAGAACAAGATGATTCATCTTCAGATGGGGAAGATTCTAGTTCTGAAAAGTCTGAAGAAACCAAAGAAGATAACTCTGAAGAGAGTTAAAAATGTACAGGCTTTGTATCATTGGACTAGGTAATCCTGATGCAAAATATCAAGGAACTCGCCATAATATTGGCAAAGATTGGTTAATTAAAAAATCTAGTCAATTCTTTAAGGAATTTACTTCTAAAAAAAAATTAAAATCTGAAATTGGTAAATCTCATTCAGATGAAATTTTATGGTCAATACCTAAAAATTTTATGAATGAATCTGGAGAAACAGTTCTAGCAATTTTAAAGTCAACAAATATTTCTACAGATATGCTTATAGTAATTCATGATGATTTAGATTTAAATTTAGGTGATATTCGAATCAAAAAAGGTGGCGGACACGGTGGACACAATGGTCTTAGGGATATTATAAATAAAATTGGTAAGGATAACTTTATCAGGATAAGGATTGGAATTGGGCATCCTGGAAACAAAGAAGATGTAACTAATTGGGTTTTAAACAAATTTTCACCTGACGAAAAAATTACTCTTGATAGAGTATATTTACAATTTGCTGAAATATTTGAATTAATATGTAATGATCAAATAGACAAAGCTCAAAAAATTCTTCATACAAATTAATATAATGGGTTTTAAGTGTGGAATTATTGGACTTCCAAATGTTGGGAAATCAACTTTATTTAATGCCCTAACAAAATCTAAAATTCCTGCTGAAAACTTTCCTTTCTGTACTATTGATCCAAATGTTGGGAAAGTTTTACTCCCTGACAATAGACTTAATCAAATTAATAAAATTGTTAATACTGAAAAAATTATCCCAGCTGTTCTAGACTTAGTAGATATTGCTGGTCTCGTTAAAGGGGCGTCAGATGGTGAGGGCTTGGGCAATTCATTTTTATCTAATATAAGAGAAATGACAGCATTAGCTCATGTTGTTAGATGCTTTGAAGATAACAATATTTCACATGTAAATGGTTCTGTGGATCCTAAAAGAGATGTTGAAATAATCAATTTAGAGTTAATACTTGCTGATTTAGAATCGGTAAGTAAAAGAATATTGAGAGCTGAAAAATTACTAAAAACTAATGATAAAGAAAATAAAATTCGCTATGAGCTGTTACATTCTATAAAAAATGAACTTGAGCTTGGAAAGCTAATAAATCTTGAGGATTATGAGCTTTCTAATCAAAAAATTATAAAGGAATTTCAATTACTAACATCAAAACCAACTTTTTTTGTTGCCAATGTTGATGAATCAGAAGATTCAAAACTTCATCTTGAAAGGCTCAAAAAAATTGCAGCGAATATAGGAGCGTCCGTTATACCGGCATCAATAAAAATTGAGCAAGAAATATCATTGCTTAGAGATGAAGAAAAATCAGAGTATTTAGAGCTTCTTGGAATGAGTGAACCAGTGCTAAACAAAATTATTTTTGAAGGATACAGAATTCTTGGTTTAAAAACTTTCTTTACAGCAGGTCCAAAAGAAATAAGAGCATGGACGATTAAAAATGGATATTCTGCACCAAATGCTGCGGGAGTTATTCATACTGATTTTGAAAAAGGTTTTATAAAAGCTGAGGTTATAGATTTTAAAGATTTTATAGAATGTAATGGTGAGCTAAAAGCTAAAGAAAAAGGAAAACTCAGACTAGAGGGTAAAGATTATATAGTTAAAGATGGAGATATCATTCATTTTAAATTTAATGTGTGAAAATTAATTGACTCTTAATATTTTGATATTATCATTCAACGATTGGCTATGTAGCTCAGATGGTTAGAGCACAGCACTCATAACGCTGGGGTCGGTGGTTCAATTCCACCCATAGCCACCATTTTTTCTATTTTTTATTAATTAAGAAAATAATTATTAAAGAAACCAGTGCAACAATGCCATTATCTCCAATGGCATCTAAGATTGTAATTAAATTTGAATAGACAATACCAACAAATGGAGCATCAACTCCAAATATTATTCCAAGTAATAAAGCAACAGCAATAACTGATAAAAGAACGTCTGTAGCTTGCTTTAAATAACTTTTTATTTTATTTAATGAATAAAAAAAATCTATTTTCATGAGAATATTTTAAATCAAAGGGAGATAAATATCTCCCTTTGAAAAGTAAATGATTACTTAAGTAACCCTATTAAGATTGCAGCTACTAGCAAACCAACAAGACCCGCATCACCAAGTGAAGAAACTACACCAAGTAGATTTGTGAGTACATCGCCGAAGAACCAAGTATCGCCAAAAACGATACCAGCTACAACACCTAATCCGATAACAGCAACAAGGATCTTTGTAAGACTTGATACTATATCGCCAATCATTTTCATTGCATTATCCATAATAACTCCCCCCTAT
Organism: uncultured SAR86 cluster bacterium; assembly: GCA_902516285.1. Taxonomy (GTDB): domain Bacteria; phylum Pseudomonadota; class Gammaproteobacteria; order Magnimaribacterales; family D2472; genus SAR86A. The sequence continues at coordinate 19,464 of CABXXT010000006.1, forward strand.
TAAGGTTTATTTATGTTTTGCACTTTCAATCAGAACACAAAATATGGAGGGAATCAAATTCTGTTAACAAATTTAAGACACAATATTTGACTTTTTGAATTTTATCTAATAAAAGATAAATATGTGTATTATTTATACTTAATCAGCTTTATTTGCTAAAGCTTTCATTGATAATTTCATCTTTCCTCTATCAAATCCTATTAGCTTTACTTCAATTTCTTGACCTTCTTCAAGTACATCATTTACATTTTCTGTTCTTTCCTCTGAGATTTCTGAAATATGCAGCAACCCATCTTTGCCAGGTAAAATATTTACAAATGCTCCAAATTCAACAATCTTAACTACCTTTCCCTTATACACTTTATCTAGCTCAGGTTCTTCAAGTATTCCTTCAATTATAGCTAAGCATTCTTTCATTGATTTTTGGTTTTGACCAAATACCGATACCACTCCATCATCATTAATATCAACAGTAGCACCAGTCTTTTCTTGCATTGATTTTATAACTGCTCCACCTTTTCCAATAATTTCTTTTATTTTATCCTTATCAACCATAAATGATTTCATTGATGGAGCATTCTCAGATAATTCTTTTGGAGAAGAAAGTACATCATTCATAATCCCAAGAATATGATTCCTGGCCGATTTTGCTTTAATGAGTGCAGATTCCATGATTGATTCGTCTATTCCAGATATTTTAATATCCATCTGAAGTGCAGTAATTCCTGTTTCAGTTCCAGCAACTTTAAAATCCATGTCACCAAGATGATCTTCATCTCCTAAAATATCTGTCAAAACTGCAAAATCATCTCCTTCCTTTATAAGACCCATAGCGATACCTGCAACTGGGCTTGTCAATGGAACACCAGCATCCATTAATGATAATGAGGTTCCACAGACTGATGCCATTGAACTTGAGCCGTTTGATTCGGTTATTTCTGATACAACTCTCATGGTATAACCAAATTCATCAACATCTGGCAATACTGCTTTTATAGCTCTTTTAGCAAGATTTCCATGTCCTATTTCACGTCTTTTAGGACCCATCGGCATTCCTATTTCTCCTACACTGTAAGCAGGAAAATTATAATGAAGCATAAAATTATCAGAGCCCTCACCCTCGATTGATTCAATTCTTTGCGCATCTCTTGAGGAACCCAATGTTGCTACTACCATAGCTTGTGTTTCACCTCTTGTAAATAAAGCTGAACCATGTGTACCTGGAAGCACATTTGTTTCTACAAAAATAGGTCTAACTGTATCTAGATCTCTTCCATCTATTCTTGGCAAATTATTGAGGATATTCCCACGAACAATATTTTTCTCTAATTCCTTAAATGAATTAAGCGCCTTTCCCATCTCAATTTCATCTAATTCTTCGTAATCTTCAGTAATCAATTTTTTAACATCTGATAGAGTATTGTTTCGCTCTGCTTTATTAGAAATTTTAAATGCCTCAGTTATTTGTTCTTTATATTTAGTTTCGATTTCAAAATAATAATTATTTGTATTTTTTTCCTCTTGAATAACCCATTCTTCATTTCCAGTTAAACCTTTTAGTTCATTACATGCGTTAATGACGGCTTTCATTTCTTGATGTCCAAATAAAACTGCCCCAAGCATAAGATCTTCATTCAATTCTTTTGCTTCAGACTCAACCATTAAAACTGCTTTATCAGTTCCAGCAACAACCATATCCAAATATGATTCATCTAATTCTTCATAAGACGGATTTAAAATATATTCTCCATCTATGAAACCAACACGTGCAGCCCCCATAGGCCCATCAAAGGGAACTCCTGAGATAGTTAACGCTGCTGATGCACCTATCATTGCAGCTATGTCAGGATTTTGCTTTTTATCAGATGACATAACAGTGCAGAATATCTGTATTTCGTTTGTAAAATTGTCAGGGAACATTGGTCTAATAGGACGATCTATTAATCTAGATGTTAACGTCTCTCTTTCTGTTGGACGTGCCTCTCTTTTGAAGAAACCACCTGGAATTCTACCAGTTGCGTAAAACTTTTCTTGGTAAAAGACAGCTAATGGGAAAAATCCTTTGTTTGGATCTGCTTCTTTTTTTGCAACTACAGTAGTCAGTACTACTAGATCTCCTATGGTGACCATTACTGCAGCTGTAGCCTGTCTCGCAACTTTATTTGTTTCTATTTTTACTTTTTGATTTCCGTACTGGAATTCTACACTTGTAGATTCTAATTTATTATTTTCCACGATTTTCCTTTAAATTATAAAAATGGTATTAACCTCTTAGATTTAGTTTTTTTACTAAATCTGAATAACTGTTAGCATCTTTCCTTTTTAAATAGGCTAAAAGCTTTCTTCTTAGATTAACCATTCTGATAAGACCAGTTCTGGAGTGATGGTCTTTGTTATGATTTTTGAAATGATTTTGAAGTTTATTAATATTTTCTGTTAAAAGCGCTATTTGCACTTCTGGTGATCCAGTATCACCCTCATTTCTTTTAAATTTATTAACTATACTTGCTTTCTCTTCAGTTAATAGTGCCATATTGTTATCCTTGTAATGTAATTAATGAGCCGCAAACCTCTCATTACTGAAGTAAGCGATCGAATATTATAACTTATTAATGATTTAAACAAGCTGTTTATGTTTTAAACACTCATTGTTTACTTCTCCAATCCCAATAAAAGTGTTATTTTGATCAATAATTTTATAAATATTTGTTAATTCAGTCCTATTTATAAGCTTTCGCCCATTTGAAAAAAATTTAAGTTCGTTTGAGTTTAACTCTAATGTTTCTAAATTTTGAAAAGCATCCTCAATGGGAATTATGTGTCTTACTTTAAGTTCACCTAGCAATCTCGAATCTTCAATGCTGAAGTTATCCTGTGAAATTCTTTTCAATGATTTCATATGTGCTCCACATCCCAATTTTTCTCCAAGATCCCTTGCTATTGATCTAATATATGTCCCTTTTGAACAATTTATATTGAAAGAACAAATATTATTAATTACATTGATATTATTGATATTTTTTATATCTATTTTTCGTGGCTCTTTTTCAATCAAATTTCCTTTTCTTGCATATTTATATAATGGCTTTCCTTTATGCTTTAGAGCTGAAAAAAATGGAGGTTTTTGCATTGAAATCCCTTTAAATTTTTGAATTTCTTCTATTATTTTTTGCTTTTTTGGAATATTTTGTGATTCATAAATTACCTCTCCTGTTGCATCATCAGTGTTAGTTGAAATACCAAGTTCGACTGAAACATCATAAGACTTATCTGCATTTAAAAAGTAATTAGAAAATTTTGTTGCTCTATTGATTGCAATAATTAATAATCCTTCTGCAGCAGGATCAAGGGTTCCCAAGTGTCCTACCTTTTTAAAAGAGAAAGTTTTTTTTATTTTTTGAACAACAAAATTTGATGAGTCACCATACTCTTTATTAACTAAAAAAAAACCGTTCATAGTTATTTGAGATCTTTGAGCAGCTCTTCTATATTTCTAGAGTATTCAATGCTCTCATCAAACTTAAATATAATTTTAGGAATCCTTCTGATCTGGATGCTTTTTGAGAGCTTAGATCTTATCATTCCAGAAAGCTTTTTAAGGAGTCTTTCCTCAATCATACTCTCATTTTTTTTTATAGATTTTCCAACGATTGTATAGTAAATGTATGCAATGCCAATATCATCTGTGACCTTTACAGTCGTTATATTTAAGTTTTGAAATCTAGGATCTTTAACATCCTTATTTATAATAAGAGAGACTTCTCTTTTAAGTAAATCTGCAATTTTTTCAGACCTGTTTGATGTCATAAATTATTAAATTACTTGAGCTTCTTCCTTTCTATCAAATACCTCAATTTTATCTCCAGGTTTTATATCTTTATAATTTTTAATTCCCATACCACATTCATTGCCGTTTTTGACTTCATTTACATCCTCTTTGAACCTTCTTAGCGAATTTAACTCTCCTTCAAAAATAACAATTTCATCTCTTAAGACTCTAACGGGCTTATTTCTTAAAACATTTCCTTCAATAACATTGCAACCAGCAACTTGTCCAAATTTCGGTGAATTAAATACTTCTAATACTTCTGCTGTCCCAACAATAATTTCTTTTACAATTGGATCTAAAAGTCCACTCATTCTAGCCTTAACATCATCTAGTAGTTCATAAATTATGCTGTGATAACTAAGTGGAATTGATTCGGATTCAATAATTTTTTTTGCTGTATTGTCAGCTCTTACATTAAAACCAATAATTATCGAGTCAACTGCCACAGCAAGATTAGCATCTGATTCGCTAATACCTCCAACACCACTAGAAACAATTTTTACTTTTGCTTTTTCATTGCCAAGTTCAAATAATGCAGAATTTATTGCTTCACATGTTCCACCAACGTCGGTTTTAATAATTACATTAAGAACCTTCCTTTGTTCTTGCCCCAAAGTTTCAAAAAGATCACCTACTGATTCATCTTTTTGTTTTAAAAGTTTTTTCTCTTTCTCTTTTATAACTCTAAACTCTGCAATTTCACGAGCTTGTTTTTCGTTTTTAACAACCTGAAATTGATCTCCAGAAGTTGGTACACTATTAAGTCCGAGTACTTCTACAGCTGCTGATGGTCCAGCTGTTTTAATTTTTTGGCCATCACTATTAACAATACTTTTAATTTTTCCAATTGTGTTTCCAGAAACAACCAAGTCTCCAACTTTAAGAGTTCCATTTTGAATAAGAAGTGTTGATACAGCTCCTCTAAATTTATCTAATTCTGATTCAATTACAACTCCTTGAGCTGCTCCTTCATAATGAGCTTTCAATTCAAGAAGTTCTGCCTCTAAAGAAATACTTTCTAAAAGCTCTTCAATACCATCACCTTTGAGAGCCGATATTGGTTTCATCTGTATATTCCCACCCCAATCCTCTGGTGTTAAGTCTTTGCTTGCCAAGTCACCTTTGACTTTTTCAATATCTGCGCCATCTAAGTCAACTTTATTTATAGCTACTACAATCGAAACTCCTGCAGCCTTTGCATGATTAATTGCTTCTTCGGTTTGTGGCTTAATACCGTCATTTGCAGCTACAACTAAAACTACAATATCAGTGGTATTTGCACCTCTGGCTCGCATCGACGAGAAAGCAGCATGACCAGGTGTATCAATAAAAGTAAGTCTTCCTTTTGAAGTCTTAACCTCATATGCGCCAATATGTTGTGTTATTCCTCCTGCCTCTCCATCTACAACTTTTGTTTTTCTTATAAAATCTAATAAAGTGGTTTTACCATGGTCAACATGACCCATGACTGTTATTACTGCAGGTCTGGATTTGGCTTCATCTTTATATTGGATTAAATTAGCCATATCTTCTTCTAAATTTTCTTCTTTAATTGCGATTCCATTATGTCCAATCTCCTCAACAACCAAAATTGCTGTTTCTTGATCAATAAAATCATTAATGTTTGCTACTACGCCTAAACTCATTAAGTTTTTTACAACTTCGCCACCTTTTACAGCCATGGATTTAGCTAGATCACCAACTTGAACTGTTTCAGGTACTTCTACATCTTTCTTTATAAATTCTTTTGGCGGTTCGAATTGATGTTTTGAATCATCAAAGTTGATTTCCTTTTTCTTGTAAGCATTTACAGCGCTTGATAATTGGTCTTTTACATTTACTGGAGTAATTTGTTGAACATCAGTTTTTTTAAATTTAGATTTTCTATTTTCTTGCTTTTGCTTGACAGCTTCTTTGAGTTGTTCTTCCCTTTTAATTTGTTGCTCTTTAAGCTGCTCTGATGCTGCTGCCCTTTTTGCCTCAATATTATCTGAATAACTCTTCTTTGAAGAAGTCGATAAAGATGCTTTTCCTTTTGATGTAACTTTTACACCCGATTCTGAAGTCACAGATTTTGATGGTGTTGATTTTGCTCCTTTTAAAAATTTAAGTAAAGCTTGTTTATCAGCAGGTGTTATTTCATCTGATTCTTTACTATGGCTTAAGCCTGCCTTTTGCATTCTATCAATTAAAGCTTTATCACTGATCTTTAATGTTTTTGCAAAGTCTTTTACTGTGATAGCCAATTTAACTCCTACTCCTCTTTAAACCAATGTTCTCTGGCCTTCATGATCATTGAAGAGGCCTCATCATTAGAAATATCAATGATGTCTTTTAATTCATCTACTGAAAGTTCTGCAAGATCGTCTTTATTCTTTATACCTTTATTAGAAAGTTTTTGTATATTTTCGTCTTCCAGGTTTAAATCTGAAAGTGATTCAATATTTTCTTCTTCCTCAGAAACAGCTCCCATTGCCTCCACTAAGGCAGCATCTTCAGCAGCGAGTTTAATTCTATTAATTTCATCTTCACTTTCAATAAAGTCAGAAAAAATATCATTATTAGCATAAGCTATCCCATCAAAAGAGCTTAATCCTGTAGATATTATTTTTTCACCCACCTCATCTGATATATCAAGATTATCAATAATTTTTGCTAAGAATTCAGTTTCATCAACTTTCACTTTTGCTTCAGCCTCATCATTACTTATAACGTTGAGATTCCAACCAGCTAACTTTGATGCAAGTCTTATGTTTTGACCTCGAGATCCAATTGCCAATGCAAGATTATCCTCATTCACAGCAATCTCCATTGATCTAGATTCTTCATCCATAACAATTGACTCAACTTTAGCAGGAGATAATGCATTAATAACTAATTGGGCAGGGTTGTCATCATATATAATAATATCTATTCTTTCATTGCCCAACTCAGATGAAACAGCCTGGACTCTTGAGCCTCTCATCCCAACACAGGCTCCAACAGGATCAATCCTTCCATCATTTGTTTTAACAGCTATTTTTGATCTAGACCCGGCATCTCTAGCCACTCCCCTAATTTCGATAACATCTTCATTTATCTCTGGAACTTCAATACTAAATAATTCTGTAACCATCTCTGGACATGATCTATTTAAAAGTAATTGCGGACCTCTGCCTTCAATCTCAGTAATTTGAAGCACTGCACGAATCCTGTCATTAATTTTATATATTTCACCTGGCATTAGCTTATCTCTTGGTAAAAGGGCCTCTGCCTCTTGAGAAATATCAACAATAATATTGTCTCTAGTAACTCTTTTTACAGTACCAGAAACAAGTTTATTATTTTGTGATTTAAATTGTTCAACAACTTTTTCTCTCTCTGCTTCACGAACTTTTTGAAGCATTACTTGCCTTGCTGCTTGAGTTTCTATCCTACCAAAAATGACATTCTCCTGTTTTACAGTCATGATTTCGCCTATTTCTAATTTTGAATCATCAGTGGTTGTGTGGGTTTCGTGATGAAACTCCTCATTATTTTTATCAAATACAATCCAATTCCTATGAGTAGAATATTCACCAGTATTTCTATCTATTTCCACAAATAAATCAGCATCCTCATGAAAATGTCGTTGAGACGCGGATGCAATTGCGATTTCTATTGCTTTAAAAATAATATCTTTATCAAGGCCTTTCTCTGTTGAAACAGAATCAACAACAGTTAAAATTTCGTTACTTTGCATAATTATTTTCCTTAATTAATTTTTTAAAATTTGGTTTTAATTTGCATAAATCGATATCATTAAAATTAAAATTCATAACTTTGTTTTCAACTACTATAGAGAACATATCCTCTTTACATTTTGAAAGTTTTCCAGAAAAAATTCTTTTTCCATTATGCAGCTCCTTAGACTTGAGTAACAAATCTTCACCAATATAATCATTTAATTGATTGATTTCAAAGAATTTTCTGTCGATACCTGGAGTTGAAACTTCCAAAATATAGTTATCACCAAGGCTCAAATCAAGATTTGGTTCATATTTCAAGTCTTTTGATATATTTTCACAATCATTTATATCGACGCCATTATCAGAATCAATAAATATTCTTAAAGTAGTATTTTTTTTACCTCTTAAAATTTCAATACCCCATAAGAAACAATTATTGTCGTTAATGACTGGTTTAACTATCTTTTCTATATCCTTTTTCAACATATTTTTTATACAAAAAAAGGGCAATTGCCCCACAAAATTTATCTAACTTTGGTAGCGGGGGCTGGATTTGAACCAACGACCTTCGGGTTATGAGCCCGACGAGCTACCAGACTGCTCCACCCCGCAACGCAGCGAACATGAAGTTTATGAAAGTAAGGATGATTGGTCAAGCTTATTTTATGTTTGTTGTTAACAAAGTTGTTATAATCACGCAATTTGCCGAAGTGGTGGAATTGGTAGACACGCTAGCTTGAGGGGCTAGTGAGCGAAAGCTCGTGCGGGTTCAAGTCCCGCTTTCGGCACCATTATTATTTTTAATCTAAAGGAATTTCGTCTGAAAAACTATCTTCTGTAGCCTCTTCAATTAATGGGGTATCAAAAATGATTTCTGAGTTCTCATTTTTATATAGATATGCCAAGAGCATAGACAATATGAGCCAGATAGTAACAAGAATATATGTAATTTTTCCAAGAAAATTAGATGGGCCTAGAGCTCCAAACATTGAATTTGAAGATCCTCCTCCAAAAGCAGAACCAAGATCTGAACCCTTTCCTTGTTGGAGTAAAACTAATCCTATAATGACTATAGCAAGAACTATACAAATTACTTTAATAAATATAATCATTTATAACTTCCATTAAAACTTTTAACAATATTAGCAAAACTGGTTCCCTCTAAAGAAGCTCCACCAATTAATGCACCATCAATAAATTCACAATTAAAAAAATCTTTACAATTATCAACATTCACACTTCCGCCATATAAAACATGGGGTATCAATGAATTTATTGAAGAGGATTGTACAACATCTTTAATAAATTTATGAATTTCATTCACTTCTTCTTTTAAAGGCGTCTTACCTGTTCCTATTGCCCAAACAGGCTCATATGCAATAACAATTTCGTTTTGAAAATTTAAACCTTCAAGAACTCTCAATTGTTTAGATATTACTTCTTCAATTAAATTATTCTTATTTTCTTCAAACGTTTCACCAACACATAAAATAGGAGTGGCTACATCAATCAATTTATGAATTTTTTCTTTTATAGAAGAGTTTTTTTCATCAAAATATTGTCTTCTCTCCGAATGTCCAACTATAGAAAAATTACATTCATAATCTAAAATCATTTCAGCTGAAATTGCACCTGTCATCGCACCACTTGCAGCATCCAAATCTTGAGTTCCCAGTTTTATTCCTAGAGATTTTTCAGAAATGATTCGTTTTACATATTCCAGGTATATTGTTGGTGGTGCAATACCTATATAAGAACTTTCTTTAGAAATGTAGTTCTTTACAAATTCTTCAAACCACGTGAAGATCATTTGTTTACTACCATTACACTTCCAATTTGCAATTATCATTTAAGCCTTTGACTTGATGAGCTTTTCAATATCAGATGCAAATTTTTCTGCAACATTTCCCTCTGATGCTTCAATCATTATTCTTATTTTTGATTCTGTGCCTGATGCCCTTAATAGAACTCTTTCTACCGTTATATCAGATTCAATATCTTTAATTATTGAGTTTATATCTTTATCATTTACTATATCTTTATTTTTAACTTGAACAGCTTTATTTACTTGAGGTATCTTAATAAGATTTCTTAAGACTTCGCTTGGTGTCTTTTCAAGAAGTAAAAGAGAGGAGATAACCTTTAAGGCTGCAATTGTTCCATCACCAGTACTTACTAAATCTTTACATATAATGTGGCCTGAGGTTTCTCCTCCAAGCATCCAACCTTTTTTTGTAAGCATTTCACTTACATGTTTATCTCCGACATCAGCTCGTAAAAATTTATATCCAAGCTTTTTAATTCCATTTTCAAGGCCTGAGTTACTCATTATAGTTCCAACAACACCAGACCAAGGACCAGTTCTATTTGGATTTGCAAATGCCAATATATATAGAAGATCATCGCCGTCAAGAATATTTCCTTTCTCATCAACCAAGATAACTCTATCACCATCACCATCCAGAGAAATTCCATAATCTGCTCTATGATCGATAACAGCTTTCTTAACCACTTCTGGATTTGTTGAACCACAATTTTTGTTAATATTATAACCATCAGGTTCATTGCCAATAATTATTACCTCAGCACCTAATTCTTCAAAAATTTCCGGACTAACCTTATAACAAGCACCGTTTGCACAATCAATAACTATTCTTAGTGAAGAAAATGATATATCGGATGGAACTGTTGACTTACAAAATTCAATGTATCTTGGACCTGATTCATCAAACCTGAATGCTTTGCCTATTTCAGATGTCTCAACTGTTGATAGATTTGATGATAAATACTTTTCTATTCTTCGTTCTATATCTCTTGAAATTTTTTCTCCATCTTCATTGAAAATTTTTATCCCATTATCCAAAAAATCATTATGAGATGCGCTTATTACAACACCAAATTTATTTCTTAGAGTCTTTGTAAGATAAGCAACACCGGGAGTTGGTAACGGCCCAAGAAGTCGAACATTTACGCCTGAAGCAATGAAGCCTGCTTGAAGAGCAGCTTCTAGCATATAACCAGATATTCTTGTATCTTTGCCAATAACAACAGTTTTCCAACCTAGCTCTTTCATAACTAAGCCAGTTGCATGACCTATTTTTAGACAAGCTTCAGGTGTTATTAAGCTTTCAACGGGGCCTCTGATTCCGTCAGTGCCAAATTTTAAATTCATCAAAGAGTATTATAACTCTTCTGCAGTCCCTTTTATTGAAGTTTTTTTAGAAGACTTCCCTTTGGGTGAATCGTCATCTGACCATCCTTTAGGCTCTCTAGGTGTTGCACCAGCCATAATATCATCTATCTGTTCAACCCCTATAGTCTCATATTTAAGAAGAGCATCTGCCATGACATTAAGTTTATCAAGATTTTCTTTGAGAATTGTTTCTGCTTTTGAATAGCAGCTATCAATAATTGACTTAACCTCTTTATCAATTAGTTTAGCTGTCTCCTCACTCATATTTTGAGATGGAGCTGCTGCACTTCTCCCTAAAAATGGGCTACCTTCATCTTCACCATATTTTAAGGGGCCAATTGACTTAGATAACCCCCACTTAGTAACCATATTTGTCGCAATGTTTGTTGCTACTTCAATATCATTTGAAGCACCAGTTGTTATACCTTTATCACCGTTAATGATACTTTCAGCAATTCTACCTCCAAATAGAGCTGCAATTCTTCCTTGGAGATATTCCTTGCTTTGCATGTATGTATCTTCTTCAGGTAAAAACATTGTTACGCCAAGCGCTCTTCCTCTTGGGATTATTGTAACTTTATATACAGGATCATGTTTTGGAGATAATCTTCCAACAATTGCATGACCTGCCTCATGATAAGCTGTAATTCTTTTTTGCTCCTCGCTTAGAATCATAGATTTTCTTTCTGCGCCCATCATTATTTTATCTTTAGCTAAATCAAGATGTGATTGATCAATTTTCTTATCAGAATATCTTGCTGCAAATAAAGCTGCCTCATTGATTAAGTTTGCAAGATCTGCTCCTGAGAAGCCTGGTGTGCCTCTAGCGATAACAAGAGGATCGACATCTGCGTCAAGAGGTACTTTTCTCATATGCACTTTAAGAATTGCCTCTCTTCCTCTAATATCAGGAAGATCAACAACAACTTGTCTATCAAATCTACCTGGTCTTAATAATGCTGGATCAAGCACATCTGGTCTATTAGTTGCTGCAATAACAATAACTCCATCATTTCCTTCAAAACCATCCATTTCAACCAGTAGTTGATTTAATGTTTGCTCTCTTTCATCATGTCCTCCGCCAAGGCCTGCACCTCTATGTCTACCAACTGCATCTATTTCATCAATGAAGACAATACATGGAGATTGTTTTTTGGCCTGTTCAAACATGTCTCTGACACGTGATGCTCCAACACCAACAAACATTTCAACAAAATCTGATCCAGAAATTGTAAAAAAAGGAACCTTTGCTTCACCAGCAACTGCACGCGCAATTAAAGTCTTACCTGTACCTGGAGGACCAACCATAAGAACACCTCTTGGAATCTTTCCACCAAGTTTTTGAAATTTTGTTGGATCTTTTAAGAAATCGACAAGCTCTTGAACATCTTGCTTCGCTTCTTCACATCCAGCCACATCTTTAAATGTTGTCTTTACTTTTCCACCTTCCATTAGTTTAGCCTTACTTCTTCCAAAAGACATAGGGCCACCTTTTCCAGAAATCCCACCTTGCATTTGTCTCATAAAGAAAAAGAAAATAGCTAAGAGTAATATTATTGGGAAAGCCCCAACTAATAATTGTGAAAATAATGATGGTTGCTCTATTTTTTCGTAAACAGCAATAATGCCATTTTCTTCAATTGCATTATCAACCATCTCATCTTTTTTAAAAATAGGATGTGTTGTTTCGAATTTAGAACCATCGAGTCTGTCACCAATGATTGTCATTTGGTCACCTTTATATACAACCTTAGCAACTCTATCAGAGAGTATATCTTGCCTAAATTGACTGTAACTTATTTGTTCTCTTGCAGTGCTATTTTCAATGTTATTAAACACATAAATCATCAGAGAGCCTAAGACTACCCAAACTAATATATTTCTCATAAAACTATTCATAACTATTTAACTCCGTACAAGTATATTTCACCTGATTGCTTTTTTGACGCAGCAGGTTTATAAGTTTGAACCATATCAAAATATATTGCCATATTTTCTCTTAAAATTTTTAACATATTGTTTTGAAATGTTTTCATAATAAAACAGCCATTTGTTTTTTGTAAGTATCTTTTGGCTATGGATATAGTTAAAATATTTAATTCATAAACATTTTCTATATCAACTGCGTTTATACCTGTAAGGTTTGGGGCAATGTCAGAAATTACAAGCTCAAAACTACCTTTATTTTTATACAGAGTTTCAATTTCATCAATATTATGAATATCTTCTTTTACAAAAAATACTCCATCTATCGACTTCATATCCAATACATCAATTGCATAGACTTCTTTTTTCGGATAATTCCTAATAATATACTGAGACCATCCACCTGGTGAAGAGCCAATATCTAAGACTTTGCCATCTGTATTTTCAAATTTTATCTTCCTTAAAATTTCTTCTAGCTTAAAAACAGCTCTTGAGCGATAACCATGATCCTTTGCCTTTTTTGCCCAGCTATCCAGATGCATTTTATTTATGCTTAACTTCTAGAATTTCGTAATCTATTTGTCCAGATGGAGTTTTGATATTTATCTCATCATCTACATGTTTACCAACAAGCCCTTTTGCAATAGGTGTTTCGATTGAAATTACGCCGTTTTCAGGATCAGATTCTAGATTACCAACAATCTTATAAATAATTTCTTTATCATTTTTAATATCATAAACTTTAACGGTTGATCCAAAAACTACTCTGCCTGTTTCAGGAATATCTCTTACATCGATTACTTGCGCATTTGCAAGAGCATTCTCGATTTCACTTATTTTTGCCTCAGAAAGACCTTGAAGTTCTTTTGCAGCATGATATTCAGCATTTTCTTTAAGGTCTCCATGGGCTCTTGCCTCAGCAATTGCCTGTGAGATTTGAGGTCTCTCTACAAACTTAAGGTTTGAAAGTTTTTCTTTAAGTAATATTTCACCCTCTTTTGTAAGTGGTACTCTGCTCATAAAGGCATTATAACAATTTAGAAATATTAATTATTTATTTCTTGGAGTGACGAATAAGTCCAATCATCCTCACTTCCCTGAAGAGCTTCCATTGCAGCAAATGCTCCAAACATTGTTGTTGTGCAAAAAATTTTATTTCGAAGAGCGCTCTGTCTTATTGATGCTGAATCTTTAATTGATTGTGAACCTTCAGTAGTATTTATGACAATATCAATTTCATTATTGAGTAAACTATCAACAACATGAGGTCTTCCTTCCATAACTTTGTTTATTCTTTTAACATCATAACCAAGCTTGTCGATATATTTTGCTGTAGATGTCGTGGCAACGATACTAAAACCATAATTACTTATTATTGGTATTAATTGATCAAGGTATTTTTTATCTGTATCTTTAACGCTAATAAAAATTACTCCAGACCTTCTAAGACTTTTGTTTGCAGCTTTTTGAGCTTTAGAATATGCCTCTCCAAAGTTTGGACCAATACCCATAACTTCTCCAGTTGATTTCATTTCTGGTCCAAGAATTGGATCAACATGTGGAAATTTATCAAATGGCATCACAGCCTCTTTTACAAATGATAAATTCTCAGGAAGTTTAGAAGAAAAATTTTGATCCTTTAAACTTTTACCAATCATGCACTTTGATGCTACTTTAGCTAGGGAGTTACCTATCGCTTTTGATATAAATGGAACAGTTCTAGATGCTCTAGGATTAACTTCAATTATGTAAACTTCTTCATTTTTAATGGCAAATTGAATATTCATAAGTCCAATAATGCAAAGTTCCTTAGCTATATTCTTTGCTTGAGAAGACATTTTTTCCTGTATTTTCTCTGACAAGCTATATGGCGGCAATGAGCATGCTGAGTCTCCTGAGTGTATACCGGCTTGTTCAATATGTTGAAGTATTCCTCCTATTTCAATATTTTTTCCGTCTGAAACTACGTCTACGTCTACTTCGATTGCATCTGTTAAGTAGCTATCAAGTAATATAGGTTTGCTGTTAGAAACTTCTACAGCCTCATTTAGGTATTTTTCAAGCTCTTGTATGTTGTTTACCAATTGCATAGCCCTTCCACCAAGTACATATGAAGGCCTCACTACAATTGGAAATCCAATATCTATTGCATTTTTTAGCGCCTCATCCATATTTCTTGCTGTTGCATTTGATGGTTGTTTTAAATTTAGTTTGTTTACAAGCTCCTGAAATCTTTCACGATCTTCAGATCTGTCTATTGCATCAACATTAGTTCCCAAAATATTTACATTTTTTTGAGACAACACATCTGCTAACTTTAGTGGAGTTTGTCCTCCAAATTGAATTATGACCCCATTGGGTTTTTCAATATCTATAATATCAAGAATTTTTTCTGTAGTTATTGGTTCGAAATAAAGTCTATTTGAAACATCATAATCTGTTGAAACAGTTTCTGGATTACAATTTACCATTATTGATTCATATCCTTCTTCCTGCATTGCTAAAGATGCATGGACACAACAGTAATCAAACTCAATTCCTTGACCAATTCTGTTGGGGCCACTCCCCAATACAAGAATTTTGTCTTTAGAAGATGGGTTGCTTTCACATTGTTCTCCATAAGATGAATACATATAACATGTTGATGTAGAAAATTCTGCTGCACACGTATCAACTCTTCTAAAAATAGGAGTGACTCCTAATTTTTTTCTTATATTTCTTACTATGTCTTCATCATGGTTTGTAAGATAGGCGATTCGACAATCAGAGAACCCTTTCTCTTTTAATGATAAAAGACTTTCTCTATCTAAAGTATCTAAATTGGAATCAAGTAATTTTTTCTCCATTTCTAAAAGCTCAGCGATTTGATCTAAAAACCAGTAATCAATCATTGTTAGTTTATGTATTTTTTCAAGCGACCATTTTTTTCTGATTGCATCAGCAACATAAAAAAGTCTTTTTGGTCCTGGTATAGTTAATTCATTTAAAATTTCCTCATCTGGAATTGATTCAACTTTGTCATTAGTGCTGTTTAAGCCATTCAATCCCTCTTCCATGCTGCATAATGCTTTTTGAAGTGATTCTTGAAAATTTGACCCTATCGACATTACCTCACCAACTGATTTCATTTGTGTTGTTAATTTAGGACTGGCTTGTGGGAACTTTTCAAAAGCAAACTTTGGAATTTTTGTAACTATATAATCAATCGAAGGTTCAAATGATGCGGGAGTAAGTCCTCCAGTAATGTCATTTTTAAGTTCATCAAGGGTGAATCCAACCGATAGAAGTGCTGCTACTTTTGCAATTGGGAATCCTGTTGCTTTCGATGCTAATGCAGACGACCTGCTTACTCTAGGATTCATTTCAATTACAACCATTTTTCCATTTTTGGGATTCACAGCAAATTGAACATTTGAACCTCCAGTATCAACACCAATTTCTCTTAAAATTTTAAAAGATGCATTTCGCATAATTTGAAATTCTTTGTCAGTGAGTGTTTGTGCAGGCGCAATTGTTATCGAATCCCCAGTATGAATACCCATAGGATCAAAATTTTCAATAGAACAGACGATTATGCAATTATCCTCGCAATCTCTCACGACCTCCATTTCAAATTCCTTCCACCCAATTAATGATTCATCAATCAGCAATTCATTAGTAGGAGATAACTCAAGACCTTTTTCACATATATTCTTAAATTCAGAAATGTTGTATGCAATTCCACCACCTGTTCCTCCCATTGTAAAAGATGGTCTTATAATGCAAGGAAACCCAATTTCTTTCTGTACTTTAAGTGCATCCTCCATTGAGTGAGCTATTCCTGAGGCAGGCGTCGCTAGATTAATTCCTTGCATGGTCTCATCAAAAAGCTGTCTATCCTCTGCTTTATCAATTGCTTCTCTATTTGCGCCAATTAAGATTGTATTGTGCTTTTTTAAAACTCCTTTCTTATCTAATGTAAGTGCTGTATTTAAAGCTGTTTGTCCTCCCATTGTAGGAAGAATTGCATCAGGTTTTTCCTTTTCAATGATTTTTTCAACTGATTTCCAATGAATAGGTTCAATGTAAGTTGCATCAGCCAATAAAGGATCAGTCATAATCGTAGCGGGATTAGAATTTACTAGAATAACTCTAAATCCTTCCTCTTTTAAAGCTTTGCAGGCTTGAGCACCAGAATAATCAAACTCACATGCTTGACCAATAATGATCGGCCCTGCTCCAATAATTAAAATTGAAGAAATATCTTTACGACGAGGCATGTTCTGCTACCATTTTTTTAAACTTTTTAAACAATATTTTTATCTCTTGAGGTCCGGGACTAGCTTCTGGATGACCTTGAAAACTAAAAGCAGGTGCATCATTAAATTCTATACCTTGGAGAGAGTTGTCAAATAATGATAAATGTGTAACTTTGATATTTTTTGGTAGAGAATCTATATCTACTGCAAAACCATGATTTTGACTAGTTATAAATACTTCATTAGTGGAAATATCTTGTACTGGATGATTTGCTCCGTGATGGCCAAATTTCATCTTATATGTTTTTGCACCTCCAGCTAGAGCTAAAAGTTGATGACCTAAGCAAATTCCAAAAACTGGAATCTTTTTTTTAAGAAATTTTGTAATATTTTTTATTGCATAATCGCATGGTTCAGGATCACCTGGCCCATTAGATAAAAAAATACCTTTTGGGGATAGTTTTATTATTTCTTCGAATGGCGTTTCAGCATTTACAACTTTTACATCTCCAACTTGCTCTGATAGAAGTCTTAATATATTTTTTTTGATACCAAAATCATATGCGATTACAGAATTTGATTTCTCATTTCTTTTAAATTCTGGCCATGTTCCCTCATTCCAGTGATATTCATTTTGAGTTGTTACAACTTTTGCTAAGTCCATACCTTTAAGTCCCATAAACTCTTTTGCATGTTGAATTGCTTCATCTCTTGTAATCTTTGATAATGCAGCAATACAACAATTAAGTGATCCTTTCTCTCTAAGCAATTGAGTAATACTTCTGGTATCAAGCTTTGAAATTCCAATTACATCATTTTTAATTAAAAAGTCATTCAATGTCATTGAAGATCTCCAATTGCTTGGTTTTTCACAATAATTTCTTACAACTATTCCTGAGGCATGAATTTTCTTAGATTCATTATCATCATTGTTTATACCTGTATTTCCAATATGCGGATGAGTAAAAGTAATAATTTGTTTTTTGTAGGATGGATCGGTAATTATTTCTTGATAACCTGACATTGAAGTATTAAATACGATTTCTCCAATATCGTATTTTTCTTTACCAAAGCCCTCACCCTGGAATACACTACCATCTTCAAAAGCTAAAATTGCTGGAAAAGACACTAATTTATCTCCAACAACATAGAAGTTTTTAAGAAAATTTTGGGTAAACTTATGAAAGAATTTTTGTTATTTAATGAGCTAAAATTACATGCTGACATTAAAATTGTACTTTATAGACTAAGTTGTCTTATGTCTATATAAAAACTAAAAAAAATGAAAATATCTATTAAATCTGAAAATGAAATAAGTAAAATGAGGGTTGCTGGTAGATTAGCAGCTGACGTCCTTGAGATGATAACACCATATGTAACTCCTGGGATTTCAACTGGCGAATTAGACAAAATCTGTTATGAATATATAGTTAATGTTCAAAATGCAATACCTGCAAATGTAGGATATAAAGGTTATGAGAAGACGATCTGTTCAAGTTTAAATCAGGTTATTTGTCATGGAATTCCAGATAATAATAAGATCTTAAAAAATGGTGACATTTTAAATATTGACGTAACAGTTATTAAAGATGGTTGGCATGGCGATACATCAAAGATGTTTCTAGTTGGAGAATGTGCTCCTCATAATAAAAGACTTGTCAAAGTCACTCAGGAGTGTCTTTACAAAGGAATAGATGCAGTTAAACCTGGTGCATTTTTTGGTGATATAGGACATGCAATCCAAAAACATGCCGAGGAAAACTACTACAGTGTTGTTGAAGATTATTGTGGTCATGGTATTGGAACTGTATATCATGAGGAACCTCAGATACTTCATTTTGGAAAAAAAGGCACAGGTATTAAAATTCAAGAAGGAATGTGTTTCACAATTGAACCAATGATTAATCAAGGTGTTAAGTATTCTAAAACGTTAAGAGATGGATGGACTGTCGAAACAAAAGATGGAAGAAACTCAGCACAGTGGGAACATACAATAGCTGTATGCAAAAATGGAGCAGAGGTTCTTACGAAAAGGAATGATGAGTTTGATTTGAATGAAAACTAATTCAGAAAATTTGAATGAAAAGTTTTTATCTGATTTCAAAAAAATATATTTAAATCCCTCAAAAATAGACTATTTTTTAAAGAACAATTCAGATTATATTGAGGAGGATATCAAGAGAAAATTTAAAAAACTAAATCTTGATCATAATTTTGCAATTTACAGCATTGGTGGTTTTGGTAGAGGTGAAATATTTCCCTCCTCAGATGTTGATATTTCAATTATTGAAACAAATCGTCCCAAAAATTATAGTAATTTAGAAATATTTATATCTTCTTTGTGGGATGAGGGATATAAGGTTGGTCACTCGGTAAGATCAATAAAAGATATTAAGAAAATAACTAAAAGTGACTTAAGCGAATTCACTTCTTATTTAACCAGAAAGCCAATTTTGTCAGACAGAAATCTTGATAATTTAGTCTCCAAAACGTTATCAAGTCTTTGGACATCAGCTAAATTTTACAAAGCGAAGTTTTTAGAACAAAACAACCGTCATAGAGAGTTCTTTTTATCATCATCAAATTTAGAGCCTGATTTGAAAGAATCACCAGGATCATTAAGAGATTTTCACTCTGCATTATGGATTCTTCAGCACTGCTACGGTCTAAAAACTGTTAATGACATCTTAAATTTTAGTTTTTTTAAGGATGAATTTTTAATTGCAAGAAATGCATACAACTTTATTAAAGTTTTGAGATTTATTACAAATCTTTTTACAAAAAATAATAAGTTAGATTTTGAAACTCAAATTGAAATTGCAAAAAGAACTGCTTCTGGAAAATTAAATCTATCTAACAAGGCTTTAGTTGAAAGAATGATGGCTAAATATTACGAGCATGCGCATTACATATCTCATTTTAATACTTTGGTTTATCAGTTTTTTGAAGAGAAAAAATATTCTTTCAAGAACAAAAAGGGTTTATACAGAAATGGTAGCAAAGTTGGATTTGCAAATGTGAGTCTAGAAGAAAATAAAGAATTGATTTTTAAAGTTTTTCTTGAGATAGGGAACAACAAAAAAATCAATGCTGTAGATGTGCAAACTTCGATAGTGCTAAAGAAAAATAATTCTTTAATTGACAATGATTTTAGAAAGAATGCTCATTTTGCAGAACAATTCTTAAACATTTTAAAATCCAAATACAACTTATCCTCAATTTTAAAAGCAATGAGAGATTTAGGATTATTACAAAGATATATTCCAGAATTTTCACGTGTCGTTGGTCAAATGCAATTTGATCTATTCCATATTTATACTGTTGATGAGCATACTTTTAAGGTTGTAAGGAATATGAGGCAAATGAAGATATTTAATCAGAAAGGCTTTGAACTTGAACATGAATTAATTAATAAGTTGCCAAAAATAGAACTACTTTTTATCGCAGGTTTATTTCATGATCTTGGTAAGGGTAAGGGTGGTGATCATTCAAAAATTGGAAGTAAGGCATGTTATAAATTTTCTAGAAGACTTGGATTATCAAAAGTTGACTCAAATTTGACATCTTGGCTTGTTGAAAAGCACCTTGAAATGTCATCAGTTTCTCAAAAAAAAGATATCTCTGAACAAGAGACCATAAAAGATTTTGCTGAAACAGTAATGCATTCAGAAAGACTAGATTATCTCTATCTTTTAACAATTAACGATATTAGAGCTACAAATCCATCCTTATGGAATGGTTGGAAGCATCAACTTTTAAGGGAACTTTATTCTAAAACAAGATTAAAAATTAATAAGGAGCCAATTCAAACATCAAATGAAATCACAATAGAAAAGAAAAAGTACATTATTGAACAGTTGGATGAAAGCAAAATAAAAATGATAAAACATTACTTATCTTTATTTGACAACAGTTATTTTAATAAAAACTCTATAGACTCTCTTCAATGGCAAGTTAAATTATATACCTCATATCCAGACCAAGATTTAATAATTGAATGCAGAAAAATATTTCAAAATTTAGTTGAGATATTTATAAAAGCGCAAAATACTGATGGCCTTTTTTATAATTTAACAAGAGCTCTTGAGGAATCTGGTCTTGATGTAATTGATGCAAATATATTTACTTCAAATGATGAATCTTTTGCAGCAAATACTTTCATTACAAAAAATATTTATCACAGCAGAGAATTTACAAAGTTTGAATTGACTGATCTTGCTGAGAGGATTAGAAAGAATTTAGAAAAAAAACATAATAAATTAAAAACTCCTAGAAAAATTGAAAAAAAATCAAAATTTGAAAAAGTTGTAAAAATATCTGATTCAATAATTCAAGACAAGAACAAAAATATAATTACCATTGAAACCGCTAATAAATCAGGCTTACTATCAAAAATTGCAAGTATTTTTTTTGAAAATAAAATATCTATTTTTTCAGCAAGAATTAATACTTTAGGTGAAAGAGTTGAAGATACTTTTGAAATCTCTAATCTCGATAAATCTGTAATTAAGAAAAATAAGATCAAAAAAATAATAGATGCTTTGCATGAAGTTGTTTAAAAAAATACTAATTTAAATATAATGACGTCATGAAAATTGAGGCAAAAGGGATTGCTAGCCTATCTCCTTCTGGAAATATCCTAGATGTATATTTCTTATACATAAACTTTGACAATAAAAAAGTTGGTGAAGAATCTGTCAAGGTTGACGATCAAAAAAAGAAACTTATTGAAGTAAGCTGGGATGAATCTAATTTAAATGAGCCTGTTAAGGATATTGAAGGAGCTTATTTAAAATTACACCTAATCTCATATAAATTCGTTTTACCAAATTCTATCAATCTTGATGGAATATTTAATGTCCTACCAAATGTTGCTTGGACAAATATAGGTCCTATTGCAATTGAAGACATTGATAAAAGAATGAATGAGTCAAAAAATTCAAACAATGATCTATATGTGCGTTCATTAGATAAATTTCCTTGCTTAACAGACTACATCATTCCCAAAAATGTTCGTATTGCAGATACATCAAGGGTTAGACTTGGAGCTTATTTAAGTGAAGGAACCACAATAATGCATGAAGGTTTTGTTAATTTCAATGCTGGAACTTTAGGAAAAGCAATGATAGAGGGAAGAATTTCAGCGGGTGTTGTTATAGGAGATAATTCTGATTTAGGAGGTGGAGCCAGTACTATGGGAACTCTTTCTGGAGGGAACGAAGTTAAAATTTCAGTGGGAAAAAATTGTTTACTGGGTGCTAATTCGGGGTTAGGAATCCCAATTGGAGATAACTGTACTCTTGAGGCAGGCCTTTATCTTACAGCTGGAACAAAAGTTCTTATGTTAAATAAAACTTCATCGAAGGTTGTTAAAGCCTCTGAGCTTTCTGGGAGTTCAGATCTGCTTTTTTATAGAGATTCAACAAACGGACAAGTTATTGCTAAAATGAATACCAAAGTTTCTAAACTAAATGAGGATCTTCATATAAATGATTGAGTTGTTACAAAATCTTGTGAAAATTGAATCCATATCACCAAAGGATATGGGGTGCTTTGATATTATTGAGAATGAGTTAACGGATCTCAATTTTAATTGTGAAAGAATTAATTATTTAAATGTTGAAAACCTATATGCCACTATTGGAACTAAAGGAAAATTGTTTTGTTTTTTAGGTCATACTGACGTTGTTCCAACTGGTCCGGAAGAGAATTGGAAATATCCACCCTTCTCAGCTCAAATTGACGGTGACATAATGTATGGACGAGGAACTGCAGATATGAAGGCATCTATTGCAGCTTTTGTAGAATCAGTAAAAGAATTTTTAGCTCAAACTCAAGAATTAAATTTTAGATTAGCCATCTTGCTAACATCTAACGAAGAGGGAAGTTCACATGACGGTTTTATAGACAAGATTGTTGAAAAAATGATGGATAATGACGAGCTTATTGACTATTGTTTAGTGGGTGAACCAACTTCTAATAAAAAAGTTGCTGATAGCGCAAGAATAGGCAGAAGAGGTTCTTTAGGTGGTCATTTACAAATATTTGGCAAACAAGGACATGTTGCATACCCTGAAAATGTTGAGAATCCGATCTTTTTATCTAGTGATTTAATTACAGATCTTAAAAATAAAAAATGGGACAATGGAAATGCGATATTTGATCCAACAAGTTTTCAAATATCAAATATTCACTCTGGTACTGGAGCGCACAACGTTGTTCCAGGAGAATTAGATCTCTATTTTAATTTTAGGTATTCAACTGAATCTACAGAAGAAAGCCTCAAATCTGAATTTGAAAATATTATTAAAAATCTTAATTTAAAATATGACCTTAAATGGAATTTAAATGGAAATCCTTATCTTACTGAAAATAAATTTCTTAAAGAAATAATTGTAAGTGCATGTGAAGAAGTAAATGGTTACAAGCCCGATTTAAATGCTAAAGGCGGCACGTCTGATGGTAGGTTTATTGCAAAGATGAAGACTGAAATTATTGAGTTAGGACCAATAAACGAATCAATTCATCAAATTGATGAAAATATTAAGATTAGCGAACTTTGGATACTTAAGGATATTTATACAAAAGTTTTATTTAAGCTTAATCAACATCTTTAATTTTTTTCTTTCTAGTATATTTTGTTTTATCTCTGTGAGTTTTAGGCTTATGGAATTTGTCCATATTTTTTTTTACAGGATTTTTTTTGCTTATTTTTCTCAACTTCAAAATCTATTTTATCTAGGTATGGCCTCTGTTTCTTTTTTACTTTTTAATAAGAATGAAAGGCCAACTAAAATAATTCCGATAACTAGATAGTATTGAATCATAAAAGTGAATATCGGCTGAACGGAGTCCAAGCCATCAGAAGTTGCATCGCCTCCAAGCAATCCAGCTAAAACTCCGCCTATTGCAGAAGCTAAAAACCATAATCCGAACATCTGGCCGATATATCTTTTTGGAGAATATTTTGAAAATGCTGAAAGTCCAATTGGTGACAAGGCAAGCTCACCCCAAGTTTGGAGTAAGTATGTGATTAAAAGCCATTGCATACCTACGGGGGCAGATTCCATAGCCAATCCAACTGCAAAGACCATAACCATAAAACTTATAGCCATAAAAAATAAACCTATAGCAAACTTTATTGGCAAAGATGGATCCATGTTTCTTCTTGCTAAATTAGCCCATATGCCAGCAAAAATTGGTGCAAAAGTTACAACAAATATGGGATTTGCAAACTGCAACCATCCAATTGGTATGATGTAACCTGCAACAGACAAGTCAGTAAAATCTCTTGCAAAAATACTTAATGAACTCGCTGACTGATCAAAACCAGACCAAAAAGCAGCAGCTCCTACAAATAGAACAAATAATAATAATAGGTTACGTTTTTCATTAAAATCCAATCCTGCAAAAAAATATAAATATAAAAAGTATATTCCTGCCACTATTGTTAAAAAATATGCAAAATTTTCAGCAAAAGTTCTTGGATCGATAGAAATGATGCCAAATAATCCTAATGCAATAACTATGAACATTAAAGCTAGACTATTTTTTGTCCATTTGATTAGCTTATTTCTTTTAATATCCTCCATATCATTGGGCTTTTCACCTGCATCGCCTAACAAATGCTTGAACTTTAGATATTGATATACTCCTAATACCATTCCGACCCCTGCAGCACCAAACCCATAATGCCAACCTATTTTTTCACCCAACCAGGCACAAATTAAGAATCCAAGAGTTGATCCAATATTTATGGACATATAAAAAATTGTGTAGCCAGAATCTCTTCTTGTATCATCATCAGAATATAACTTCCCAACAATTGTTGATATATTTCCTTTGAGCAATCCAGTACCTAAAACTACTAAAATTAAACCAAGAAAAAAAGTTTGCTCAAGAGGTATTGCAAGAGTGAAGTGACCTAACGCAATAATTATCGCTCCAATTAATACTGCTTTTTGATGTCCTAAAATATTATCAGCAATCCAACCACCAGGTACGACCATAAAATAAACAAAACCAACATAAATACCATATATTGCATTTGCATCTATTGCTGACATTCCCATTCCAGGGTTAAATCCAGTGATGGAGCCAGTCATATATAAAACCAATAAGGCTCTCATGCCATAGTAAGACATCCTCTCCCACATCTCTGTTAAGAACAATGTTCTTAGACCGATAGGATGCCCAAAGAAACTTTTATCTGTATTCATAGTAATTTATTTTTTTTAATAATCTTGTACTATAGCAAAATGAATAATAAATCATATATCGTATTTCCTTTGAGAAGGATTGCAGCTGCGGTTTATGATATTTTTTTATTGCTTGGAGTATGGTTCTTAGTAGGTTCAATTGGAGTTTGGATTAATGGGGGTATTATTGAAAATAAATTTATAGGACCAATACTTGTGTTAATTAGCACATGGGCCTTTTATATATATTTTTGGACTCATGGAGGTAAAACACTAGGAATGGCTGTTTGGAATTTTGAGATATATAGTCTTGATAATAAAAAAATCGGTTTTAAAAAAGCATCTATAAGATTTGCCTTCAATTTGATAACTGTTTTACTTTGCGGCCTTCCATTGATACTAATATATTTAACAGAAAAAAGTCTTTCTTTGAGTGATTACCTTTCAAAAACCTCATATAGAAAGATCTAAATATTTTTATAAAGCCTTAAACTTAATATTATTAAGATCATTGAGGGCAATGCTATTCCGATAACAACAGGTAGGTTATAGGATATAAATACGCTTGTAGATAAGTCTTGTATTAATCGATAAATAAATGCACCAACTATAGATATTATTATTTTACCTCCAATAGTTGTTTCCCTTAGAGAAGTAAAGACTAAAGATCCAAAAAATACTATAAGTAAAAAAATTGAAATTGGTAAAAAAAGCTTTTTATAAAAATATTTGTCTATATGAGATTTAAAAGTAATATCTTTTTTCAAAGTGCTGTTTGAAAATAATTTTTTATATGAATATAAATCGATGATTCCAAGATTATTAATATTATCAAGAGTTATTTTTGATCTGAGCGGTATATCGAAGTTAACATATTCTTTAATCTCAGTGTTATCTAAAAAATTCTTATACACTGCATTATCAAAAGTAATTTTGTCTCCATCTAAAACAGCTGAATCTGAAATAATTGAATGTGAGAGCTTTTTATCTTTAAATTTCAAAAAACGAACCTTGTATATCTTGTTGTCTAAAATATCATGGAAGTTTAAGTATGAATCTCCTGATTTTACCCATTTGGATTGAGTATTAGATGTATTATTTCTATTTACAACAAAATTCTTGCTTGCTTCCGCGTTAAGAAATAGATTTCTAAAGCTTATTTCGTCAAGAAATATTAAAGATAGCGTTAAAAAAATTGCACCCAATGAACTTAATGCAACTATTTTGAATGGAGAGGAACCAGATGATCTAAGAACATTTAAATTACCCTCTTGATGAGATAAACCTAATGAAATCATTAGACCTAAAAGACATGACCCTTCAACAAAGTCGATTAGACGATGAGGCATAGAAAAAAATACGTATTTAAGGATATTTGCAAACTTATATTCATTAGTAATGTTTTCTAATTCTGAGATCAACATAAAGACTGAGTCTAAAAGCCCAAAAATAATTAAGATTAAAAACGAAAAATAAAAGGAGCGTTTTATTAAATATCTGTAAAATATCTTTGTCATCTAAAGATCCAAAGAGATAGTAATCCAAACAAAAATCCTAAAATAACTTTTGAGAAAATATTGATTTTAAGAATATTTTTTAAATCTAACTCAAAATTGCTCTGTTCTTTTAATAGCAAGAAAAATCCGAGTATTAAGAAAAATAAATGTACAAACCAAATATAATCTGAAGAAATCAATATATCATCTTTAGATGAATCTCTTGCAAGGATCAGTAAGCTCAAATATAAAATATAAATAAATATAGATGGCAAAACAACTGATAGCCTTCCCTGTCTAGGCTGAACTTTTGACAAACTTACAGCCAACAAAAGAAAAATAAAGATTGTTAAAGGTACAGAAATATTCCATTGCATTTGAGACTTTGATGACTTTACAGAAAAATCAAATAACTTACTAAAAGAAAGGCCTTTTAGGATTGTCACCTCTTTACCAGCCGGTATTTTTAAATCACCAAATTGAGTAATGACTGATGCATCTCTATTAAAAATATTTTGATAAATA
Source organism: uncultured SAR86 cluster bacterium (assembly GCA_902516285.1). Taxonomy (GTDB): domain Bacteria; phylum Pseudomonadota; class Gammaproteobacteria; order Magnimaribacterales; family D2472; genus SAR86A. The sequence goes on from CABXXT010000006.1 coordinate 46,576, forward strand.
GAACCATTTTCAAAATTTAATTCTATTGACGATTCAGTTTCAAAATATTTTAGTCTTGATGCGCGAACTAAAGAAGAATTATTATCACTACCATCAAAGACAACCACATTATCAAAAGAGCTCTTTTCTTTATCCTCAATATATATAAAGCTTCCATTATCATCAAAAAATATAAGCTCTTTAGGTTTTATAGAAGCAAGTTTTTCTTGAATTGTATCAACAGAGATTATTTCTTTTGAAAGCTCTTTTGTATATGGTGCTATATAAATACTAAGTACTAAAGTAATTAAAAAAAATAGAAGTGACTGAGGGATTAAATATCTTATTAGATCAATTGGAGATAAGCCACCAGATATATATCCATAAATTTCTCTATCAGAATAAAGTCTGCTGATTGTAATAACTAAACCAAGGAAGAAAGATAATGGTATCAATAAAGTAACAAAGTCCGGAAACCTCAAGGCAACTGCTTTATATATGATGTTTGGATCTATAAGTCCTTCAGCCGATTGTTCAAAATATCCTATCATTCTCGACCCAACAACTAACATAAATAAAATTGCAAGAATGCCTAAAGTCGATTTAAAGACTTCATTGTTTAAGCTTCTAAAAAGAATATTTCTTTTATACATGCCTTGTGAACTATGATGCATTACAATAAATATCTTACCAGCATTGAATTAAAAAGGAGAAAAGAAAATGGTATATAAAGTTTTAAATAACATAGCTTTAAAGAATGTTAATAATAATATAATTTCTAACATTGCAACTGATTTGCTAGTAATACCAGTAAATCAGAAAGTCACTTCGTCATCCGAATTTAAAGAATTAGATAAGAAATCAAAGGGATACCTATTAAAATCATCAAAGGATGCACTTAATCCAGGTAATCAAAATCATCTAGTGTCTTCATTAGAAGGAATCAAAGCCAAAAAAATACTCCTTATTCAAGATCTTAACGAAAAAGATGATATCTATCTTTGGTTAAATAAATACAAGTACATTGCCAAAGTTGCTAATTCAATGAACTGTAAAAGTATGGCGATACTTGATGGTAAGTGTTATCCAAAAGGAAAAGATCAGTCATGGTTTTTAGAAATGATTTCTAGATCCATTGAGTCGGGGGCATACATTTTCTCTACAACAAAAAATAAGACTGCAAAAACTGAGAAAGTTGGTAAGCAAGTAGTTTCAAGTCAAGTTTCACTCAAAAATGTATCAATTATTACATCTAAACTTTCCTCAACCGAAATTAAAAAAGCAAAGACTGCAATTCTAAGAGGTTTCTCTGTCGGTGAGGGTATTAATACTGCAAAACATCTTGGTGATTTACCTGCCAATCATGCAACACCTAAGTTGATAGATAAAATAGTAAAAAATACAACTAAACAATATTCAGGTCTTAAGGTTAAAACATTGAATGAAAAAGACTTAGCAAAACTAAAAATGGGTTCTTATCTGAGTGTGTCTAAAGGAAGTGATGAGCCACCAAGAATGATCATTATTGAATATAAGGGTGGTAATAAAAGTGAAAAGCCAGTAGCTCTTGTTGGAAAAGGCATTACTTTTGATACTGGAGGAATTTCAATAAAACCCAGCTCAGGGATGGATGAGATGAAATGGGATATGTGTGGTGCTGGAACTGTGTTTGGAGTGATGTGTTCTCTTGCAAGAATAAAAGCCAATGTTAATGTTGTAGGAATTATGGCCTGTGCAGAAAACATGCCTTCAGCAAGAGCAACAAAACCGGGAGATGTTGTTACATCTATGTCAGGCCAAACCATTGAAGTTCTAAACACTGATGCAGAAGGTAGATTAGTTCTCGCAGATGCTCTTACCTATGTTGGGAGGTACAATCCCTCCTATGTTATAGATATGGCTACATTAACAGGTGCTGTTGTTATTGCTCTAGGTAGCCATGCAAGTGGTGTAATGGCTAATGATCAATTTCTAGCAGATAAAATCATTGAGTCTGGAGAAGAAACCGGTGATAGAGCTTGGCAATTACCACTTTGGAATGAGTATAAATCATGCACAAAAACTAATTTTGCTGATCTTGCAAATATTGGTGGAGGAAGAGAGGCTGGAACTATTCATGCTGCTGCGTTTCTATCTAAATTTGCTGAAGACTATAAATGGGCGCATATGGATATTGCTGCTTCAGCATGGTCAAGCTCTCCAAAAGGTGGAACGGGAAGACCAGTTTCTTTAATATGTGATTTAATTTTAAATAAGAAACTAAAATAGACAAATTAGCGATGGATAAGAGGTACAACCCTATTGATGTTGAAGAGAAATGGGTTGATATTTGGTCAAAGAAAGTTTTCCTTAATAAAGATGGGAATGATTCTTTCTCTTTGGTAATTCCTCCACCAAATGTAACAGGAACACTGCATATGGGGCATAGCTTTCAATATGCGATTATGGATTTTTATACTAGATATAATCATATGTCTGGCAAGAGGGTGCATTGGCAGGTTGGAACAGATCATGCAGGGATAGCTACTCAACTAGTTGTTGAAAATAATTTATCAAAAAAAGGTACTAATAAAAAAGAAATTGGTAGAGAAGATTTTCTCGATGAAGTATGGAAATGGAAGGATTTCTCAGAGGATAAAATACAAACACAAATAAAAAGATTGGGGTCATCAGTTGATTGGAGTAAATATAGATTTACTCTTGATGATGGTTTTTCAAAAGCAGTAAATAAGGCGTTTATTGAGCTGTATCGACAAAATAAAATTTATAGAGGATATAGATTGGTCAATTGGGATCCGTCTTTAAAAACTGCTGTTTCTGATCTTGAAGTAGTAAGACAAGAAAAAAAGGGCCTTATTTGGCAAATAAAATATCCCATTGTCGACTCAGATGAATTTGTGACAGTAGCAACAACAAGGCCCGAAACTATGTTTGGTGATATGGCAATTGCAGTCAATCCAAAAGATTCAAGATATAAATCATTAGTTGGAAAATATGCTCTACTGCCATTTATAAAAAGAAAAATTCCAATTATTGGCGACAATTATGTAGATATGGAATTTGGGACTGGGTGTTTAAAAGTTACTCCTGGTCATGATTTTAATGATTATGAGATTGGGAAAAAATATGCCTTGCATGAAAAAAATGAAATAGTTCATACTTCAGATGATCTTAATGATTTTAAACCAATTAATATTTTTAACGATGAGGCTTGGACAAATGAAAATGTACCAGAACCCTTTAACAATTTGGATAGATTTAAAGCTAGAAAACTTGTACTAGAAAAACTTTCTGAACTCAAACTTCTCACCAAGGAAAAAGAGTGTGATCTGAGTATTCCGAGAGGAGAAAGATCTAATATTGTTATTGAACCAAAATTAAGTAATCAATGGTATGTGAAAACTTCAGGTATGGCCGAAAAAGCTAATGAAGAGGTAAGGAAAGGAAATATTAAGTTTCATCCCAAAAACTGGATTAAAACATATTTTAACTGGATGGATAATATTGAAGATTGGTGTATAAGTAGGCAAATTTGGTGGGGGCATAGAATCCCAGCTTGGTATGATCAAAATGGAAATATTTATGTTGGTGAAAATGAGGAAGATGTCAGGAATCACTATAAGTTAAAAGATACAAACCTCATACAGGATGAAGATGTACTTGATACATGGTTTTCTTCGAGCCTGTGGCCATTTGGATCACTAGGTTGGCCTGAAGAAAGTAAAGATTATAAAGAATTTTTTCCAACTTCTCTTTTAGTGACAGGCTTTGACATAATTTTCTTTTGGGTTGCCAGAATGATGATGATGAGTATAGAGTTTACTGGAAAAATCCCCTTTAAAGATATATATGTTACAGGTTTAATCCGTGACGAAAATGGTCAAAAAATGTCAAAATCTAAAGGCAACATTATAGATCCAGTTGATTTAATTTATGGCATAACAATTGATGATCTAATTAAAAAAAGAACGTCAAACTTGATGCAGGAAGGCCTTGCTGAAAAAATTGAGAGAAAAACTAGAAAACAGTTTCCAAATGGTATTGATTCTTATGGCACAGATGCTCTGAGGATGACATTCTTCTCATTAGCAACTCACACTAAAGATATAAGTTTTGAGTTTGGTAGACTAAAGGGATATAGAAATTTTTGTACTAAGATATGGAATGCTGCAAGATTTATCGATGGCTACCCCAAGGAAAGAGATGCCTTTGTAAAGGAAAATGATAATGATAAATGGATCTATGATGAATTTTCTAAAACAAAAACTCAAATAAATAGGAATATTTCTAATTATAGGTTAGATTTTGCTGTTAATGAAATATATGAATTTTTTTGGAGTAAATTTTGTGATGTTTACATTGAAGAGTGTAAAAAATCAGGAAATACTGCAAATTTAAGGCCTCTTCTAAAAGAAATCGTAAATGTACTTCACCCTTTTGCACCTTTTATTACCGAAGAAATAAGCAGTTTGTTGTTTAATGAAAGAATTATTTTGTAATTTAGATATACATTTGTATATGATCAATATCATCCTCTAAATATACTTCTCCTCTTGATCTAAATCCCAAGTTCACATAAAAACTCTCTAGCCTATGTTGAGCTGAAATAATTATTTCATTTTTTGGGTACTTTCCTTTTAAAAAATCTATGCCATAAAGAGTTATTAGTTTGCCATAGTCTTTGTTCCTATTTTTTTCGGAAACAACTATTCTACCCATTGATGATTCCTTATATTTTACATTTGGAGAAAAAGCTCTCAAGTATGCAACAAGATCATTATTTTCATATCCTAGTAAATGGAATGCATCTTGATCAAAATAATCTGCATCTAGATATGGACAATTTTGTTCAACAACAAAAACTTGTTGCCTTAGATTTAAAATTGCATATAAATCATCAATTGATAGATCTGAAAATTCTTTAAATAAAAGTCTTATATTATCAGTCACTATAAATTAGTTTATTTTGTCTATACTTATATAATGTTAAGACATTTTCGCATACATATTAAAATTTTATGAAAACTATTTATTCTTTTTCAGTTAAGGATGCAGATCTTAATGAGGTTTCATTGAAAACTTTTAAAAATAAAGTTCTTTTAATTGTTAACGTTGCCAGTTTTTGTGGGCTCACCTATCAATACAAAGGATTAGAAAATATTTATAAAAAATATGCAAATAAGGGTCTAGAAATTTTAGGTTTTCCTTGTAATCAGTTTGCATTCCAAGAGCCTGGAACAAATGAGGAAATTAAAGATTTTTGTGAATCAAATTATGGAGTTACATTTAAGATTATGAATAAAATAAATGTAAATGGAGCAAATGCAGATCCTCTTTATAACTTTCTTAAAGAACAAAAACCTGGTGTAATTGAAACTCCTCAAATAAAGTGGAATTTTACAAAATTTTTGATAAGTAGAGATGGGTTCGTTATTGAGCGCTTTAGTCCTCAAACTGAGATTGAGGAAATTGAGACAAAAATTTTAGATCTTATTTAGTCATATCTCTAAACTCATCAGAATTGCATCATCAGGATTATCACCGGAATAATAATCAACTCTTAATGCATCTTCTATAAATTTGTATTTTTTATAAAAAAATAATGCTTTTTGATTTTTTGATCTTACCTCAAGAAAAATTTTTTTTGCTCCTAAGACTTTACACTGTTTTATTAGTGATTCTAATAACAAACTTCCTGCCCCTTTATTTTGCCAATCTTTAATGATTCCAATATTAAGCAAATGAGCTTCTCTTTTAATAATAGAAAAAATAATAAACCCAATAAGTTGGGAATCAGCCTTACATACTAGTGAGTGATGTCCGATTTCAAATGATGAATAAAAGTTTTCTTTTGACCATGGAGTTGGGTTAACCTGTTTCTCAATTTTGTATGCCTCATCTAAATCAGATTGATCCATTAATGATATCTTTAGCATTTTTTATAGACTTAATTTTTCTTTGATATTAAGCCAAAGATCTTTTTTGGATTCTTTATTATTAGTTAATTGATTCAAGGTTGGAGCTTCTATTAGTTCTAAATCCATCATGTGATCATAAGATAAATTCCCAAATTGGATTGTGAGTTTTATTTTGTATTTTTCAAAGATTTCTTTTTTTAAATCATTTTTTGAAGAGTAAATAATTGTTTTATATACCTCGGCACCATTATCAAGCTTTGTTGAGCTTAAAATTGCTTGGACAAGCTCCTGATCTTGTTTAATAAAATTTTCAAAAGGCTTATCAAGTAATGCTAGAATGTGCCCCTTTTGATAAAAATGAAGACTTTTTTGAGAAGATTTAGTTGACTTAGACCTTAATGAATATCTTTTAATGCCAATCTCTTTTAATATAAGATTAGTTTTTATTTCAGGAGAGAGCATAAATAACATAATAACATTTAGTTTATAAACAATGGATAATCCAACTGATAAATATAGAGCTTTTGAGCCAATCAATCTTGAAAATAGACAATGGCCGAGTAGACTTATTAAAAAAGCGCCTAAATGGTGCTCTGTCGATCTAAGAGATGGTAATCAAGCACTAATTGAACCTATGGGAGCTGAGAGAAAAAATAGGATGTTTGATTTGCTTTGTAAACTTGGCTTTAAAGAAATCGAAGTTGGTTTTCCATCAGCTTCTCAAACAGATTATGATTTTGTCACAAGTCTAATTGAAAATAAGAAGATTCCTTCTGATGTCAATATTCAAGTTTTAACTCAGGCAAGAGAAGAGTTAATTAAAAAAACTTTCGAATCTCTCAAAGGCGCATCAAAAGGAATTATTCATTTTTATAACTCAACTTCAACATTACAGAGACGTGTTGTTTTTAAACAAGATAGAGAAGGCATTAAGAAAATTGCAACTAATGCTGCTAAATTAATTAAAGAATTAGCTCTTCAAAATTCTGATACCGAGTGGACATTTGAATACTCACCTGAAAGCTTTACAGGAACCGAGTTAGATTATGCAAGGGAGGTATGTGATGAAGTTGTCAGTATATTAAAATCAGCATCTAGTAATAAAATTATAATTAACCTACCTGCAACAGTAGAAATGTCCACGCCAAATATTTATGGTGATCAAATTGAATGGATGCATAATAATTTAAAAACAAGAAATGATATTTGCCTAAGTCTTCATCCCCATAATGATAGAGGCACAGCAGTAGCTGCTTCAGAGTTTGGTTTGATGGCTGGAGCAGACAGAGTTGAGGGAACATTATTTGGAAATGGGGAGAGAACAGGTAATGTTGACATAGTAACATTAGCTTTAAATATGCTGACTCAAGGTGTTGAACCAAATCTAGACTTCTCAAACATTAACTCTGTAATGAGAGAGGTTGAATATTGTAATCAACTACCAGTTCATCCAAGGCATCCTTATGCAGGAGATCTTGTTTTTACAGCTTTTTCAGGCTCTCATCAAGATGCTATAAAAAAAGGTTTTCAGGCTATTAAACAATCAAATGATCCTCAGTGGGAGGTTCCTTATCTGCCAATTGATCCAGCAGACTTAGGGAGAAATTATGAAGCAGTTGTTAGAATTAATTCACAGTCAGGAAAAGGTGGTGTAGCCTTTCTCTTAGAAAAAGATCATGGAGTTTCTTTGCCAAGAAGGCTCCAAATCAGCTTAAGTCAAAAAATTCAAAAATTAGCAGATGAATCTGGAAAAGAGATAAGTAGTCCTGAAATATGGAAAACCTTTGAGGAAAATTATTTAAAACCTATAAATAATTTTTCATATGTAAAACATTCATCAACTACTAGTGATGATATGCACTCTTTAGAACTAACTATGATAATTAATGGTAATGAGAAAAAAATAAAAGGCTCAGGGAATGGCCCAATTGATTCATTTATAAGTGGACTATCAAGCAATTTAGATATTTCAATTAAAGTTTCAGATTACCAGCAATCTGCAATATCGTCAGGATCTGATGCAAAGGCCGCTGCTTACATTGAGCTTGAAAAAGATGGTAAAACTTTCTGGGGAGTAGGAATTCATCCAAATACGACAAGAGCCTCATTTGATGCAATTATTGTTGGTCTTAGCAAGCTTTTAGAATATTAATCAAAATTTGGCTCTCTTTTTTCAAAAAAAGCTTTTACAGCTTCTCTGTTTTGATCACTTGTCGTTAGTTCATTCTGAATATCTGCTTCATTATGAAAAGTATCCCAATATCCCTCTGACAATGATTTTCTCATAAGTATTTTTGTATGATTCAATGATTGAGATGATCTTTTTGCCAATTTACTTGCCCACTCATAAGTTTTAGATTCAAGATCATCATTTGATACGATCTTATTTGCAATTCCGAACTTATAACACTCTTCAGCACTAATTTTTTTTGCTTCAATTGCATATTCATAAGCTTTTGAGAAACCCATATATTTTGGTAAATACCATGATAAGCCTCCATCTGGAACTAAAGCAATATTGGAAAATACTGAAATAATATAGCTATCCTCTGACATTATCCTCAAGTCACAAGACAAAGCTATTGCAGCACCCACTCCAGCTGCTGGTCCTGAAATTGATCCAATTACTGGCTTAGGCATATTTATGATATTTTCAAAAAAAGGTTTATAACCTCTTAAAAGAGCATCCTTTGAGCCTTCCCAACTTGAATCTCTTTCACCTAAATCTGCACCAGAAGAAAAACCTCTTCCTGAGCCCTTAAGAATAACTACTTTAATTGTTTCATCATTCTTTGCATCATTTGTTACTCTTTGAAAATCCCAAATTAGTTGTTCATTAAAAGCATTTAACAAATTTGGTCGATTTAATACAATTGTTGCAAGGTTATTTTCTTTTATATATTGGATTGTCTCTAGGTCCATATTTGCTCCTATTTATTTAGAGGATATTAGAATTTTACCTTTTTGAAAAGTTACCTTACCAGGTTTTTCAGCATTGTCTGCTCTTGACCATGTTACTTCAGATTTTGGTCCAGGATTTGAATCAATAAAAGTTTTTAAAATTTCATCCAATATTTTTTTGTTTGGAACCGCTAAATTAGATTTCTTAATTGAAAGCCTTAAGATATCTTTTATGATTGATCTTGGAATTTCCTTTAAACTTCTTACTGAAATAGTACTGCCAATTAACTTTTTGTATTCAGTTTCTAACAAAGACTTATATGAATAATTTCTATCCTTCATTATTTGTGAAGTCTGAAAAATTCTTTCAGAGAAACTGGGCCATCTAGATTCGATTAATGGAAAAATTTTATTTCTTAGTAAATTCCTATCAAAGGTATTATCAGAATTTGAGTCATCTTTAATATACTTAATATTATTATTTTTAAGATATTTAAGTATTTCTTTTTTTGAAACTTCTAGTAATGGTCTTATTAGAACACCATCCCCAATTGGCCTTTTGCTGGGTGGTCCCTCAAGTCCGTCAGCTCCTGTTCCTCTAAGCAATCTTAATACAATTGTTTCGGACACATCATCAAGATGATGGCCCATTAAAAGCTGCGAATCTTTTGACAAAACGGTTTCAAATACTTTATATCTTTTATTTCGAGCTTCAGACTCTAGCCCTCCTCTATTCGAGTAAACCTTTACTGACTTTGTAATTAAATTAATACCTAAAGATGAGCAAACCTCATTGCAATGCTTTTCCCATTTTTTGGAATCTTTTGAGAGGTTATGATTTACATGAATAGCTTCAACATTTAATTTATTTGAACTCATCAGATCAGCAAAGATATGAATTAATGCTGTGGAGTCTGGACCACCACTATAAGCAATATATATTTTCTTTTGTAAGTCAATTAGATCTTCAATTTTATCCCTTGAAAGCAACTTTATGATCCGATACTTAAAATTCTTTTGTATCTTCTCTCTAGTAAATCTTCAATCGATAACTTATTCAAAATAGATAGATTTCTAATTAGCGAACCTTTGATGTTTTCTGACATTAGATCGTAATCTCTATGCGCTCCACCAAGCGGTTCTTGTATGATTTCATCAACAATATTAATCTTTTTTAATTCTGATGATGATACTTTCATAGCTTCAGCAGCATCAGGTGCTTTTTCTGATGATCTCCAAATTATAGATGCGCAAGCTTCCGGTGATGCTACAGAATAAATTGAATACTCAAGCATAGAAAGATGATCACCAACACTTATTGCAAGAGCTCCACCAGAGCCACCTTCTCCAGATACTATAACTAATATGGGAGTCTTTAGTTCAGACATAGTAGCTAAATTTCTAGCAATAGCTTCACTTTGACACCTTTCTTCCCCCTCTACGCCAGGATAGGCGCCAGCAGTATCAACAAAAGTTACAACTGGTAAAGAGAATTGTTCTGCAAGGTTCATAAGTCGCTTTGCTTTTCTGTAGCCTTCAGGGTTTGTCATTCCAAAATTTCTTTTGACTTTTTCATCAGTATCTCTTCCTTTCTCATGACCAATCACCATTACAGGAATATTTTCCAACAAACCAATACCTCCAATTATCGAAGCATCATCTCCAAATTGTCTGTCTCCATGAAGTTCATCGAAGTCATCAAATATCCTTTTTATATAATCTGATGTATGAGGCCTATTTGGATGTCGAGCAACTTGAACAATCTGCCATGTATCAAGTTTAGAATATATTTTTTTTGTTAAAGACTTATTCTCTTTTTCGAGATTTAATATTTCATTGTTTAATGATGGAGAATCTATTGCAGCTGCCCTCAAAGCACTAAGCTTTTGAGCTAACTCCTTAATAGGCTCTTCAAAGTTTAAAAATTTTTCTTCTTCCATTTTAATTTTTCTGAGAATTTATTTTTAGCGTCTACAATTCTAGAACATTTTTACCAAAAATATCTTCAAGAATGAATAAGTTTTTTATTGATGGTCTAAATTTAAAATTTTCTCCTAAATCTATTATAGCCTCTGACAAACCTGTATTTACTCTAACATTTAGTTTACATGATCCATCAAGCCAAAATTCCTTATCAATTTTCTCTAATTTATTTGAAAAATCTTCTAGAGATACTGCTGAAGATTTTTCAATATCAATTGTAGCTTCTTCGATCTTTTTTACTAATTCGTTATCAATATTTTCTGCTTCTCTTACTCTCATTCTAAACATCAAAGCTCCGATATCGTTGGTTTTATAATCATCCACTTCGATATTACCTTTAAGGCAAACAATTTGACCCTCTTTGAGGATATCATGACATTTTTCAAGGACTTCACTTCCTACTATACCGTCCATTGTTCCTGTTCCATCATCAAAGTTTACAAAAGTAAGAGGTTTTCCCTGCCTATCCTTAATTTGTCTTACATTATTAAGCAAACATACAATTGAGGCTTTTTTAGTATCGTTACTTAATTGATTTATTTTCTTTGAGCTTATTTTTGTAATCTTATTTTTTAAAGCAATAACTGGATGTCCAGATAGATAATATCCTAGAGATTTTTTTTCTAAATCTAATTTATCACTTAGGGTTAATTTTTGAATATTTTTATATTTCTCGTATGGATCAAAACTTTCCTGTTGTGATGAGAAAAGATCACCGCTCTTAAAATTTCTGTCATTGACAACATCTTTTAACATATCTGAGACACATGCTATTGAAATACTTCTCGAGGGAGCAATTTCATCAAATGCTCCTGATTGAGATAGCGCTTCTAATGATTTTTTTCCACCAAGCTTGATATCAACTTTCTTTGAAAAATCCCACAAATCATTAAAATTATTTTTTTTTCTAATCTCGCACAAGTGCTTGATGAATATATCTGCCACTCCTTTAATTGCTCCTAAACCATATTCAATATTGGAATCTTGATTTACTAAAAATCTTTTTGTACTTGTTAAAATGTTTGGTTTTAATACCTTGATGCCAAGTCTTTCACATTCTTGTTTTAATGCATAAATTTTATCTGTATTACCAAGTTCCGATGACATAGCTGCTGCCATAAAATGTTCAGGAAAATATGTCTTTAAATATGCAGTTTGATAGGATATTAGAGCGTATGCTGCTGAGTGAGATTTATTAAACCCATATTCTGCGAATTGGTTTATCAAGTCAAATATTTGCTCTGCATTTTTTGATTTTATTCCGTTTTTCTCACAACCCTTTACAAAAATCTCTCTTTGTTCTTCCATTTCTTCTTTCTTCTTTTTACCCATCGCTCTTCTTAAAATATCTGCTTGACCAAGTGAAAAACCAGCAAGTACTCTTGCTGCCTCCATCACCTGTTCTTGATAAACAATTACTCCATATGTTTCATCTAAAACAGATTCTAAAAGTTTGTGTGGATACGTAACTGGACTAACTCCATGTTTTCTATCCACAAACTCATCATGCATTCCTGAATTTAAAGGCCCAGGTCTATAAAGAGCAAGAAGTGCGGTAATTTCCTCAAACTTTGTGGGCTTTAGTCTTTTAATTAAATCTCTCATACCTGCCGACTCTAACTGAAATATTGCCATTGTCTTTCCAGACGAAAGTAGATCAAAAACTTTTGAATCATCTAAAGGTATGGAGTCAATATTAAAATTGTCTTTATCTTTATTTGAATCATTTATTGACTTAACTGCCCTATCAATAACTGTTAAAGTACGTAATCCTAAAAAATCAAATTTCACTAACCCAATTTTTTCAACATCATCTTTGTCATATTGTGTCATTACTGATTCAGACTGACGATCAACATAAACTGGGCAGAAATCTGAGATACTTCCAGGCGCTATAACCACACCTCCCGCATGTTTACCAACATTTCTTGCAATGCCTTCTAACTTATATGACAAGTTAACAATTTCTCTCACCTCAGAATCATTCTTTATTGATTGAGCAAATAAAGGTTGATCAGCTTTTGCTTTATCAAGAGTCATACCAGGAGAAAAGGGTATCATTTTAGAAATTCTATCACCTAGCGCATATGGCTTACCAAGAGCTCTTGCAACATCTCTAACAACAGCTCTTGCAGCCATAGTTCCAAATGTAGCAATTTGAGAAACAGCATCGGACCCATATTTATTACTCACGTAATCTATAACCTGGTCTCTTTTTTCCATACAAAAGTCGATGTCAAAATCAGGCATCGATAGTCTTTCAGGATTTAGAAATCTCTCAAATAACAATCCATGATCGATTGGATCTAAGGTTGTTATACCTAATGCAAAAGCAACCAACGAACCTGCTCCAGAGCCTCTTCCAGGACCAACAGGAACATCATTATTTTTTGACCACTTTATGAAATCATAAACAATTAAAAAATAACTCGAAAAACCCATATTTTTTATTTGATCTAACTCGTATTTTAGCCTTGTCTTATAGTCTTCTTTACTATCCTTGGCAAAACCTTTGATATATTTTTCTAGTCTTTCATGAGCAAGTTCATTCAGATATGAGTCAAAATTATGTTCTTTTGGAACGGGATACTCGGGTAAAAAATATCCCTTTGTCTTTAAAGAAACATTACATTTCTTAGCTACTTCATTAGTATTGTCAATTAGACATGAAAAGTCTTTGAATAATCCAATCATTTCTTTGGGTGATTTAAAATACTGCTCATCAGAAAAATATTTTTCACGATTTGGATCATTCAATGTCTTACCTGTATTAATGCAAACTTTTGTTTCATGAGTCTCATAATCATCTTTGGATGAGAATAAAATGTCGTTTGTGGCTATAACAGGGATTCCTTTTTCAACAGATAATGGAATAACATTTTTAAAATAATCAAACTCATCAATTCTATTTGTTTTTTGAACTTCTAAAAGAAAATCTTCATCAAAAGCTTTTCTAAAAACTTCTATCTTTTTATTTGCCTCATCAATATTATCTCGCCTTAGATATTCGTATATGTGACTACCCTTACCACCTGAAATCACAACAATATCATCTTTAAGTTGGGATAAGTTTTCAAATTGAATAATTGGAGTATTGAAAGAACTATTACTATGAGCAGTAGAAATTATTTTCATTAAATTTTTGTGACCATCATTAGTTTTTGCTAGACAAAGAACTTCAAATGAGCTTTCATCCTCATTAAATATTAATTGAATAGAGGCGCCCGATATTGGTTTTATTCCAGCCGATTCACATTTATTAAAGAATTTAACCAAGCCAAACATGTTAGATTTATCTGTAAGTGCTACTGAAGGAACTTCAAAACGAGATGCATTCTCAACGATTTGATCAATTGTTAAAAGGCCTTGCGTAATGCTGTACTCTGATGAAACTCTCAAATGTGAAAAAGTTTGACTCAACTTAAGACTCCGTTGAAAGATTTTCTATGTATAACAGAATACTTATTATTCTTTAAAGCCTCTAAATGATCTCTAGTTCCATAGCCTTTATTTTTATCGAGATTAAACTTTGTATATTTTTTACTATATTCAATCATTAAATTATCCCTGTAAACTTTTGCAATTATTGATGCCGCACTAATTTCAGAATGTTTTGAATCCCCACCAATTACAGCCATCATTTGAGTCTTTAAATTAGGTTTAAATTTACCATCAACCAAAATCATATTGGGTTTAATTGGTAAATTAAGTATAGCTCTTTTCATTGCTAACAAAGAAGCATTATGAATATTAATTTCATCTATTTCATGATGAGATGCTGAGCCAATAGCAAAGTAAGAATTTTTTTTTATTTTATTTGAAAGTTCGATTCTTTTTTTTTCAGGAATCTTTTTTGAATCTTTTAAGCCCTCGATATCTTTTTTTAAAATTACTGCTGCTGCAATAACTGGTCCTGCAAGAGCTCCTCTGCCAACCTCATCCACTCCAGCAATATTGTTGTTCAAATTTCTAGAATTAATTTAGAAGCACTTGCAAAGCCTTCTCCAGAAAGTTTCTCTTTAAGCTCATTTTGAATCTGTTTCATTTTTGGAGTAATCTGGTTAATCTCTTTTACAGCTTGTAACAAATTTTTTTGATTACATTGATTTTGAACAAGTTCAGGAAAAACGGCGTCTTCTAACAACAAATTTGGCAAGCCTATATTTTGAACTTTTAACATTCTAGAGATAATAAAATAATTTACAGGATTAGTTTTGTAGCAAATTATTGGAGGACATCCAATAACAGCTGACTCCAAAGATGCAGTGCCTGATGTTACTAGAGAAAATTCTGATATAGAAAGAAATTCATTAATAGCAAAAGGTTTTACAACTACATTTTTTAGAGATTTCGTCATTTCACGAATTTTATTACATAGCTTTTTACTGCTTGCCGGAATCAAATAAACTGTTTCAGGATTAAGCATAGAGTAGTTTTCAATAAATTTTATATATGTCGTAAGCATATATTTTAATTCTGATTCTCTGCTTCCAGGAAGAATAGATATATATTTTTTATTATGATCAAGTAAATATTTATCAAATATGTCTTTTTTAGTAGCTTTTTCTATAGTGTAAAACGGGTGTCCTAAATGAATACTTTTATGATTTATTTTTTTATAGAATTCATGTTCAAAATGGAACAAACAAAGTGTTAAATCTATAAATTTCTTTATAAACTTAGTTCTATTTTGTCTCCAGGCCCAAACAGATGGACTAACGAGTTGTATATTTTTACATATATTTTTTTCTTTTAGAGACTTATGAATCTTTATATTAAAGTCTGGAGAATCAATACCAATAAATAAATCAACTTTACTGTTTATAAATGATTCTGTTAATTTCTTTCTTCTCTTAGACAGATTTCTATAATTAAGAATTGGATCTACTATTCCCATTATTTGTAACTCTTCGTAATTAAATTGAGAATTTAAACCCAGACTTTCTAATTTTGGTCCACCAACACCATATAATTGAATGTCTTTATGTTTTTTTAATTCGCTAATAAGGTTGGCTCCTAATGCATCTCCAGAGTGCTCACCACAAACAATTCCGATCTTTATAGGACTGTCTGTAATCACCTACCTGAGGATTCCTCTTTCAGAAGCCTGAATTGACTTTATAAAATTTTCTATGTGACTATCCTGAGTTTGCTCATAAAGTAAACTCAACTCCTTAAGGGCTTCTTCAATTTTTAAATTTTTTCTATATACCAGTTTATAGGCTTTTTTGATATTGGTAATTGTGTCATTGCTAATATTTTTTCTTGACATTCCTACAGAATTTATCCCAACAACTCTAGCTGGGTCAGATGCTACTTTTACGTATGCAGGAACATCCATTGTGATTGATGAATTCATACCTGCAAAACAAAAATCACCTAATTTACAATGCTGATGAACAGTTGTAATTCCACCAATAGATACATTACTTCCAACATGAACATGCCCAGCGAGCGCTGCAAGATTAGCAAAAACATTATCATTTCCAACTTTACAATCATGAGCAACATGGGCAAACGGCATGAATAAATTGTTTGATCCTATGGTTGTTACTGACTCGTCTTGAGTTGTTCCCCGATGTATTGTGACTCCCTCTCTAAAAATATTATTATTACCAATAATTAGTTTTGTTTTTTCTCCTTTAAACTTTTTATCAGGCGTATCATCTCCAATAGTTGAGAATTGATAAATACAATTATTTTTTCCAATTACTGTGGGTCCTTTAATGACGGCATGACTAATAATCTTTGAGCCACTTTCAATCTCAACATCCTCTCCAATTGAACAAAATGGACCAATTTTCACATCACTAGCAATTTTTGCCGAAGGATCAATAATTGATGTTGGATGAATACTCATAAAGCTTTCCTATCTGCACATAGTATAGTTGCTGAACAGACTATCTCATTATTAAGCTCAGCTTTGCAATCAAATTTCCATATTCCTCTTTTTTCATTTACAACTTTACTAAACAAATCTATTGTATCTCCTGGTCTTACCCTCTTTCTGAATCTAACTTTGTCGACGCCTGCCAAGACATATATGGATCCCTCCTCTGGAGTTTTATTCATTATTGTAAAACCTAAAATTCCTGAAGCTTGGCCTAATGCTTCAATAATTATAACTCCTGGAAAGATTGGATTTCCTGGAAAATGACCTTTCAAAAAATATTCATCTGATTTTATTAATTTTCTAGCATGTATAGTTTCATTGTTATTTATCTCCACTACTTCATCTATAAAAAGAAACGGCTCTCTGTGTGGAAGATATTTTTTAATATCATCTTGATTAAGGATCATTTTTGACCCTTATTTTTTATAAAAATTGATGACTTAGCCCATTCATTATGTTTTTGAGCTGGCATAATTCCAATATATTCTCCGGGTTCATTAATATTTTTTTGTTATCAGCGTATGAGCTCCAACTTTTACATCATTGCAAATTTCAAGGTGTCCCAAAACACCAGATAGGCCTCCCATTTGAAAGTTTTCACCAATGACTGAAGATCCTGCAATCGCACAACAAGCTGCAATGGCTGAATTTTTTTGAATTACTACATTATGTGCAATGTGTACTTGATTATCTAGAATAACTCCATCATGAATTTCAGTATTATCTATAGTGCCTCTATCAATAGTACAATTTGAACCAATATGAACATTATTACCGATTTTAAGACCGCCTAACTGCTCTATTTTTTCATATCCATTTTTTGATGATGCAAATCCAAAACCATCGGATCCTAATACAGAACCACAGTCAATATAAGCATTTGATCCTATTGAGACATTTTCAACTATCGAAACATTAGCATTAATAACAACGCCTGAACCAATATTACAATTTGGACCAATAAAAATATTTGGGCCAATGTAAACATTTTTATCAATAACTGAGCTCTTATCAATTATGGCAGTTTCATGTATGAATGGTAATTTTTTTGTTCTGCTTGTTTTGAATACCTTTGTTAGCTTGGCAAAAGCAAGGTATGGGTTTTCCGATATTAAAAAATTTTTGCCGTTTGATATCTCAGCGTTCTTTTCAACTATTACCGCATTTGCACTTGTTTTAGATAACAAATGATTGTACTTTTTGTTTGCTACAAAAGTTATTGATGTTTTATTTGCACATTGAATTGTTGCAATGTTATCTACTAAATCATCGTTGCCAACTAGTTTTGACCCAGTAATAGATGCTAATTCTGATAACCTAAAGCTTTTGGGCTTCGACACTACTCAGATTGTGATGTGGGCTCAACAGCAGCAACATCTAACATAGAAGTAACGTCATCTGTAAGATCTAAAGCAGGATCACTAAAAAGCATAGTTTCATTTTTAGCCAATAGAACCTTAATTTGTTTTGCTGCAATTAGTTCACCTATGATCTTTTGCATTGCTGGACCACTTTCGGTGAATATTTTTTGGGCCGTTTCTTCTTGAGCTTGTTGAATTTTACCTGCTAAGAATTCTAAGTCTTTACCTTTATCTTGAATATCTTTTTGCATTTTTGCAATTTCTTCTTGAGATAAAGTATCTAAATCTTTTTGAAGTTTTTCTGCAATGGATTGTCTTTCAGCCTGCAATGCCTGTGCTTCCTCTAAATTAGAAGCATAATCATCATCTTCTTCAAGTGCTTTAAATGCATCTGCAGCAGATTGTGTTGACAGAACAGCTGTTCTCATGTCAATTACTGCTACGCCATCAATAGCAAATATTGGTGATGCAATAAAGATAAAAGATATCACATAAAATTTAATTATATTTTTCATAAGTACCCCTCAATGGTTTGAATATTTTATATTAACTAGAAAACATTTCCTACTGTAAATTGGAATTCTTCCGTTCTCTCTTGAGGACCTGCATTAGTTGGTTTTGCAATAGCAAGACTCATTGGACCAAAGCCTGTAATCCATGTAACTCCAACACCATAAGAGTATCTTAAATCATCAATTGATGGTTTGTAGCAATTAAATTGATACTCCTTACAGTTATTTGAGAATACATTACCAAAATCAAAGAAAAATGCTGATCGCAATGATCTTTGATCTTCTATGAATGGAAGTCTAAAAATTAACTGGAGACTTCCCTCAATTTTTACATTCCCACCAATAGGAGGATCTCTATACCTTGATCTTGAAGAGTATTGATTTGTAGCATATGGATTATAGTAAGGCGTATCTGGTTCGCCATCTCCATCTGTATCAAGTAAATTTGGGCAAGTTCCTTCTTCATAATTAAATTCATAACAAGGAGCATTTGTACTTCTAGGCCCCAAAGTATTTGATTCGAAACCTCTTAGAGACCTTGGTCCACCAGCATAGAAATTTTGGAAAAATGGAGTTTCCTCTGTTTCCCCATAAGCATCTAAATAACCTAATTCTCCTTGAAAGCCAAAAACTAATTGAGATGATAATGGTTGATAAAATCTTTGTCTGATATTTGCTCTATAGTAGTTAATGTCACTTCCAGGAATAGTTGAAGTTAATGTAAAGGAAGTAGATGATCCGTCAGTTGGAAAAAGTCCTCTGTTTAAAGTAACTCTTTGCCATGTAAATCCCAAAGATAAAGTTTCAAAGACATTTCCTTCTGCAGCGACAAAATCATATATTTCTCTTGCAGGTAATGTGCCTATATCTATATCAGTCTTATCATATGTCAAATTAAAGTTTAATCTTGTGATATCAGATATTGGATATCCAAATTGCAAACCTAAACCATTTGAATTGGTTAAATAATTTGCAACATTAAATTCTCCATAGTCAGTTTCTCTAAAGTAAAGGTTGTACCCAAGGCTGACGCCATCTTTTGTTGCATAGGGATCAAGAAATGAAATATTGTATACCTCGCTATAAATATTCTTATTAATGCCAATACCTACTGTATTTCCAGATCCAAAAAAGTTTTGCTCTTGTAAATTAAAACCAAGCATTAACCCAAAATCGCTATATCCAATGTTTCCGCCTAAGCTCCCTGTAGTCTCTTCTTCAACTTCATATAAGATATCAATCTGATCATCTGTTCCTGGAACTGGAATTGTCTCAACATTTACTTCTTTAAAATATCCTAGTCTCTCAAGTCTTATTTTTCCTGCTTCGATACTATCATCAGAGCTCCATGCTCCTTCAAATTGCCTCATCTCTCTTCTTAATACATGATCTTGAGTTACCTGGTTTCCTGTGAAAAGGATCTTTCGTGTATACGTTTTTTTTCCAGGCTCTATAGAAAAAACTAACTTTACGTTATTAGTATCTTGATCTACTTCAGGATCTCCAGATACTTCTGCAAATGCATAACCTCTGTTTCCTAAAACACTAGTAAAAAATTCTTCAATACTTGTAATTGTTGCTTGAGAGTATGTTTTATCAATCAAACTATTTATTATTTCAAGATAAACATCCTCTTCAAATGGTATTTCTCCAATTACATTAACATCATTTATAGTATATTTTTTACCCTCAAAAACATTAAAAGTAATAAAAATACTTTTTTTATCTCTTGAAAGACTAATTTGCGAAGACTCAATTGAAAACTTTAGATATCCTCTATCTCTGTAAAATGATTCTAATGTTTCAATATCTCCTTGTAACTTTTCTCTCGAATATTGATTATCGTTTGATAAAAAAGAAAATAGGGATCCCTCAGATAGCTCAAAACCATTTAATATTTCTTCATTTGTAAAAATTTCATTCCCAATAATATTTATCTTTTCGATCTTTGCACTATTTCCTTCATCAACCTCAATAAAAATTTCAACTCTATTTCTTGGTTTAATAACTTCTTCGATATCAACGTTTGCGCCATATCTTCCATTTGAAGAATACGACCTTACTAATTCTGATTTAACTTTCTCTAGCGTTGATCTTTTGTATACTTCTCCTTCTTTAATACCTACCCCGTCAAGACTTTCTAAAAGTTGTTCTGTCTTTAAAGCTTGATTGCCTGAAATATCAATTGAAGTTATTGAGGGTCTCTCAACAACACTTATTATAAGCGTGCTGCCATCTTTTCCAATTTGTATATCGTCAAATTGTTCAGTAGCAAATAAAGACTTAACAATATCATTAGATTTCCTTAAATTAATTTTATCCCCAACACTAATTGGTATAACATTAAAGATACTTCCTGTTGATACCCTTTGTAAGCCTATTATTCTTATATCACCTACGAGAAACTCATCAAATGCCGATAATTGAAAGCTCAAAATAAAAACAAGTATAGAAAGACTGAATTTTTTCATTTTATTTAGAGAAATCTTGCAACATCATTAAAAATTGCAAAAATCATCAACATACCAACAAGAACTGTGCCACCAGCATAAATAAAATTTTCCGCTTTTTCTGGTAATGGTTTTCCTCTTATCGCCTCAATACCAAGTAAAGTTAGTTGACCTCCATCAAGAACCGGTATTGGCAGCAAATTAATTACAGCTAAACTTATGCTTAAAAGTGCCATAAGATACATAAATGGTAAAAATCCTGCTTGTGCAGTATTGCCTGCCATTTGGGCAATACCAATGGGCCCACTTAAGTTTTCTGTTCCCATATTTCCAGTCAACATTTTTCCTATAAACTGAAGTGTTTTAAGGCTTAGATTATATGTTTCATAGGTTCCTTTAGATAAGGATTGCATAAAAGTTCTAGAGGTTCCAAAAGAAACACCTAGTATTCCTTTATTCTCCAGTTCTTTTGATACAGAGCCAATATCAACATATAAACTTAAGTTCTGACCATCTCTTTGAACATAAAAGATCATAGTTTTATTAGGATTTAAAGATACAATTGATCTGATATCACTTGCGAAATTTATATTACTTTCATCTATTTTCAAAATTAAGTCATTTGCAACAATATTCGCTTTATCTGCAGCGCCACCAGGAATTACATTTCCAATAATTGGCTGCATTTCATATCTAAGATCAATGCCTATATGATCTGAGGGATTCTCTTGTGATTCAGAGGTAGGAAGGAAATCACTCACATATATAGATATATTCTCAAATTCATTAGTATTTAGTCTTTTTACTTTAAAATTTAACACACCTGAATATCCTGCATATGTTAAAAGCTCTAAACTAATATCTTTTGCATCTGAAACTCTTACATCATTAATTTCAATAATCTGATCACCAGGTTTGAAAAAAACCTGGTTAGAGTAATTGATGGATTCTTTTCGAACTTCATTAACCACCACCAAAGTTTGAGGATCTGGTGTATTCAAAAAGATTGTTGTGAAGATAAAAATAGATAAAAGAAAGTTTGCAAGAGGTCCAGCAACCATAATACAAGCTCTTTGCCACTTAGGTCTTGAATCAAAGGTCATTTTCAATTGATCTTCTGATAATTGATTTTTGATGTCTGGTTCAAGTTCAATAAGCTTATTGGTGATCATCGACACATAACCACCGAGTGGGATTGCAGATAATGCAAACTCTGTGCCATGTTTATCATATTTTTTATAAAAAACAGGCCCCATACCAATAGAGAATCTTTGAACATAAACATTGCACATTCTTGCAACAATGAAATGTCCAAACTCATGAATAGTAACAAGAACACCAAGAAGAACCGCAAAGGCTAAAATGTATATTAAATATGTCATAAGCAAATTATTTTAAGCAATCGATTTTACCACCTTCTTCGCTTCAATGCGTGTCTCTTTATCAACAGAGTATATAGAATCAATTGACAAATCATTAGACATTATATTTTTATCAAAAGTTCGATAAATAACCTCATAAATTTTGTCAAAATTTATTCTTCCATTCAAAAATTCTTCCACTGCTATTTCATTAGCAGCATTAAAAACAGTTCCAAGAAATCCTCCTTTATTGCATACCTCTCTGGCAATATTTTCAATATTTGATCTATCTTCTGGGAACTCTTGAAAGCTTAGGTTTAAAGAAGAAAATTCTATTGGATTAAAATCAATAGCAAGTCTTCTGCCTTCAGATAAAGCATGTGCTATTGGAACTTTCATATCAGGCATCGAAAGTTGACAAATACTAGACCCATCTAAAAAAGTAACTATTGAGTGAATAATACTTTGAGGATGTATTACAAGATCAAAAAATTTTTCTTCTAAATCAAATAAGTATTTGGCCTCAATCAATTCTAAACACTTGTTTACTAATGTTGCAGAATCAATTGTAATTTTTGATCCCATTTTCCAATTTGGATGATTAAGCGCTTCATTCACAGTGACCCTCTTTAGCTCAGAAATTGTTTTATTTAAAAAAGGGCCTCCTGACGCAGTTATGATAATTTTTTTAACATCTTTTGTGCCATTCTCACCTGATAGGCATTGAAAAATTGCATTATGTTCGCTGTCTATTGGAATAATTTCAGTATTATTTTTGTTAGCAATTGGTAAAATTATGTCTCCTCCTGCAACAACACTTTCTTTGTTTGCTAATAAGATTTTTTTTCCAGAACTCGCTGCCATGAAAGTTGTTTTTAATCCTGAAAAGCCTGATATCGCTGAAATAATAATATCAACATCTTTATGATTGATTAGATCATCAAGCTCATCATCATTGTTTAATAAAGAAATATCTTTTGATATCTTGTATTTTTGAAAACAACTTTTATCATGTATGAACACATATTTAGGTGAAAATTCATTTATTATTTTGTTACATTTTTCAACGTTATTATTTATTGATATTCCAAATAAATTAAAGTCATTTCTATTTTGATCAATAACCTTAAGAGCACTTTTACCTATACTGCCAGTGGCGCCTAATAAGAGTATATTTTTCATATAATTAAAATAAAAAATATAACTGCAATTGGTGTTGCAATTAGATGAGAATCAAGTCTGTCTAAAATACCTCCATGACCTGGGAGGATCGATCCTGTATCTTTAATACCATTTTTTCTTTTCAAATAACTTATATAAATATCACCTATAAAAGCAAAGAAACTGCTTACAACAAAAGTTATTATCAACAAGCTTGAAAACTCAAAATATTTAAAAAGGATAAAACCATATAGTAAAGAAAAAAATAATCCTCCTAGCAATCCTTCTAAAGTTTTGTTTGGACTAATCTTTTTAGTTATTCTTATTTTGCCATATCTTGATCCAACTAAATATGCAAAAGAATCATATATTGATGTATTAAGAATTATTAATAGAAAAATAATATATGAACTCACGTTAGGAACTACTTGTGTATTTACAAATAATATACAAGAAATAAGAAAGTTAATTATCAATAAAATACCAAAAAATAAATGTTTTAAATTATTTGTTACCCATTCATATACTGCAAAAATACATAAAAATGATAATGCAATTGAAAATATCCAGATATTTTCAATAAACACTATAAAAATAATCGGAAATATTAATGCAACTGCAGTTTTAGATCTTCTTAGTAAAATTAGATTATATTCTCTTTCCAAACCTTCGACTCGCTTTTTTAAATGTACGCAAACAATTTTTATAATCTTCAACACTAAAATCAGGCCAAAACTTATCAATAAACATTATTTCTGCATATGCTATTTGAAATAGTAGAAAATTGCTCACTCTTTTGTCACCACCTGTTCTAATTAAAAGATCAATATCTCCAACAGGTACCATCGAAAATTTCTCTATAGTCTTCTTGTCAATATCATTTGCTTTTAATTTTTTAGACAGAATCTGATTTGAAACATTTCTAACAATTTCAATGATATCTTGCTGACCGCCGTAACCAAGAGCAACATTAAGATCCAGTCTGCTATTTTTACAATTAGTTTCACTCTCAACTTTTGATATCTTATTTACAATTTTTTCTCCAAAATTGTCTATATCTCCAAAAAACCTTAGTTTCACTTTTTGCTCTTTTAGCTCTTGTGACTGATCATCAATAGCATTAATTATTAACTTTTTTATTGCATTAATTTCTGTTTTTGGTCTTTTCCAATTTTCAGAGCTAAACGCATATAAAGTTAGAGACTTTATATCTTGTTTTACCGATTCTTCAACAATTTTTCTTACTACATTGACACCTCTCTTATGTCCTTCACTCACTTTAAAAGAATTTTTAAGAGCCCATCTTCCGTTGCCATCCATTATGATGCCAACATTTTTTAGTAAATTATTATTTTGTTTAATTAGCTTAGCCATAATTGGCTGACTAGATTTCAAGTAGATCAGATTCTTTATTTTTTAATTCTGAATCAACTAAAGATATAAATTTATCAGTTTCCTTTTGAATTAGATCTCCTATTCCCCTAAGCTCATCCTCAGATATTTCAGATGATTGTTGTTTTTCCTTTGCTGTTTGATTTGCATCTCTTCTGATATTTCTTATAGATACTCTTGAGTTTTCTGCCTCAGACCTGGCTTGCTTGATATAGTCCTGCCTTGTTTCTTCAGTCAAAGCTGGCATTGTTACTCTTATCAAGTCTGAACTTGTGCTTGGATTCAAGCCCAGATCTGAACTTAATATAGCTTTTTCGATTTCTGGAATCATTGTTTTATCCCACGGAGAAATTACCAAAGATCTCCCCTCCTCAACACTAATATTTGAAGTTTGATTTAGTGGAGTTTGATTTCCATAATAATCAATTGTTACATTATCCAACAATGAGGGATTTGCTCTTCCTGTTCTAATTTTATTAAACGCATTTTTTAAGGCTGTCAGAGACTTCTCCATTTTTGTGGAGACATCTTGTATTAAGTTTTCCATTTTATGATATAAGTGTACCTATTTTTTCTCCACAAATAATACTTTTTAAAGCATGTGTTTTGTTAACATTAAAAACATTTATTGGAACATTATGATCTCTAGCTAAGGTTAAAGCAGTAGCATCCATGACTTTTAAATTTTTTGAAATAGCATCATCAAATGATAATGAATCAAAAAAGTTAGCATTTTTATTAATTTCAGGGTCAGAATCATAGACTCCATCAACCCTTGTTGCTTTGAGCATTAAGTTTGCTTGTATTTCAATTGCTCTAAGACATCCAGCAGTATCGGTGGTAAAGAATGGGTTTCCAGTACCTGCTGTAAAAATAACAACGTATCCATCTGATAATAGCTGAATGGCTAATCTTCTGTCATAGTGCTCTACAATTCCAGACATAGAGATTGCAGACATTACTCTAGTTTTAATACCAGCTCTTTCTAGTGAATCTCTTAAGGCAATTCCGTTCATAACTGTTGCTAACATTCCCATGTGGTCACCAGCTACTCTATCCATTCCTGCCTCGTTAAGTTTCTCACCCCTGAAAAGATTACCACCACCAATGACAACACCTATTTCAGCACCAATATCACTGCAAGATTTAACAGATGATGCCATTTCATCTAATATTTTTGGATCTATTCCATGATCGTCATTACCAGCAACAGATTCTCCACTAAACTTAATGAGGATTCTTTTATGCTTTAGTTCAGACATGATTTACTTTAACTGTTCAGCTACCTCTTCAGCAAAGTCCTTTGTTTCAACTTCAATCCCTTCTCCAACCTTTAATCTTACAAAAGCCTTAATTGTTGCTTTGTTTGAAGCAAGATATTCTTCTATAGTAATCTCAGAATCTTTAACAAAACTCTGAGAAAGTAAAGAAACTTCAGATAAAAATCTCTTTATTTTTCCTTCAACCATTTTTTCCATAATTTCTTTAGGCTTTCCTGAATCTTTTGCTTGATTTTCAAATATGGCTTTCTCCCTTTCTAAAATATCAATACTTATGTCATCCTTTGAGAGACAAAGTGGATTGAAGGCAGCAACATGCATTGCAATATCTTTTGCTACTTGTTCATTACCTCCATTAATTGAGACAATTGCTCCTAATTTTGAGTCTGAATGAAGATATGAACCAATATGCATATCGCTAATATAGTTAATAGTCTCCACCCTTCTCAATTGTATATTTTCTCCAATTGTTTGAACTAGTGATTTTCTTTCTTCTTCTATTTTTGAATCTAAAAAGGCTGAAGGTTCTGTAATTTTATTCTCTGAAATATAATTTTTAACCTTTTCACCAAAAGCGAGGAAATTTGAATCTTTTGAGGCAAAATCTGTTTCAGAATTTAATTCAACTATAGAGGCATAGCCATCACCTGAAGATATGACTAAAATGCCATCAGCTGCAACACGAGAGGATTTTTTTTCTGCTTTTAAAGCACTATTTGACCTCAGTAAATCTACAGCTTTTTCAATATCGCCATCGGATTCTACAAGTGCTTTTTTGCAATCCATCATTGCAACACCTGTCATATCTCTTAGTTCTTTTACTTGAGATGCTTTAATTTCCATAATTATTATTCTTCACTCTGTTCTTGTTTATCATTACTCTCTTCAGAATTATCCTCACTAACATTTGTTTCTATTTTGACTTCTTCAAGTGATATTTCTTTCTCTACATTTTTAGCATCTTTAGATTCAGCAGGTTCATCATCTTTTTTTGCTTTTTGAATTACAGGGATGTCTGTTTTTGATGAAAATCCTTTAGATGAATCCATGCCTCTAGCTGCAGCATCTGCAATAACTTTTGTAATAAGTCTTATTGATCTGATTGCATCATCGTTGCCTGGGATTACAACATCAATTCCATCAGGATTGCTATTAGTATCAACAAGAGCAATTATAGGAATGCCCATTTTTTTTGCTTCAAGTACTGCAATTTTTTCATATTTAACATCAATAACAAAAATGGCATCAGGTAATCCTTTCATATCTTTAATTCCACCAACACTATCTTGAAGTTTTGCATACTCTTTTTTGTATTTCAACTGCTTCTTTTTTAATAAGCTTTTCAATTCTTCCAGATGAAATCATTTCTTCAATGTCTAATAGTCTTCTTACAGAACCCCTTATTGTTTTCCAATTTGTTAAAGTTCCGCCTAACCATCTTTTATCAATATAGGGCAATCCAATTTGTGATGCTTCTTCACGAATTGTTTTGCTTGCAGACCTTTTGGTACCTACAAATAAAATTTTGTTCCCCTTTGAGCATATGTCCTCTACTTTAGATGCAGCTGCATTTAAATATTCCTGAGTGAGATCAAGGTTGATGATACTTATTTGCTTTCTTGTATCGTAAATGAAGTGCTCCATTTTGGGATTCCAAAACCTTTGTTGATGCCCAAAGTGAACACCTGCCTGAAGTAGGTCTTTAATAGAAATAATGCTCAATTTAATTCTCCTAAAGGGTTATTCTCCGATTCAATGTAAAGCCAACTTATTTAAGCACCCAAACTTTATCTTAAGATGAATCTTCGTGTTTAAAGTCCAGCTATTCTATATAAAAAAGATTGATATTTAAAGTTAAAACAAAATTAAAAAATATCACTAAATTTGTAGATATTAGGCTTTGATGTACTCATAAATTTTGCAGCAGTTATTGCACCCATTGCAAAAGCTTCTCTTGATAAGGCTTCATGTTTAAATTCAGCAGAATTGTTTTCATAATTAAAAGTAACTTCATGAATCCCATATACACCAT
>CABXXT010000007.1 GCA_902516285.1 uncultured SAR86 cluster bacterium
ATAGTTTAATCTGTATTGGAACCATTGGAAGGCCTAAAGGTCTTAAGGGAGAATTTTTTTTAAACTCCTTCTGCAATCCTGCAGAAAACATCATAGATTATACTGAAGATATCAAAATTAATGATGAGGAGTTAAAGTTACAATATATTAAGAAAAATAATTCTAAATTTCTTTCGAAAATTATGAATATAGATGATCTAGAAACCATTAAAGGCTATACAAACACGAAATTATTTATTTCACCTGACAATTTACCAATTCTATCTTCAGATGAGATTTATTGGCATCAACTCGCAGGAATGCTTGTGTTCGATATTAATAAAGACGAATTATTAGGAAAAGTTAGTGGATTAAATAACTTTGGTTCGACTGATTGTTTAATTATTGATCCTACAAATGATTCAATTGATAAAAAAGAAAGAATAATTCCTTTTATACGAGAAACTTTCATTAAAAAAATTGATCAAGAGAAACAAATTATAGAAGTTGATTGGCAAAAAGATTACTAGCATGAACATAAATATATTAACAATATTTCCTGAAATATTTGAAATCTTAAAATTTGGAGTTTTATCAAGATCGATAAGCAATAAAACTCTATTAATTAGTTTATTTGATATAAGAGCTAACTCTGTAAATAGACACAAACATATTGATGCGAAGCCATATGGAGGAGGTGAAGGAATGGTTATGATGGCTGAACCAATAATCAAAACTCTTAAGAAGATACATAAAAAAAAACGAGGCCATGTAATATATCTTTCTCCTCAAGGAAAAAAATTGAATCAGAAAAAAATTATTTCAATGTCAAAGCTAAAAAACATAACTCTAATTTGTGGAAGGTATGAAGGCATTGATCAAAGAATCATTGATAAATATGTTGATGAAGAAGTATCAATAGGTGATTTTGTTCTAAGTGGAGGTGAATATGCAGCAATATGTCTAATAGATGCAATTTCTAGACATATCCCAGGCACACTTGGTAATAAAGAATCATATCTAAAAGATACTTTCTCTAATGGTCTGCTCAAAGGAGATGTTTATACAAAACCAGAAGTGTTTGAATCAATGAAAGTACCAGATGTTCTTATGTCTGGTGATCATAAGAAAATTGAAGCTTGGAGATCAGAGAAAGCATTAATCAAAACATTTCTTAAAAGACCAGATTTGCTTCAAGATATTAAATTAACAAAAAAACAAAAAAAACTCTTGGAAGAATGGTCATCTAACGCTATCCTATAGCCCATTTTAGGCGAATATTATGAGTGATAACAAAGATAATAAGAAGAAAGGTTTTTTTTCTAATTTATTTAGAGGTTTTGGATCTTCTAAACAATCTAAGGCAGAAGAAAGCACGTCAAGTAATTTAATAGAAAGTTCGTCAAATAATTTAAATGATATTCCATCGAAAACCGCTCTAAATAAGATGAAAAAGGCTGATATAGTATCAGCTGCAAAAGAACATGGACTTGAATTAGATATTAGTTTAACAAAAGCGAAATTATTAGAGGAATGGGAAATTCATTTTGATAAATCATCTGCACCAAGTGCTGTCGACGATGCTGCAACATCAATGGCAGAATCTGCTGCAGAAGAAGCCAAAGAGGCTCCAATTGAGGAAGCAAAAGAGGAAGTAGTAGCAGAAGCTCCAGTTGAGGAAGAAGCTCCAGCAAAAGAAGAAGTAGTCGCAGAAGCAGCAGAAGCAGCTGAAGATGCTCCAGTTGAAGAAGAAGCTCCTGCTGAGGAAGCAAAAGAAGAAGTAGTCGCAGAAGCAGCTGAAGCAGCTGAAGCAGCTGAAGATGCTCCAGTTGAGGAAGAAGCTCCTGCTGAGGAAGCAAAAGAAGAAGTAGTCGCAGAAGCAGCTGAAGAAGCTCCAGTTGAGGAAGAAGCCCCATCAGAAGAAGAAGTTAAAATTTCTCTAGATGAACAATCTCCAGCTCAAATAATTAATTCCTTTGAATCTAAACAAATGAAATCTGACATTCCTGAATTTAGACCTGGTGACACAGTTGTAGTTTCGGTAAGAGTTAAAGAGGGAGATAGAACAAGACTTCAAGCCTTTGAAGGTGTAGTAATGGGTGTTAAAAAAGCTGGGTTAAATTCATCATTTATTGTAAGAAAAATATCAAGTGGTATCGGCGTTGAAAGAACATTCCAAACACATAGCCCAATGATAGATTCCATAAATGTAAAAAGAAAAGGTGACGTTCGTCAAGCAAAATTATTTTACCTTAGAGAAAGATCAGGTAAATCTGCAAGAATAAAAGAAAGATTAGAATAAGATGAATGATAAAAGTAAAGAAGATCAATATCTTGGGTCTTTCTTTAATTATCTTGTCATTGAGAAGGGTCTTTCATCAAACTCAATAAAAGCATACAAAATAGATATTAAAAAATTTGTATTATGGTTGTCTCGCTCAAAAAAGCCTTCTTTTAAAAATATCTGTGAATCTGACTTAAATGAATACATAGCATATATGTTTAAAAATAAACTTAGTAGCTCATCTGTTAATAGAAATATCTCATCTATAAAAGCTTTTTATTTATTTTTAATCAAAAGAAAAATAATTATGATTTCGCCTGCAGCTGAAATTATTACTCCGAAACAAGAAAGATATCTACCTACATCAATGTCAGAACTAGAAGTAGAAAAATTACTTAATAGCCCTAAATCGTCAATTAGAATTGAAATAAGGGATAAAGCTATGATTGAAATGCTATACGCAACTGGTATGAGAATCTCTGAATTGGTTAATTTAAAATTAAATAATGTTGATACCAATAGATGTGTTGTAAAAGTTTTGGGGAAAGGATCAAAGGAAAGATTAATACCTTTTGGTGAAAATGCTTTAGAAGCATTAAATTTATACCTAAACATTAGACCAAGCTCAAATTCTAAAGAAGTTTTCTTGTCAAATAGAAAAAGGAGATTATCAAGAGTAACTTTTTGGCAAAGAATCAAAATTTATTTAAAAAGAGAAAACCTAAAATTATCAATATCACCTCACACTCTAAGACATGCATTTGCAACTCATCTTTTAAACAGAGGTGCTGATTTAAGATCTGTTCAGCTTTTATTAGGTCATAGTGACTTATCTACTACTCAAATATATACTCATATTGCAAAACAAAGATTAAGTGATGTATTAAAAAAACATCATCCAAGGGGCTAATATGATTAAAAGTTACTTTTTGGCTATAGCTTTAATTTTCTCTTTAAGCTCAATTTCTGAGGAGTTCTCTGATTTTAGTGAAAAAAGAAAAATTGAAAGTATTAAAAATCAAATTTCTTTAATTCTCCCAGAAGGGTCAAGCATTGTGTCAGTAGAAAAATCTGAATTTCCTGGTATTTATAAAGTGTTTTATGGAGATATACAACCAATTTATGTTTCTGAGGAGGGCACATATTTTATTTATGGAAATATGTTCAAAATAAAATCAAAAAGCATGATGACTGGAGGAAATGAAGCAGGAGCAACATATACCAATTATCCTGTCATAGAAAATATCACCGACCTAGATGTAGCTGAAAGAAGATTATCTTTGATGAAAGATATTAAAAAAGAAGGTCTAATAAGTTTTGAGGCTGAAGATCAAATATTCGATATAACTGTTTTTACAGATGTTGATTGTGGCTATTGTCGAAAATTACATAAGCAAATCAGAGAATACAATGATTTAGGAATTAGTATTAGATATGCTGCGTTTCCCAGATCAGGCTTGGGAACTGAAACATTTACAAAAATGGTTGGTGCTTGGTGTTCAGAGGATACAAAAACAGTTCTAACTAATCTAAAAGATGGAAAAGAGCCAAGACTTGAATTTTGTGAATCTCAACCTGTAGCAAAACATTACGCTATTGGAAAAAAATTAGGTATTACAGGCACTCCTGCAATTATTACAAATGATGGTGAACTTTTGCCTGGATATTATTCACCACAAGATTTGCTAAAAAAACTAAAGAGTTAAAAATGAATAAGTTAAGAATAGGAATATGTGGATGGGGGAATGTTGCTACTGGTCTTTTCAAAACCCTTCAAACTAATGCAGGAGAAATAAAAAAAAGAAGCAATCTGGAGATTGAAATTATTGCAATAGGGGCAAGACGAGATAATCCTAAATGTGATCCGGGTAATATAATTATAGAAAGAGATATCTTTAAAATTATAGATTATGATATTGACGTTGTTGTTGAGCTTATTGGAGGTGTTGATGTTGCACGAGATTTAATTATCAAATCACTCAATGCTAAAAAGCATGTAGTTACTGCTAATAAAGCCGTTATATTCAATCACGGAGATGAGCTTTTAAGTATCGCAAACAAAAATGGAGTAAATTTACTTTATGAGTCTTCTGTTTGTGCAGGCACACCAATTATTAAACTTCTTAAGCAGGAGCTAGCTGCAAGTAAGATTTCTAAAATTTCAGGTATGCTTAATGGCACCTCTAATTATATTTTATCGAATATGGAAGAGGGGATGGAATTTGAGTCAACTTTAAAATTAGCTCAAGAAAAGGGATATGCAGAACCTGATCCAACATTTGATATTGAAGGTACAGATGCTGCCCACAAAATAGGTATTTTGTCTTCACTTGCCTTTGGAAGTTCCCTGCCTCCAAAAGATTTTTATATTAAAGGCATCAATGAAATTCATAAAGATGACTTTAAATATGCCCATGAAATGGGCTATACAATTAAACATCTTGCAATTGCAAAATTAACAAATAATTCAATTGATTTAAGGGCGCATCCGTCTCTTGTGAAGCTTGATTCATACCTTGCTAGTCTAAAAGGAGTTAGGAATGGTATTGAAGTAGAAACTGACTTGTTAGGTACTCTTCATATTGCAGGATCGGGAGCCGGACAGGAAGCAACCGCTTCGGGTGTTATTTCCGACTTAATTTATTTATCAGATTCAAAAATTCAAAAAGTAAATAATAATAATGAGAGTAGTGGGCTGATTAATTTTATTGATTTAGACTTTCAATATTATTTTTACATCGAAGCTAGCGATTTATCCGGTGTGATGGCTTCTATTTCGTCTATTTTTGCAAATAAAGATGTCAGCATTGAATCAATAAGTCAAAAAGAAAATCTTAATAATGACTTAGTGCCAATTATAATTATTACAGACCCTTTTAAAGAAAAAGATCATCAAGAACTAGTTGATAAATTATTGGACCTGGATTCAGTAAATAAAATAAGGTCTATTAGGATAGAACCACAATAAAATGTTATTTCATAGCACAAGGGGTAATGATAAAAACAAGACCTTTGAAGAGGTTTTGATGCAAGGTCTTGCTGATGATGGCGGTCTATTTATGCCTGATTTTTGGCCTCAGGTTGACTTGAAAGAGATGAAAAATCTTGAATCTTTTGTTGATGTTGCAAAGTATATAGTTCCTTTATTTACAAAATCATCTTTTGATGATGATGAGGTAATAAAAATGCTTGATGAGACTTGGCATGATTTTGAAGATAAAAATTTACTTAAAATTCATAATATAAACGATTCTATTGATATCTTAGAATTATTCCTCGGACCCACAGCTGCTTTTAAAGACTTTGGGCTTCAGCTCGCTGCAGCTTTCTTTAACAAATCACTTAAAAAACAAAATCAAACTGCAATTGTTTTTGGAGCAACATCTGGCGATACTGGTTCCGCTGCAATAGATGCATGTAAAAAATTTGATGCAATAAAAAGCTTTATCTTAATACCTGATGGGAACATGTCGGATATCCAGAGAAAACAAATGACTACTGTTGATCAACAAAATGTCTTTGCAATTCTTGTAAATGGTACATTTGATGATTGTCAGGATATTGTTAAAGAGGGATTTAAAACAAGATCTTTTTTAAAAAAAGATCAATATCTTCTTGCAGTAAATTCAATAAATTGGGTACGAATAATTGGGCAAATTTGTTATTATTTTTATGCTGCTCTAAGTATTAATAAGTTATCTGAACCTTTAAACTTTTCTGTTCCAACTGGCAATTTTGGAAATGTTTTTGCTTGTTATTCTGCATATAAAATGGGAATGCCTTTAGCGAAAATTGTAGTTGCTGTTAACAAAAATGACATATTGCAAAGATTTTTCAATAATAATGATTATTCCAAATCTGAGGTGTATGAAACAATATCACCAAGCATGGATATTAGTGTAGCCAGTAATTTTGAGCGTTTAATATATGATTTTTTCCTCGATAGAGATGAAAATCAGTGTTCCAAGATTTATACTGATTTTCCAAGCAAACCAATTCAAATGGATGAGTCAATATGGAAAAAATCACAAGATTTATTTTTTAGTTATAAAGTTAATGACGAATCAACCCTTAATTGTATTAATAAATTTTCTGATCAATATAACTATCTAATGGATCCGCATACTGCTGTCGCGGCAGAAGCAGTTTTAAATAATTCAAATGATCTTAAAAATAAAACAGTAATTTTATCTACAGCACATCCTGCAAAATTTCCAAATGTTTTTGAAAAAATTAATAAAGAAATTTCATATATACCAAACTCGATAAGAAATGTTCTACATAAAAAGGAAATAGCTAATAAATTAAATGCATCAAAAAAAGAAATTTTTAGTTTCATAGAGCAAAATAATTAAACTAATGGATAGTCAGGAAATTAAGCTAAATATCAATGATCTTGAAGAAAGGTTAGATGAAATTGAAAATAGTGTTCTTAACATAGAAGCTAAGGAAATAAGACTCAAAGAAATAGAAAATCAATTATCTCAGGAAGAAACATGGTCAGACTTAGACTTATCCCAAAAGCTCAATAAAGAAAAAACTTCTATTGATAAAACATTAGAATCATTTAGAGATGTTAAAAATAAGCTTTCTGATTGCAGTTTGTTACTACAAATTGCGAACGAAGATAACGATGATTCTCCTTTACAAGAAATCATAGAGGATTTAATTAAAATTAAATCAAAAATTGAAGAATTTGAATTTAACAAGATGTTTTCAAATAAAATGGATCCAGCTTCAGCATACATTGAAATTCAATCTGGTTCTGGAGGCACTGAAGCACAGGATTGGGCTGAAATGCTTTACAGGATGTATTCAAAGTGGTCCGAAAGCAGAGGATTTGAAACTAAGGTCGTTGATATATCTCATGGAGAGGTTGCTGGAATTAAATCAGCTTCTATTCATATCATTGGAGATTACGCTTATGGTTGGCTTAGAACAGAAACAGGCATACATAGATTGGTAAGGAAATCTCCTTTTGATTCTGGAAATAGAAGACACACTTCATTTGCATCTGTTTTTATTTCTCCAGAAATTGATGAGTCTATTGAGATTAGTTTAGATAAGTCTGATATCAGAACTGATACTTATAGAGCTTCAGGAGCAGGAGGTCAACATGTTAACAAAACAGATTCTGCGGTTAGATTAACTCATATTCCAACTGGAATTGTTGCTCAGTCTCAAAGCGATCGTTCTCAACACAAAAATAAAGAAAGTGCATTAAAACAATTAAAATCTAAGTTATACGAGTTAGAATTACAAAAGCAGAACGAAGAACAGCAGCTGCTTGAGGATAGTAAGTCTGATATTGGTTGGGGAAGTCAGATAAGATCTTATGTTTTAGATCAATCTAGAATTAAAGACTTAAGGACTAATCATGAAACAGGAAACACTAATGCAGTTCTCAATGGAGATTTAGATGATTTCATGAAATCATCACTAAAGGCAGGTATATAAATGGATAATGATAATTTAGGTGGCGAAAAAGCTTTACTTGAAGAAAGAAGAAAAAAATTAGACCAGCTCAGAGATAAAGGATCTGCATATGGTAATACATTTAAACCCCAAAATAAGGCACAAAAACTTCATGATGAGTATGGATCATTTTCAAAAGAAGAATTAGTAGAAAAAGATATTAAAAATATCTCTATTGCAGGACGGATTATTCTAAAGCGTGTAATGGGGAAAGCTAGCTTCGCTACTTTAAGAGATTCATCGGGAGACATCCAAATTTATGTAACCAAAAATAATGTCGACGAAGATGTTTATGAAGACTTTAAGACATGGGATCTTGGAGATATCGTTGGTATATCAGGTGCATTGTTTAGAACACAAAAGGATGAACTAACTATTGATGTATGGGATCTTGAAATGATCACAAAATCATTAAGACCAATGCCAGAAAAATTTAAAGGATTGACTGATATCGAAGCCAGATATAGACAAAGGTATTTAGATTTAATGACAAATACTTCTACAAAAGAAGTATTTATAAAAAGAACAAAAATTATAGATTCTATGAGAAAAATAATGAACAAAGTTGGATACTTAGAAGTTGAGACTCCAATGATGCATCCTTTGGCCGGTGGAGCAGTTGCTAGACCATTTGTTACTCAGCACAATGCATTGGGGCAAGATTTGTATTTAAGAATAGCACCAGAGCTTTATTTAAAGAGATTGTTAGTTGGAGGATTTGAAAAAGTCTTTGAAATAAACAGAAGTTTTAGGAATGAGGGACTTTCTACAAAACATAATCCAGAATTCACAATGATGGAATGGTATGAGGCCTATGCAAGCATGCAAGATCAAATGGACTTAACTCGAGACATTATTCTCAATGCTGCGAAAGCAATTAACTGCGAATCAATTATTAAATGGGATGATATTGAAATAAATTTAGATAATTTTAAACAAGCCACCTTAACAAGTTTGGTTTTAGAACATAACAAAGATCTTTCAATAGATAATCTAAATGATCCAAAAAAACTTGAAAAATTTTTAAAGAATAAAAATATAAAAATTGAAAATAGCTGGGGTCCTGGAAGAATGCTCCTAGAGGCATTTGAAGAAACGGTTGAATCAAACTTAATTGATCCTACTTTTGTTACAGAATATCCTGTAGAAGTATCACCATTGTCTAGACGAAATGAAGAAAAGCCTGAATTTGCAGATAGGTTTGAATTATTCATTGGAGGAAAAGAATTTGCTAATGGCTTTTGTGAATTAAATGATCCAGATGATCAGGCCTCAAGATTTGCTGATCAAGTTGCTGCTAAAGATTCTGGTGATAAAGAAGCAATGGATTACGATCAAGACTATATTACAGCTCTAGAGCACGGCATGCCTCCAGCTGTCGGAGTAGGTATGGGAGTTGACAGATTAGTAATGCTTTTGACAAATCAATCGTCTATAAGAGATGTTTTATTATTTCCACAACTTAAATCTTAAAGGATGTATTCTAGCCCTAATACAATTAGTGCTCTAAGATTTACCACCTAAACTTATCAAAATTTTCTGGATTAGCCCAACCAGTTGGATTATTCCAAGTTCTCTTATTGTTATAAGTTTTTAAATTATATGAAAAACATTTCAATTTATTTGTTTCGTCCCTTAGTTCTTTATTAAATCCAAGTTTTAGCATTATCTCGTCGGTATTTTTGTCATTTTTTAAATCAGTAAAGACTACAACTTTTTGGCTAAGTAAGTTTTTTACAGTACCAATGTCTGCTTCAGAAAACTTAATATCATCCAAAATAATATATAGATCAAAATTCTCATCAGATTTCTTGTCTATTTGTGGTGAGATATTAAGAGATTTTATTTTAGTTTTCTCAATTCTTTTTAATAGTTGTGACAAATCTTTTTCTGAAAGCATATGAAGACTAGATGGTTTTTCGTCTTCAATAATATTTACTATAAAGCTGCTTAAAATTTTCTCTTTTTTTGTCATTGCATAAGATGCTTCACAGCATCTCTCTCAGACACCAATTCATCAATTGAAATCTGAAATTTTGACAAAGCGAATTCTGACAATGATAAATCTCTTTTGATTTCAATACTTCCATCTTCAAGTGTCATAAGCGGATATCCGCATATTAATCCTTCAGGAACATCATATGCACCATCACTCGCAATTGCAGCGCTGAAACAATCTCCATGATCAGTTGGAGTTTCACAAGCAATCACAGTATCAATTGCTGCTTTCGCAGCAGAAGTTGCAGAAGATGCTCCTCTAGCATTAATAACAGCCTTACCTCTTTGCTGTACTGAGGGTAAAAAATCTGACTCTATCCATTCCATATCGTTTATTAAATCACTTCCTCTTTGACCAGAAATGAAAGCATTCTCAGAGTCTGGATACATAGTAGGACTATGGTTGCCCCAAATAATCATATTGGTAATCTCTGAGATATTTTTGTTAGTTTTTTTTGAAAGAATTGATTTTGCTCGATTTGAATCAAGCATTGTCATAGCCATCCATGTTTGAGAATTATTATTTGCAGCATTTTTGCCTATTAAAGCATTTGTATTAGCTGGATTTCCCACAACCAGAACCTTTGCGTTATCATTTCCATTTTTTCCAATAGCCTTTCCTTGGTCTACAAAAATACCACCATTTATGCTGAGCAGATCTGATCTTTCCTCGATTTTTTTACCGTTATATACAATGCCTCTGGGAATACTTCCTACCAATAGAAACCAATCTCCATTAACAGATGCTTCCTCAAAGTTACTGGTATATGAAACCTCTCCCATATTTGGAAAATATGAATCTTCAAGTTCCATTACTAATCCTTTTAACTTATCAACTACTTGTGGTATTTCTACTAGACATAAATCAACTGTTTTGTCACCAAAAGTTTTTCCATCAACCAATCTTGGTATCAATGAATAAGCTATTTGACCAGCTGCACCTGTAACAACTACTTTTATTGTACTCATTTTTTCCTTAATTTAAATTGTATATGATAATTATATTCCTAAATTAAAATGTAATCCTTAATTTTTATTTCATAGTATATAATTTTAATTTGATTAAAATAATAACTGAATTCTTTATCAAACTTTCATTAATATTGGAGTGATGTATGAATATTAAATTCGATGACAAAGTTGCCATTGTAACTGGCGCTGGTGGTGGTATTGGCAAACAACATGCCTTAGAGCTTGCTAGAAGAGGTGCAAAAGTTGTGGTCAATGATCTTGGAGGAAGTGTTGATGGAAGTGGAACAAGTGATGCTGCAGAGGCTGTTGTTGATGAAATTACATCAAACGGTGGTGAAGCCATTGCCAATGGTGCCAGTGTAACTGATTTAGAAGCAGTTAAAGAGATGACTCAGCAGACAATTGATAAATGGGGGCGAATAGATATTCTCATAAATAATGCAGGTATTTTAAGAGATAAAAGTTTTCATAAGGTAACGCTAGATGATTTTAATCTAGTAATGGATGTTCATTTTCAAGGAACATTAAATTGTACACATACTATTTTTCCAATAATGAGAGAACAAGAGTATGGAAGAATTATCTTTACTAGTTCTTCTAGTGGTGTTTTTGGAAATTTTGGTCAAACAAATTATGGTTCTGCAAAAATGGCAATGGTAGGTCTTATGAATACGCTGAAGCTAGAAGGGCAAAATAAAAATGTTTTCACAAATTCAATCACTCCCGTTGCATATACAAGAATGACAGAAGGACTAATTCCAGAGGATTTTGGTAAGAATTTGCAACCAGAATTTATTACTCCAGCAGTCATTTATTTAGCAAGTGAAAATGCACCTAATGGTGCAATTGTAGCTGCTGGCGCTGGAGTGTTTTCAAGAATTTTTATTCATGAAACTATGGGAGTTTCACTGGGCATGGGTGAGGATATGACTCCTGAAAATATTCATGCAAACTGGGATAATATATCTGACATGACAGATGCTAGAGCTCTTCAAAACGGTGGAGAACAAACCCTCAAGTTTTTTGAATTAATAAATAAAAAATAAGACTTGAAACTTTACTCCAGTAAACTTGCTCCCAGCCCATTAAAAGTAATAATTTTTTTGGCCGAAAAAAATATCAAAGATGTTGAAATTATAAATTTAAACTTAGCCGAATTAGAACACAAAAAGCCTGAATATATGTCTATTGCTCCGAACTCAAGAGTGCCCGCTCTTCAGTTAGACGATGAGTCAGTTATTCTTGAAACAACTGCAATTTGCAGATATTTGGAATCAATATATCCCGAACCAAATATGTTTGGTGAAACTCCTATAGAAATTGCAATGATTGAAATGTGGTACTCTCGAGTAACATATGAACTTTCAACACCATTAGCACATGGCTTTAGACATACACATCCTCACATGAGTAAAATGGAGGATCAAAATAAAGAGTTTGGACTTTCTCAAAGAAATATTGGCCTAAGCGCTTTAGAAGCATTCAACGAAATCATTGCTTCAAAAGAATTCATAACCTGTGATAAATTTACCTATGCGGACATTCAGATGGCTACCAACTTAAATTTTTTAGTTAGATTAAATAGACTTGAACTTAAGGATTACAAAAATCTAAATGATTATGTCACTCAGATTTTTGCAAGACCCAGCTTTTCAGTTTAATTTATTCCCAGTTAAGAGCACCACCAACTTGGTATTCAGTTACCCTAGTCTCAAAGAAGTTTTTTTCTTTTCTAAGATCAATAATTTCTGACATCCATGGAAAAGGATTGCTAACACCAGTAAATTCTTCATCTAAACCTATTTGGGTAAGCCTCCTATTGGCAATAAATTTTAGATATTCTTCCATCATTGATGCATTCATCCCTAACACACCTCTAGGCATGGTATCTCTTGCATATTGAATTTCTAATTCTGTTCCTTCAAGAATCATTTGTGCTGCTTCTTCTTTCATTGCATCATCCCATAGATGAGGATTTTCAATCTTGATTTGATTTATTACATCAATTCCAAAATTCACGTGCATGGACTCATCTCTCAATATATATTGAAATTGCTCAGCAGTTCCTGTCATTTTATTTCTTCTACCCATAGAAAGAATTTGAGTAAAACCACAGTAGAAAAATATACCTTCTAAGACACAATAAAAAGCAATAAGATTCTTAAGTAACTGCTTATCAGTTTCCTCCGTTCCAGTTTTAAAGTCTGGATTAGATATCTCTTGAGTATACTTTAGTCCCCATGATGCCTTTCTTGCTACGCATGGTATTTCTCTATACATATTAAATATTTCACCCTCATCCATTCCGAGTGACTCAATGCAATATTGATATGCATGAGTATGAATTGCTTCCTCGAGACTCTGTCTTAAAATATATTGCCTACATTCTGGATTAGTTATTAGTCTATATAGAGCTAATACCAAATTATTTGCAACTAAAGAGTCCGCAGTTGAAAAGAAACCTAAATTTCTTTTAACAATTATTCTCTCATCTTCTGTCAATCCATCTTCTGATTTCCATAATACGATATCATTTGTCATATTAATCTCTTGAGGCATCCAGTGATTAGCACTTCCATCAAGATATTTTTGCCATG
The DNA here is from genome assembly GCA_902516285.1 of uncultured SAR86 cluster bacterium. Lineage (GTDB taxonomy): Bacteria > Pseudomonadota > Gammaproteobacteria > Magnimaribacterales > D2472 > SAR86A. Next base: position 13,306 of record CABXXT010000007.1, read on the forward strand.
CCCAGTCATACTTAAATGGGACAAGCTGATTTAAATCTGCTTTACAGTTAATCATCATTTTTTGATCGACCTCAACTCTACCGTTAGCCATCATTTCATCTAATTCTTCAATACCAGCTGTTTCATCAAGATTATTTACAGCCTCTCTTGCTGCCTCTGCTCTTGATCCTTCAGTTATATTTGATTTTACTTCGGTTGATGTTGATTGTTTTTCAACTTTTTGTTCAACTTTTGGCTCTACGATGTCCTCAGGACTTTTAGAAGTCACTGGTGGTTGTGGTGGTGAAGTTAATTCTTCCTTTCCATATTCATCCCAATTTAACATATTATTTCTCCTTTAATTTACTGGCATGCTTCACAATCTGGGTCGTCAAGTGAACATGCATCAGGAACCGGAGCTGGTGCTCCTAGTTCTTCTGTTGAATTTTGGTTAGCATCAGAGCTTACCGCATTTAATTTTCCTTTTTGTACTGTTGATTTTTCAGTTGAAGTGGCTGCTATTGATCTCAAGTAATAGGTTGTTTTTAGACCAGAGTACCAAGCCATTCTGTATGTAATATCTAGTTTTTTCCCATCAGCATTACCTATATAAAGATTTAAAGATTGAGCTTGATCAATCCATTTCTGCCTTCTGCTTGCTGATTCCACTATATATTTTGGTTCAACCTCAAAGGCTGTTGAAAATAATTTTTTAATATCTTCTGGAATCCTTGATATTTCAGATAAACTTCCTTCAAAATATTTTAAATCATTGATCATTACATCGTCCCACAATTCTAACTCTTTCAATTTTTTTACAAGATGTGGATTAACAATAGTAAATTCTCCTGACAAGTTAGATTTAACATATAGATTTTGATATGTTGGTTCGATTGACTGAGTAACCCCTGTAATATTAGAAATTGTAGCTGTTGGAGCAATTGCCATTACGTTAGAATTTCGCATTCCATCTTTTATGACTTTTTTCCTTAACTTATCCCAGTCTAATGTTTCAGATTTATCAACTTTGATATATTGTTCACCTCTATTTTTCTCTAAGATATCAATCGAATCTTTAGGTAATATTCCTTTGCTCCAAAGCGATCCCTCAAATGACTCATATGATCCTCTCTCTTTTGCAAGTTCTGTTGACGCAAGTATTGCGTTATAGCTTATTAGTTCCATGCTTCTGTCAGCAAATTCAATAGCCTCTTCACTGCAATATGGAATGTTTTGTAAATACAATGCATCTTGGAAGCCCATTAGGCCTAAGCCAATTGGTCTATGTTTGTAATTTGAATTTTTTGCTGTATCAACTGAATAGTAGTTAATATTAATTACGTTATCTAGCATTCTTATTGCTGTTGATACTGTTTGTTTAACTTTTTCTTCGTTTAATATGCCGTTTTCCATATGATTCGCTAGATTCACTGAACCTAGATTACAAACTGCGATTTCTTTATCAGCACTTGTATTTAAAGTTATCTCTGTACATAAATTAGAGGAGTGGATGACTCCTGTGTGTTGCTGTGGAGACCTTAAATTACATGAGTCCTTGAATGTTATCCATGGATGTCCTGTTTCAAATAGCATTGTTAACATCTTCCTCCATAACTCTTTGGCAGGAATAGTCTTATGTTGATTAATTTCTCCATTTTTTGCTTTTTCTTCATATTCTTCATATTTCTCTTCAAATTCTTTTCCAATAAGGTCATGAAGGTCTGGTGCTTCTCCTGGTGAAAACAAGGTCCAATTTTTGTCTTGCTCAACTCTTTTCATAAACAAGTCAGGTACCCAGTTTGCAGTATTCATATCGTGTGTTCTTCTTCTTTCGTCACCTGTATTTTTTCTTAATTCTAAAAATTCTTCTATGTCTAAGTGCCAGGTTTCAAGATAACCACACATGGCTCCTTTTCTCTTTCCTCCTTGGTTTACTGCAACAGCTGTATCATTTGCAACTTTTAAAAAAGGAACTACACCTTGGCTTTTTCCATTTGTTCCTTTGATATATGAATTCATCGCTCTTACCGGTGTCCAGTCATTACCTAATCCTCCTGCCCATTTTGAAAGCAGAGCATTGTCTTTCATGGCAGAGAAAATCCCATCTAAGTCATCTGGAATTGTTGTTAGGTAACATGATGAAAGCTGAGGTCTCTTTGTTCCTGAGTTGAAGAGTGTGGGAGTAGAACTCATATAATCAAAGCTTGAAAGAAGTCTATAAAACTCTATCGCTCTTTCTTCTCTATTTTCCTCTTCAATAGCAAGACCCATTGATACTCTCATAAAAAATAATTGAGGAAGCTCGTATCTTGTATCATCGCAATGTATAAAATATCTGTCATACAAAGTTTGAAGACCCAAATATGTAAATTGATTGTCTCTTGTGTAATCAATAGCATTACTTAGTTTTTCTAGATCAAAATTCTTGAGTTCAGGATCAAGAATGTCTAATTCAATACCTTTATCGATATAAGCCTTAAAGGCGTTAGGGTAATGATCTTCCATTTCCTGATATGTTGATTCTTCAGCAACACCTAAAAAGTTTAGCGCCTCATTTCTTATCTGATCCATCAAAATTCTTGCAGTTACAAATGAATAATTTGGCTCCTTTTCAACTTTTGTTCTTGCAGACATTACAAGGCTTGTTCTCATGTCTGAAACTGAGACTCCGTCATAAAGATTTTTAAGAGCTTCATCCAAAACTTCATTAACAGAAACTTCATCTAAGCCTGAGCAGGCATCGCTTATAAGACCAGCCAACTTTTCAATATTTAGAGGTACCTTAGTTCCATCACTCTTTGTAATATTTATATTTGGTGAATCAGGTATATCAACCTTTGGTGCTTCTTTTTTTCTTTCTTGTGTTCTTTCCGCTCTATATAATATGTAGCTTTTAGCTACCTCCAGTTCTTCTGATCTCATTAATTGAAGCTCAACTTGATCTTGTATTTCTTCAATATGTAGAGTCCCGCCGGAAGGCATTCTTCTTTTAAAAACCTCTATAACACCTAGTGTGAGTGAATTTACTTTTTTGTGAATTCTTTCACTTGCTGCTGCATTTCCTGATTCAGTAGCTAGAAATGCTTTTGTAATTGCAACTTTAATTTTATCATCTTCAAATGCAACTACTTTTCCATTACGTTTTATAACTCTTAACTTACCTGGTGCGGTAGCTTCTATCTCATTTATTGACTGATTTATTTTGTTTTGTTCTTCTTGTTGTTGTACTTCCATATTTTTTTTTTGCTCCACCAAATTCCTTACCAGCTTTGGTTTATTTCTATTTTTTTACCTGGAAAAATTTAAGTGTGTCTGCAGTAACGAAAACTTTTTTCTCCTAAACACTAATATACTTGTTGTGGACAAAGAATCAAGCAAAAAAACACAATATATTGTGACAATTTCATTTTTTTACACAATATAGTGTATATATCGTGTTTTTTTACTGTTGGTAAAAAGTTAATAAATTGTGGATAATTAACTAATGAGTAATGAATTAAAAAGATTTTTGGCAATTGATCAAGGTACAACAAGCTCAAGATCAATTATTTTTGATAGTGATCTAAATCCAATCACAGACTCTCAAAAAGAATATGACTTGACGTATCCAGAAGATGGTTGGGTAGAGCTAAATCCTGATGATATAGTGAATACAGTAGCTTACACATTAAATAATGTAATAAATAGAAATGATGACATAGAGGCATGCGGAATTACAAATCAAAGAGAAACTACAATAGTTTGGTCAAGAATAACTGGAGAACCAATATACCCGGGAATTGTTTGGCAAGATAGAAGAACAACAAAAATATGTTCACAGCTTAAGCTTGAAGGACACGAAGAAAAAGTAAAACAAAAAACTGGATTAGTGCTAGATCCATATTTTTCAGCAACAAAAATTCAATGGATTTTAGACAATGTTAAAGGAGCGAGGAAGAAAGCAAACAAAGGTGAATTAATGTTTGGAACAGTTGATTCATATCTAATTTACAAATTAACTAACGAGAAAAAACATTTAACTGATGTAACAAATGCATCTAGAACATTACTATTCAACATACACAGCATGGAGTGGGATGAAGACTTAATGAATCTTTTTAATATTCCTATGTCTATGATGCCAGAAGTAAAAGATTGTGACTCTGAATTTGGAACCCTATCAATATCTGATGCAGAAATACCAATTAAAGGAGTGATAGGTGACCAGCAGGCTGCTTTAGTTGGTCAAAACTGTTTTAAAGATGGTGATATGAAATCAACATACGGAACAGGATGTTTTTTAATGGTTAATACAAATCAGAATATTATTTCGGTTGATGAAGGTCTCCTTACCACAGTAGCTTACAAAATAAATAATGAAGTTCATTATGCAATTGAGGGAAGCATATATTCTTGTGGAAATATTATTAAATGGCTAAGAGATAAAATGAAATTTTTTGAAAACTCTAAAGACAGTGAAGATTTTTTAAGGAAAGATGGAAATTCAAATAATGTTCTTTTTCTACCAGCTTTTAATGGTCTAGGAGCTCCATATTGGAATTCTGAAATAAGAGGTGGTTTTTATGGAATTACTCAAGATACTAGCATTGAAGACATGGCAACAGCAGCCTTCCAATCAGTTGCTTTTCAGACAAAAGATATAACAAATATTATTAGTCTCTACGATATTAAAATTCAAAAACTTTTAGTTGATGGAGGCATGGTTTCTAATAAAACATTTTGTCAAGTACTTGCCGACACACTTCAAATAGAAATTGTTAAACCTAAAAATGTTGAATCAACTGCAATTGGTGCTTGTAAGATTGCAATGCTCAGCTCAGGTATTAGCGTAGAGAATCTTTCAAAAAATGAAATATCTTATAAAGTAAATAAAGATCGCAGAGATGTTTATTTTAGGAATTACTCAAAATGGCAAGAATATCTTTTAAACACGATCAAATAAAATCAGATTTTTATAGTATGAGAAATGTCTAGAGCGTTTATTTGATTTGTGTCATGAGTAACTATCAAACAGGGTATTTTAAATAACTTAATGTATTCTTTTATCAAGTTTTGAGTTCCTAGAGCTGTCTGCTTATCCAAGTTTGAAAAAGGCTCATCGAGAATCAACAACTCTGGACTCATCATTAAAGCTCTCGCAATTGATACTCGTTGCATCTGACCACCAGAAAGTTCGTGCGGCATTTTACTTAAATGTTTTTTAATTTTTAATTCTGTTGTGTATTTATCAAACATTTTTTTTGAGCTTGCATTTTCTGAGAAGCGAATATTTTTTTCCGCGTTAATATGCGGGAAAAGTGCAAAATCTTGAAAAACATAGCCAATATTTCTTTCGTGAGGATCAAGGCTTGATTGAGAATCACAAATTAGTTTTCCATTCAGTTGTATTGAACCGAAATCAGGTTTTTTTAATCCAGCAATAACATTAAGTAATGAAGATTTTCCAGCGCCACTTTCACCAACTACAATCGCAACCTCACCATTTTTTATTTCAAAGCTTAATTCTGAAACCAGTGTATCCTTATCAAATGAAATACTTAAATTTTTAACAACAATTGACATTTATATGACTAATATATGTCAAATTTATATATAATGCTTCTGTTTTTTATTTCAAAACCACATTAATCTCAGCGCTATGTATACATTTAAAACTCATAACAATATTGCTCAAGAGGGAACAGATGTCTTGATTGAAAATAATTTTGCTATCAATGAAGTTGAACCAGACGCTCTTTTAATTAGAAGCTTCATTCTTGAAGATAAAAATTTTAATGAATCTTTAAAGTGTATAAGCAGAGCAGGAGCTGGAGTAAATCACATACCCATAGAGATAGCAACTGAAAAAGGAATAGTAGTTTTCAATACACCTGGTGGAAATGCAAACGCTGTAAAAGAACTCGTGATATGTGGATTATTGCTATCTTCAAGAGGAATAATACAAGGTCATTTATTTGCTGAGGGAATTGATGAAATCGATCCAATTAAAGTTACAAACCTTGTTGAGGGCAACAAGAAGAATTTTAAAGGAAATGAGTTAAAGGGAAAAACTATAGGAATTGTTGGCTTAGGGTCTATTGGATCACTATTAGCTCAATCATTAGAAGTTATGGGAATGAAAGTTATTGGATATGATCCTAATATTTCTGTAGATGCTGCTTGGCAGTTGCCTAAGGAAGTTGAAAAAGCAGAGAGTTTAAAATATTTGTTTTCAAACTCAGATTATATTTCTCTCCATGTGCCTCTGGTTGAAGATACAAGAAATTTAATATCAAAAGAAACAATAAAATTCATTAAAAAAGGCGCTAAGCTTATAAATCTCTCAAGAGGAGAAATAGTTAATAATCAAGATTTATTACATGCACTCAATGAAAACCATATTAGTTCCTTCGTAACTGATTTTCCAACTCCTGAAATGATTCAAAGATCAAAAGAATTTAATGATGTTATTTTATTACCTCACCTTGGAGCAAGTACAAAAGAAGCAGAAATTAATTGCGCAATTATGGCCGCAGAACAAGTCAAGAATTTTTTACATGAAGGAGTTATTAAAAATTCAGTTAATTTCCCATCAATAAAGCTTAGCAAAAGTTCAAATTATAGATTAATTTTAATTCATCAAGACGAGCCAGGAATGCTTGGAAAAATTACAAATGAGATTGCCAAAGAAAAACTTAATATTTCAGATATGATCAACAAAAGTAGAAATAATATAGCGATTACTCTTATTGATACGTCTGAAAAACCAAGCGATGATCTAATAAATACTATAAGACAAATTCCAAGTTTAGTTAGTGCAAGGCTTTGTAAGTAGCTCTAATTAAGCAAGTTTTTTTAAGACTTTTGTCCTTCTTTTTTAAATACGAACTTTATATAGAAAAACACTTGTCAACAGAAAAATTTAGTGTTAAAAGCAGATTAACTATCTTTAAGCATTTATATACAAAAAGATAGTATAAATTACTTAAAGTACTGATATTAGGTTATTTTTATTATTTTTGTATAATTTTTATACAAGTATGTCAAAACCCTTATTTAATGGCTTTAATAGGAGGATTAATAAAGTTATCCATAACTTTATCCACAGATTCTGTGGATAAAAATTTGTTAAAATGAGCAATATTATTTTTGATAATTTTCTATCTGATAATTGGCTTGATGCGCTTGGCAGAGAATCTAGTATTCAAAGCTTAAGCAAGCCAATTACATTCATCAACAATGAAATTAAATTAAACAAAAAAATATTTCCAGATATAAATAAAATTTTTGAGGCCTTTAGATGCTGCCCTTTTAAATCAACTAAAGTTGTAATTTTTGGGCAAGATCCATACTTCCAACCTGGCCTAGCCAATGGTCTTGCTTTCTCAGTAAATGACGGAGCAAAGATACCAGCATCATTAAAAAATATTTACAAGGAAATATATAATGATATTGGTACACCTTCTCAAACAAACGGCTGTCTAAAAAAATGGGCATCTCAAGGTGTCTTACTTTTAAATTCTTCTTTAACAGTCGAGGAATCAAAGCCTGGATCACATTCAAATATTGGATGGGAAAAATTCATGGATGATGTAGTTGAATGTTTAAACAAAAAAGAAAATATTGTTTACATGCTGTGGGGTAATAATGCTAAAAATTATCTAAATAAAATTAATAAAAATAATAATTTGATTTTGACAAGCTCACATCCTTCACCTTTGTCATCTCACAGAGGTTTTTTTGGGTGTAAACATTTTTCAAAATGTAATGATTACTTAATTAAAAATAATCTTGAGCCAATTAAGTGGTAAATTTATTCTAAATAAAGAACAGGATCTAAGTTTTGTATATTTTTAATATCTTCTTTTTTTAAGATCGCATTAAAAATTATTAAATCACCTGCCTTTACTGTTTCTCCAACAATTTTTACTGTCTCTGGAACATCAAAACCATTTTTAATAATTAAAATACAAAATTTTCTTCTATCAACTCCAAGATATTTCATTCGAGCAACAATTTCTTGACCTCTAAAACATCCTTTATCAAATGAAACCCTTAAATAATCATAATTTATTTCATTTGGTCTAAATTTTTTAGATTCATTGATGGTTAAGAATAAATTACCTAGGATTTTATTTGAAATATCCCAAGCATTAGCTTCAACTAATGCTTCATCTTTTGAATTATCTTCAAGACTTATTGATAATTCAAAGTGATCATTAGAAAGAAATGCATTTAATACATGATCCTTCCTTGATACAGTGCCAAAAACGTCCTGTTTTATTTTAACGAAGCTAACTTTATTGAACTTTGCGAATACAGAGAGTTCTTTTATTAAAAGCTCTTCAAAACATTTATTAATAATTAATTTATATACATTTTTATTCATATATATAAAAAAATCACAAAGCACTTGCCCTTTGTGATCACAAATAGCTGATAGCTGAAAACAATTATTTTTTAAAAGATTTATATCTGAAGTTACTTGTCCTTGAAGAAATTCGTGGACTTGGTCTGGCTCACCATCCAAATCTAGTACTCTCATATCTTTGAGATGAAGCGAGCCAAATTTGATTAAATTATTATGAATATCCAATTTCAAGTAAAATATCTTTATTAAAACTTTATTTTAACCAATGAATATCGAAATAAACAGAATACAATGGAAATGTAGAAGAGGAATGAGAGAAATCGACTTGCTTTTAAGAGAATTTTCAAATTCTAAGCTTCAAACATTGGATAAAGATAATCTGTTTATATTTAATCAAATTCTTGATTATGACGATCAAACTCTTTTTGATTATATTTTTAAACAGGAATCTTTGAATAATAAGATCCATGAGGACTTTATTAATAAATATTTAAAAAAATTCACAAAGCAAGGAAACTTTTAGAACAATTTCTTGTCAGACAGCATAGGAATAATATTTATATGAAAAATAGTTCGAAAGATATTGATTCCCGTTTAATAGAAAAAGTAAAAAATGGAAATGAAAAAGCCTTTAAAATACTTATGATCAAATATTATCCAAGAGTTTATTTGGCTTTGTTTTCTTTTACTAAATCTAAAGAAGACTCTGAAGATTTAGCACAACAAACCTTTGTGAAAGTATGGGACCAAATTAATAGTTTCAGAGGCGACAGCGCTTTTTTTACCTGGGTGTATAGAATAGCAATTAATTTAGCGAAAAACTTTGTAGTAAGTGCAAATTATAGGAAACAGTCTTTGAATTCCTCGATAGATGAATTTGAAATGGATTTTAGTTCATTTAACGATGTTGAATCTTTGCTAATTCATGATGAATCTTTAAAAAAGATTAGTAATTATGTCGATACACTCCCTGAGTCCCTTAAGACATCATTTATTTTAAGAGAAGAGAGTGGAAAAACATATGAAGAGATTTCAGAAATGACTGATACGCCAATTGGCACAGTGAGATCAAGAATATTTAGAGCAAGGGAGCTTGTAATAGACTTTATTAAAAAGGATTTAATTATAAATGATTAGTAGCGAAGAAAAACTATCTGCACTATTTGATGGTGAGCTAGATGCAGCAGAATTAGATGAATTAATAGATGTTGTAACCAATGATCCTTTGTTAGAAAATAAAATGAGTTTGTACAGCCTTCTTTCACTTTCAATAGCAGCTCGAAATAAGGCTATCCCAATAAATAAAAAAGTTAATAAATCATTTTATAATTTTTGGTTTTCAAACAGCATAACAGCAGCCGCCTCAATCGCTTTCACTCTAATAATTATTAATAACTCAGATTTAACAAGAATGAAAGTTAATTTAGACTCAGCCAATCAAATTGAGTCAGCTATCAATAGCATTGAAGCTAAAAAAATTATTTCTCAATCAGAGGAATTTCTTACTGACCATGTTATGAAGGTTATAAATGATCCAACATACATGTCTAACAATAAAAATCTTGATTTTAAAGAAGTTGGGTTTAAAAGTATTAATTCTAATTACATAAGAGGTAATGAAAATTTTAATCTTCGTGTTGAAAAGAAAAATTTAGGTATAAAACAAGTAAAATCCTGGAGGCATGGAAATAAAAATATATTTCTTGTTCCACTAAGTGATGGAAGGGTTATTACAATTTATGGTAATATTTCACGTTCAACAGCACTTGCAATAGCTGAAAAAATTAAATAGCAAAAATAATATGAGAAAAAAAATATTTAAAAATATATTTATAGCTTTTACTTTTATTTACTCTATAAATATCTATGCATCAGCACTTCCTAGCAACATTGCTGATCTTGTTGAATCATCAGCACCTGCTGTAGTGAACATAACTTCAAAAAGGGAAGTTGCTCAAGGTTCTTCATATGGCTATAGGGGTATTCCTGATGAGATGCTGGAGAGATTTGGTATACCAAGACAATTTAGAGATATGCCTCAACAAAAAAGAGAAGCTATATCTTATGGGTCAGGCTTTATATTAAAAGATAATTACATAATGACGAACTTTCATGTTGTAGAAAATGCAACCGAGGTTATAGTATCACTATCGGATAGAAGAGAATTTGTTGCAGAAGTCATTGGGGTTGATCCGTTATCTGATTTGGCAGTACTTAAGGTACAGGGACAAGACCTACCAACAGTAAATACTGGTAATAGCGAAAAACTTAAGGTTGGGGATTGGGTAATTGCTATAGGATCACCGTTTAGTTTTGATTTTTCAGTAACTGCAGGAATTGTTAGTGCAAAAGGGAGAAGTATTCAAAATAACAATATCGGAAATTATGTTCCTTTCCTACAAACTGATGTAGCAATTAATCCTGGTAATTCTGGAGGTCCTTTATTTAATCTCGATGGAGAAGTTGTAGGTATTAATTCCCAAATATATTCTCGAAGTGGCGGATATCAAGGTTTAGCTTTTGCTATACCGATAAATGTTGCAGTTGATGTTGCTGATCAAATTATCTCTAGTGGTGAAGTTTCAAGGGGTTATTTGGGAGTGCGTATGAGTGAGGTTGATAGCGATCTTGCAGATGCTCTTGGAATGAAAAAACCATATGGCGCATTAATAAATGATGTTGAAGAAGGAGAGTCTGCTGACAATGCCGGCTTAGTGCCCGGAGATGTCATAATTGAATTTGACAATAAAGAAATTAAATTTAGTACAGATTTGCCTCATGTTGTTGGCCAGATAAAACCAAATACAGAAGCAGATGCAAAAGTTATTAGAGATGGTGAAGAAATTACTCTTAACTTCATACTAGGTGAGCTACCTGTAAATAAAGATTCTTTCATTCCAGCTAAAACTCAATCCTCTTCGGATCCTCTTGGCCTTAAAGTTGCAGATATTGATAGAGATAATCCATCAATGACTAATTTGCCTGATGGTGTGATTGTATCAAGGGTAAGTCCAAATTCTTCAGCTTCTGGCAAAATTACTAGAGGTGATGTAATAACGATGATTCAATATCGAGGAAAAAAGTATGATATTTTCGACACGGAATCGTTCGATAAAGCTGTTGATAATTTTTCGTCAAATGACAAAATTGCCATACACCTTATTAGGTCTGGAAATAGATTAATTCAATCTATCACTTTAAATTAAGATTCAACATTGCTAACGTTTTTTAATAGTTTGCTTGTAAAATAGCAACAAATCATGAAGAACATTAGAAACTTTTCTGTTATTGCACACATTGACCATGGTAAATCTACTTTATCTGACAGATTAATTGAGTTTTGTGGTGGACTTTCATCAAGAGAAATGGAGGCACAAATTCTTGATTCAATGGATATTGAAAGAGAAAGAGGCATTACTATTAAAGCTCAAGCGGTATCTCTAAAATATAAAACGAATGAATGTGAATATCTATTAAATTTTATTGATACACCTGGTCACGTCGATTTTTCTTACGAGGTATCAAGATCTTTGTCAGCATGCGAGGGTGCCCTTTTAGTTGTTGACGGATCACAAGGAGTAGAAGCACAAACCTTAGCAAATTGTTACACAGCTGTTGAAGAGGGCTTGGAAGTTGTCCCTGTAATCAATAAAATTGATCTGCCTCAGTCTGAACCAGATAGAGTAAGAGTTGAGATTGAAGAAATGGTCGGGATTAATGCATCTGAATCACCGCTAGTAAGTGCAAAAACCGGAGAAGGCATTCAAATGCTGTTAGATAAATTAGTACAAGATATTCCAAGTCCAGAGGGCGACATTAATAAAAATTTACAGGCTCTTATTGTAGATTCTTGGTTTGATTCTTATCTTGGAGTAGTCTCATTAATTAGAATTAAGAATGGAGTAATCAAAACCGGACAAAAGTTTAAGATCCATTCTACCGAACAAACATATATTGTGGATGACGTTGGAATTTTTTCACCTAAAAAAATTTCAAAATCTGAATTGTCGGCAGGTGAAGTAGGTTATATAGTTGCAGGGATAAAGGATATAAAGGGTGCTCCAGTTGGAGACACTTTAGTAGAACATAATGATGAGTCAACTGAAGCATTGGCTGGTTTTAAAAAAGTTAATCCAAAAGTATTTGCTTCAATATTTACATTGAATTCTGATGATTATGAAAAGTTTAGAGATGCCTTATCAAAGCTAGTTCTAAATGATTCATCTTTAATATATGAGCCTGAAGTATCAGATGCCTTAGGTTTCGGTTTTAGATGTGGTTTCCTAGGAACACTGCACATGGAAGTTGTTCGCGAAAGACTCGAAAGAGAATATGATCTCGATTTAATCTCTACAGCCCCCTCGGTAGAATATGAAGTCCTCAAAACAGATGGAACAATATTAAAATGTGATAATCCTTCTCAATTACCCCTTTCAAATGAGATAGATGAAATAAGAGAGCCAATTGTAAATACAACTATTATTTCTCCTAATGATTACATTGGAAATATCATTACACTTTGTACTTCTAAGAGAGGCATACAAAAGGATATGAAATACTTTGGTAATCAGGTATCAATTACTTTTGAAATGCCATTATCTTCTGTCATTATTGATTTTTTTGATCAAATCAAATCATCCACTAAAGGATTTGCTTCCATAGAGTATTCTTTAATTGGATTCCAAAAGTCAGACTTAACTAAAATCGATGTCTTAATAAATAATAACAAAATTGATGCATTATCTATGATTGTTCATAAATCATTTTCAACATCAAAAGCTAGAGAAATTGCAAAAAATCTCCAAAAATTAATTCCAAGACAAATGTTTGATGTTCCTATCCAGGTAGCTCTTGGTGCTAAAATAATATCAAGAGAGACGGTAAAAGCTTACAGAAAGAATGTTACCGCTAAGCTATATGGTGGTGATGTTACAAGAAAAATGAAGTTACTTGAAAAACAAAAACAAGGAAAGAAAAAGATGAAACAACTTGGTAAGGTATCTATTCCGCAAGATGCATTTTTAAATTATTTCAGTTCAGGAGAATAAAAATTAAATGATTACTGATCCGCTTTTTATATTTGGTATGTTGGGCATGATCTTATGCTTATACAGCTGGATTAAATTTAATATCAAAGAAGAATTAAAAGAATCTATAGTTGTTAAGAATATATCTACTATTAGTTTCATCTCTGGAGCTTTTGTACTAATGAGCATTTTTACAAACTCTGGTGATCTCGGAATAGTACTTTTTTTTGGATCTATTGTTTCACTATTAGTTATGTTGTTAGGATTTATTCTCAAAAATAAAAATATTACTACAACTTCTAGAGGTTACTTTATTCCGATTTTCCTAATTTTTGTTCTAAGAACCTTTCTCTACGAGCCATATCAAATCCCGTCTGGGTCAATGGAGCCTCAGCTCAAAAAGGGTGATTTTTTACTAGTTAATAAGTTTGCCTATGGGCTGAAGATTAATAGAATTGGAATTCCTAGTTTTTTAAGAAGCGAACCTCAATATGGTGATCCTGTTGTGATTATTCCTCCACATAATCCCGTACCCTATATTAAACGTTTAGTTGGCAAGCCAAATGATGTAATTCGAATCATTAATAAACAGCTTTTTGTGAATGGTGTTCCCTTAGAGAGATCATTCATAAAGTCAGAAGAGATTACCCTAAAAAAACGTTATTTATATAGCTCTGGGGAAACTATTGTTAGAGAAATGAATGCAACTGGCGATCTTTTTTACGAAAGAAATGGCTCAGCAGAATATATTATTAGAAATACAAGGAATGAAAATCAGCAGTACCCTCAAGAGTGGGTTGTTCCAGATGATCACTATTTTGTGATGGGAGATAATAGAGATAATTCTAATGACAGCACAAAGGATGTTGGATTTGTACCTAGAGCAAACTTTTTTGGAAGAGCTGATATATTGTGGATGAGCTGGGAGTGTTGGACATGCATACCTTCTTTTGGGAAAGTTGGAAAAATAAATTAATGAATTTTCATAAATTACAAAAAAAAATAAAATATGAATTTAAAAATATTGATCTTCTAACTTTAGCTTTATCTCATAAAAGCTCAAATAACACTGATAATAATGAAAGACTAGAATTCCTTGGAGACTCAATATTAAATTCAGTTATCTCGCAATACTTATTTTTAAAATTTCCACTTGTCAAAGAGGGCCAATTGACCAGAATGCGATCTTATCTGGTCAAAGGCGAGACCCTGACAAAAAAAGCTAATCAAATTAACCTTATAGATCATATAAGTCTTTCAAAAGGCACTTCAAATCTCTCAAAAGAAAGAAAATCTTCAATATTAGAAGGCTCAATTGAGTCAATTATTGGTGCTGTCTTTCTTGATAGCAGTTGGGAGCAAGTAAATATCTTTATACTTAATTTTTTTAATGATGAATTAAGTCAAATTAAATCTGACCAGGAATTTAGAGATTCAAAAACAGAATTACAAGAGCTGCTTCAATCAAAAAAATTAAATCCTCCTAAATATGTAACTGTAGACTCAACAAAAGGTTTTAATAGTCAAATTAAATTAAACAAAGAAAATTTTTCATCTTTTGGAAGCTCAAAAAGACAAGCTGAGGTAGCAGTTGCTAAAAAAGCATTAAAATATTTAAAAGAACAAAATGGATAAGAATTATTGTGGTTATATTTCAATTATTGGAAAACCAAATGTTGGAAAATCATCTATTTTAAATACAATTCTAGATAAAAAAGTTTCTATAACCTCCAGGAAATCACAAACTACAAGAAATAATATTCTTGGCATCAAAACTATAAAAAATAAACAAATGATCTTCATTGACACTCCAGGTATGCACATAAAATCAAAGAAAACTATGAATAAGATTCTTAATAAGTCTGCTGAAAGTATTATTGAGGACTCTGACATAATTATTCTAGTTCTTCAAAGATTAAAAATAGATATGCTTGATAGGCAAATAATTGAGAAGATTAAAAATTTTGATAAAAAAATAATTTGTGTGATTAATAAAATTGATCAAATAGATAATAAAAATAAGTTGCTGCCTTTTATTGATGAAATATCAAATGAATATTATTTTAAGGATATATTACTTTTTTCAGCTAAAACAAAGGATGGTCTAGAAAATCTAATTTCATTAATCTCAAAAAACTTACCAGAAAATAATCATATATATGATGAAAACTTTAACATCCAAAAGGACAATAAATTCATTTTCTCAGAGTTGATTAGAGAGAAGATTATTAGAAAGCTTGGAGATGAAATTCCTTACGATACTTTTGTAGAAATCGATAAATGTGAGGATAAAAAAGATATCTATCAAATTTATGCAACTATTTATGTTAATAGAAATACTCAAAAGCAGATAGTGGTTGGCTCGGGTGGAAATGTATTGAAAAATATAGGTCAGGAAGCTCGATCAGAAATTGAAAACCTACTTAATAAAAAAGTTTTTCTAAAGACTTGGGTAAAGGTTAAAAAAAATTGGAATACAAATTCAGGATTTATTCAAAGTATTGGAGTAGGCGGCAGTCATGAGTCACAGTAATGCTGATGAGTGTTTTATGCTTCACCAAAGATCATATGGTGAGACGAGCTTAATCGTTGAGGTTTTTACAAAAAATAATGGAAAAATTTCATTGATAGCCAAAGGTGCAAAAAAGCCTAAATCAAAATTTTTTGGTTATCTGGTTCCCTTTCACAAGTTAAACATAACATTTTCAGGAAGATCGGAACTTAAAACACTAACTAGTGTTGATAGAAATCTTGGCGACCTAGGAAATACTATGACTAAAACAAGTTATAGCCTTCTTTATATCAATGAACTTTTAATAAGATTACTACCTAAAGATGCTAAACAAGAGGATTTATTTTTCTTATACGATAAGTTTCTTCAGGATATAAATAATAAGGAAAACCTAGAATTAACTCTAAGATATTTTGAACTAGATTTATTAGATATGCTTGGATACGGTTTTGATTACAATTATGAGATTGATAATAATCAACCTATTGATCCAAATTCAAACTATGCATTTGTAACTGAAAGGGGATTTAAAAAATCTAGTAACTCAAAATTATCTGGCATTGATATAATTAATTTAAAAAATAGAGAGTTGGAAAAAGTATCTTTGAACAATTTAAAAGATATAACCAAAAAAGCAATTAGTACTTGCCTTGATGGAAGAGATCTCGCAAGTCGCAAAATATTTAAGTCAATAAAACAATGATCTTTGGAATTGGAACAGACATTGTTGATATTAGCAGAATCAAAAAAATGAATTCTGTTCAAAAATTTGCTCAAAAGATTTTGGGAAATCAAGAGATGGATATATTTGAATCAATTGATGACAAAAAAAAGATATATTTTCTTTCAAAGCAGTTTGCAGCAAAGGAAGCCTTTTCAAAAGCACTAGGTACCGGGATAAATAAAAGTCTAAGATTCAAAGATATTGAAATACTCAGAGATGAGAAGGGCAAACCTTTTTTTGACTTAAATTCTTCTTCCTCTGAACTTATTTCAAGTTTTGGAATAGTTGGAACACATGTTAGTCTTTCTGATGAAAAAGATAATGCTATTGCGTTTGTAATATTAGAAAAATGAAAAATATAATCTTATTAGGACCACCTGGAGCTGGAAAAGGAACTCAAGCAGATCTTATATGCGACTTATGCAGTATACCAAAAATCAGCACTGGTGATATGCTTAGAGAAGCAGTCGCGTCTGGCAGCGGTTTGGGCATAAAGGTTTCAAAAATCCTAGATACAGGTGGACTTGTTTCTGATGATATTATTGGATCCCTAATTCAAGAGAGGCTTACAAAACCAGACTGTGAAAATGGCTCCTTGTTTGATGGAGTTCCCAGAACAATTGGACAAGCAGAGCAACTTGAAAAAATGGGGGTAAATTTTACTCATGTCATTGAGATATATGTTGAGGATGCAACTATCGTGAATAGGATGTCTGGAAGAAGAGTTCATCCTGGAACTGGCAAGAATTATCATATAGATTTTAACCCACCCAAAATCGATGGTTTTGATGACGAAACTGGCGAACCACTTATCCAAAGAGAAGATGATAAGCCTGAAACTGTTTTAAAAAGATTAGAGGTCTATCACTCTCAAACCAAACCTTTGACAAATTTTTATAAAAATCTATCTAATGACGGACACTTAAAGTTATTTAAAGTTGATGGGTCTGAAACAGTAGAGGATGTTTTTAAAAAAATCGCCTCTCAAATTTAATAATGAATATTTTGGCAATTAAAAGTACTGGTGATACCACATCAATGAGTGTGATTTTAAAAAATGAAATTAATACTTATTCAGCTAAACATGAAAGAAAAGATCGGCCTAATTGGGATATTTTTCTTGAAAATATAGGCCTTAATAAAATTTTTAATCTAAATGAAATAGACTTGTTTGTTTATGCAGATTCTCAAAATTCTTATACGGCGACAAGAACTGTGGCCAGTTACTTAAAAGGTGTTTCAGTTGCATTAAATAAACCCTTAATGGTAGTGAAAGACATTAGCGCTGATGACATTAAAGCAGATTCAATTGCTAAAATCGCAAAAGAACAATTAAAAAAAGAGAATCCAAGCATGGAAGACTTTGACCCTGGTGATGCAAACCCATTCTATCCAAAAGATTCAGGGTTTAGAAAGAAGTAGATGTTTGATCTTTTTTTGAGTTTTATATTAGCAATCATTCAAGGCTTAACAGAGTTTTTACCAATATCAAGTTCAGCACATTTACTTTTACCATCATTATTATTCGGATTAAAAGATTTAGGTCTATCTTATGACATAGCAGTTCATGCAGGAACTTTAGTTGCAGTAATATATTTTTTTAAATCAGAAATTATTCTGATGACTAAATCCTTTTATGTAAATAATAATGATCTGAATAAATATAAAACTCTTGCTATGTGTCTCATAGCTGCGACTATTCCAATTGTATTGGTAGGATTTTCAGCTTCAGATCTTTTAAATCAAAGAATTTTTGGCATTCAAAGTATCGCTTTAGTTAATATTATTTTTGCAGGAATACTTCTGCTTGCTTTTTTAAAGAGAGAAGAAAAAAAAGATTTGTATCAATTGAGTCTTTATGGAGCTCTTTTCATTGGAATTTTTCAATGTTTTGCTCTTATTCCAGGGGCGTCTCGATCTGGAACTGCAATCACAGCAGCATTATTAATAGGAATGAACATAAAAGATGCAACAAAATTCTCTTTT
This sequence comes from uncultured SAR86 cluster bacterium, assembly GCA_902516285.1. Taxonomy (GTDB): domain Bacteria; phylum Pseudomonadota; class Gammaproteobacteria; order Magnimaribacterales; family D2472; genus SAR86A. Next base: position 31,884 of record CABXXT010000007.1, read on the forward strand.
ATGCTCGGCATCCCGACAATCCTTGGTGCTCTTGTTTTACTTCTTATTGATATTCAAAAGCTTGGTATTGCATTTAATATTACATATTTAATTGTTGGATTTCTTGTATCAATGATATTTGCATTCCTCACAATAAAGTTATTTTTGGCATTTGTTGAAAAAATAGGCATGCTCCCGTTTATTGTATATAGGCTTTTCTTAGGATTGTTTTTATTACTAATAATTTAGATGCAAATCTATGTCGATAAAATCTTTCTTGATAATTATGTAGAAGAGATTTCAACCAGATTCAATTATGAAATAGTTTTTGAAAAACCACATACCAACAATTATTTTATATATGACACAAATGGACTCTCTCTAACTCTGCGCTCAAATAATACAATAAAGTTAATGAACATTAACTTTATGAGTGGAAAGCTTGGATGGAGACTTAAAAGAGCAGATCATGAGAGTAATTTAAAGAAAGCGTTAGGGAAAACTAAGAATTCTCTAAAAATTTTTGATGCAACAGCAGGTCTATTATCTGATTCTATGATTTTTTTATCTCTCGGCCATAAGGTAGTTGCTGTTGAGCAGAGCAAGATAATATATTTACTAGTTGAAGATGCAGTTAAAAGATCAAAGAATGAAATACCATTTTTAAAAAACTTAAATTTAATAAATGCCAATTCACTTGATATCTACAAAAGTTCTCTAGAGTCATTTGACGTTGTATATCTTGATCCAATGTACCCAATACCAAAAAAGAACATAAAAAAATCTGGTGATCTCAACTCCTTGAGGTCCATTTTAGAAAGTGAAAACATTTTGATCGAAGAGGATGCATTGATCGATAGTTTTATGCAAACTGATTATAAAAAATTAATTTTAAAAAGACCTTTAAAAGCAAAAAAACTTTATAGTAATATTAACTATCAAGTTAAAGGTAAAAGCACGAGATTTGATATTTATTTATGATTGTTATTAAAAAAAATTCATTAAAAATTTCTATTAAAAATCAGGATTTTGATCTTCCATTTCTATGGTTAAGAGATAATTGTGAATGTAATCAATGCAGAATAAAAGAGACTGAAGAAAAGCAATTTTTGTTGCATACAGTTCCTGTAAATATTAAACCAGCTAAAGTTGAAAGTGACCATGAAAATCTTTTAATTAGATGGGAGGATGACCACAAAACAACAATATCATTAAAAAAACTTCTTCAAAGTAGTATGCCCAGATATCCAAAACATAAGTTCTGGCCAAAATCGTTCTTACCAAGTAAATTTAGATGGGCAGATTTCCTTAAAGACAAAAATACTGCGCTTAAAGCTCTAAAAGATTTTGTTCAATATGGTGCCATCATTTTAAAAGAAGCTCCAAGAAAATCCAATTCATTAGAACTTCTTTCAAAAAGGCTTGGTCCAATTCATGAGACTTTATTCGAAAGGATTCATAATGTTTCTGTAACGGGTCATGTATACAATGTTGCTCATACCTCAAAAGGACTCCCACCACACAATGACTTTGCAAGTTATAAGGCTCAACCAAGTGTTCAAGCATTGCATATGCTAGAAAATGAGTGTGAGGGGGGAGAATCAATTATTGTTGATAGTTCGAAACTCTTAAATGATTTCAAAGAAGACCACCCAAAATTTTTTAACATCCTTACAAAATTTGATGTTCCGTTTAGAGAGTTTGATGATCAAAATGAAACCTATGCAGAGGAGCCATTAATAAAATGTAAAAACGATGGATCAGTTGAAAGTTTTAGATTTTCAAATCAACTGATGCAAATGATCAATCCGTCAAGAAAAGGAATTAATGATTTTTATAAAGCCTTGCATGAGCTTTCATCAAGAATTTATGATTATAAGTATCGTTGTAAATTTAGGCTAAACAGCGGTGAAGTATTAATTGTCGCAAGTCATAGAGTTCTTCATGCTCGAGAAGCATTTGTTCCAAATGGAAAAAGACATTTGCAGGATGCTTATTTCGTATATGATAATGCTGCAAACAACATAGTTTTATTATCAAGTTAAGTGGACTTATCACAAAGCGATATCTCAAGAATAATTGAAATGGCATGGGAGGACCGAACCCCATTTGATGCTATAGAAGCGCAATTCAATTTAACTCATGATGATGTAGTTAGCTTAATGAGAAAAAATTTAAAAAAGAAAAGCTTCAATTTATGGAGAGAAAGAGTAAGAGGAAGAAAAACTAAACACTCTGAACTGAGAGATTTTAAGGTTGGAAGACATCATTCGTATGATCAAAACAAACATAAGTAAAGATAAAATAAAATTTGAGAATTTACATAAATCTTTTTTTAATGATTTAAATACAACTTGTTCAATTGCAGATCAAAAAGTGGCTATTACCAATATTGATGTTGAGAATCAAGATCCTGCCTCGGTGGAACTTGAGATTATAGTAGACAAGTTCTATATATCTTTTTGGGACGGATATTCACTAGCTGAAAGATTTGATTTCGTATCCTATGAACCAGCTCTTACCCAATTTAAAAAGTCAGCAAAAAAGCTTGCGAAGAATTTAAGAAGATTTTAAAGAGCCAAAATAATTTGACTCTTTAAAAATTAGTATCCTGAACTTCCTCCATCATCAGATGATGCATAGTGTGATTTTGGCTTAAACATTGAGTCATCAGAAGAGCTCATCGCTCCGTGATATCCTTGATCAGCTGTCATATAAAACGTTAATCCTGGATATTCATAAAACTCATGAGTGTGTTCAGACCCTCCTTGGGAAGTCAAATAAACTTTATAGGTATAGCCAGAGGCCCCTTTAAAGGGTCCAGATGATACTGTGCCTTTTACCTGGAGAGCAGAGGATGCATTTGTGACGTCTATTTGAGACATATCATATGAAGTAACTTTCACTATTTTTCCATTTGTATACATACCGGAGTGAAAATCACAATATGGATAAATTGTATCTGGTGTATTAGCACCAACTGTTAAAGTAAGAGTATTTTCATTCCAACCTTCATTTGTACCAATCTTTCCTGCATCAGAAGAGGTTGCATTTTGAACGGTAGACATTTTAAATGGATGACTAGATGTAACTGAACTAGTTGCATCAAATTGGATCACATCACCTTCTTTTACATAAATAATGAATTCAGTAGTTGAAGCATTTACGTTATCGACGACGTAATTGCTATTCCCATTGTTAGATAACGAATAATTTGTTGTCTTGAGGCTTGACTCATTATCAGTTATTGTTCCGCCTGCCCATGATGTGTTTTCATTAATCCAATCAATAGTATTAAAAGTTAGCTTATCAATCTCAGCAGAAGTAGAAGTTCCGTCCACAACAGATTTCATAAGCTGAACAAGCTCCTCAACACCAGCCTTTGTAAAATGTGAGAGTGAATTAGATGAATTTGCATACATTTTTTGCATGTAAGCAGATGTGCCAGCTGACAAATCAATCAATTGTTGACTAGATAGTGACAATGTATCTTGAATACTATTGGTGTACAAATCTTTTATAAAAGCTGTGTCTCCAAGGGATGTCTCATTTTCAGATCTTTCCTTGAATACGTCAGTAGCTAAATAGTACTGACCATTACCAACTGTAAAAGTTGGATGAAGGTCAATCAAGATTTTATAAAGGACCATTAGTTGAGCATTAACAACTGCAGCTTTATTGTAAATAGCAGAATCTAAGTTTGAATAAGGATTATCAAATCTGATCATAAAACTAGAATCTATTCCAAGTCTTGATTTTAATTGTTCATATGTTCCTGTTTCTCTGGCATATGGCATTGAACTTAGTGGTGAAACTACAAAGTTTTGATCAGTAACAGGCTGACCCAGAGCAAAAGTATAAACGTCATCAAATTGAAGATTTGTAACAGGGTCAAATCCGCCTTCACCTCTAATAACAATATCCGTCGTGCCTGAGTCAACCGTTAACGAAAAAGTTCCATCTTGTGCAGTTGTTGTTGTGTACTGTGCTCCTGTACATGTATGACGTGTAACCTCGACACATACAGTTGCTCCTTGAATTGGACCTGAGCTAATATATACTCCATCATAAGCCTCAGTCGTGATGTCATCAGAAGTATCATTAGTAACTGTTACAGTGAAATTTTCAGAATCAGTTTCCATCCCATCAGATACAGTGGCAGTAACTAAATATATATTATTCGCATCAGCATCAGAAGGATTTTCAAAGTCTGGCGCAGTTATAAAAGTTACAACACCGGAGGTTGATACTTGGAAGAATGATGCATCAGTTCCACTTATAGAGTAGGTAAGAGTATCTCCATTTGCATCTGATGCAACTATTGTGAATGCAGATGTTTGATTTTCAGCGACTGAAACATTTAAAGACGAATTTGTAATTGTTGGTGGAGTATTTGAGGAACTAGTTCCATAACCAGAACCGGAACCTGAATCACTACTTGATCCACCGCCACCGCCTCCGCCACCACAAGCGGTAATAATAAAAAGTCCAAATATAAAATATACCCTGTTTAAAGTATTCATAAAGTCTCCGTTATTTTTTATTGCTGGGCGTCTTGAGAAGTGAAGTCTTAATTGACTCAAGCAAAGCAGCTTTTCACATTCATTGAGCGTCTAAAATACATATAAATAGTCGGTTTACAAACTATTCATGACATTAATGAATGAATTTATGTAGTAGATTAAACCTGTTATCGATAAAAATTGTCAAATATTAAAAATATACTATAAAAACAACCAATGAAAGGCACTTTTTTAGTAGTTATACTACAAAATAGCAAAATTTAAGAAAGAAATAATTAAAAAAAACACATAAAAATTTCACATAAAGTTTTACATGGTGCCCCATATCTGAGTCGAACAGATACTCCCGAAGGAACGCGATTTTGAATCGCGCGCGTCTACCAATTCCGCCAATGGGGCTTGCAAAGCATTGTAGCTAAGTATTATCTATTTTAAAATCTGCTACTCATGAAAACCTCAGATTTTGATTATCACTTACCAAATGAGCTAATTGCCAACTATCCTTTAGAAAGAAGAAGTTCCAGCAGATTATTAGTCCATTCTGAGCCATTAGAGCATAAAACCTTTAAAGACATTGTTAATTACTTTGAAGAGGGAGATTTATTAGTTGTTAATAATACTTCGGTCATTCCAGCAAGAATATTTGGGAAAAAGGAGTCAGGAGGATCTATCGAGGTAATGCTTGAAAGGATTATGGAGGACAATCAAGCATTAGTACAAATACGATCAGGGAGAAGTCCAAAACTAGGCTCTAACATTCTTTTAGATTCATATAAGGTTGAATGCATCAATCGCAAAGATAATTTTTTTATTCTTCAATTTGATAGAGCCCCTTTAGAAGTTTTTAATGCAATTGGGCATATTCCTCTTCCACCATATATAAAAAGACCTGATGAAGATTTAGATAAAGATAGGTATGCAACTGTATATGAAAATAAGCGACTTCAAGAATCAGTCGCAGCACCAACAGCAGGATTGCATTTTGATAATGAGTTACTAAAAGCTATTAAGGAGATTGGTGTTCAAATAGCCTCAGTTAATTTAAGCGTTGGGGCAGGGACCTTTCAGCAAGTCAAAGTTGAAAATATTGTTGAACATGATATCCATAAAGAATACTTAGAAGTGAGTGGCGAGGTCATAGATATGATTGAGACAACAAAATCTTTAGGTAAAAGAGTTTTTGCAGTTGGAACGACTGCTGCAAGAGCCTTGGAGACTGCATATATTGATGAAACAAAAAAAGGGTTTAAGGGGTATACAAGACTATTTATATATCCAGGATATAAATTTAAGGCAGTTGATAAACTCATTACTAATTTTCATTTGCCAAAGTCATCATTACTAATGTTAGTGTCAGCTTTTATTGGACATAAGAATATGAAGGAAATATACAAAACTGCAGTTAATGAGAAGTATAGATTTCTTTCTTATGGCGATGCTATGCTTTTAAACAGACATGAAATTTAATTTAAACAACAAATCTGAATTTGCACGGAGATCAGAGCTTGAATTTACAAGAGGTAAGGTACAAACACCTGCATTTATGCCTGTTGGAACCAATGGAACTGTTAAAGGCATGACTGTAGAGGATCTAGAATCTACAGATTCAGAAATTATTCTTGGAAATACTTTTCATTTAATGTTGAGGCCAGGAGACGAGAGGATTCGTGATTTGGGAGGACTTCACAAATTTACGAATTGGAAGAGACCTATTCTTACTGACTCAGGTGGTTTTCAAGTTTGGAGTCTTGGAGATTTGGTCAAAATTAATGAAGAAGGTGTAAAGTTTTCATCTCCATATGATGGAAAAAAGATTTTTATGACCCCTGAGGACTCTATTAAAATTCAGCAAAACCTAGGATCGGATATTGTTATGGCTTTTGATGAATGTACAGATTATCCATCAACATACGAGGAAGCTAAAAAATCTATGGAACTATCAATGAGATGGGCAAAAAGATGCATAAAATCTCATAAATCAGATTCAGCAATATTTGGTATTGTGCAAGGTGGAATGTATAGAGACTTGCGTGAAGAATCCTTGAATAAAATAACTGAAATGAACTTTGATGGAATTGCACTTGGTGGCTTAAGTGTAGGTGAATCAAAAGAAGAAAAAACTGAAATATTAGAATTTATGTCTGATAAATTACCAGAAGATAAGCCGCGATATTTAATGGGTGTTGGAACACCGCAAGATATTGTTGAGGCTGTTAGGTATGGAATTGATATGTTTGATTGTGTTTTACCAACTAGAAATGCAAGAAATGGTCAATTATTTACTTCAGAGGGAGTCATAAATATCAGAAATGCTGAATACAAAAATAGTGATGAACCTATTGATAAAAATTGTGACTCAAAAGTATCTCAAAATTATAGTAGAGCATACCTAAACCATCTTCAAAGAACTAACGAAATGCTAGGATCTATGTTGGCAACTTATCACAATATCGCATACTATCAATCTCTTATGAGAAACTTAAGAAATTCAATAGAAAATAATAAGTTCGCGAAGTTCATAAAAGAATTTTATAATAGTCAAAATTTAGAAATGCCCGATGGGCCTTTATAGAATATAGGAATTTATTATGGAAGCAGCTCAACCATCTTTATTTACGCCATTACTTTTTTTAGGTTTTCTATTATTTTTTATGTATTTTGTGGTTATTCGTCCGCAAAATAAAAGAAATAAAGAAATAAATGAAATGTTGACAAAACTTGAAGTAGGAGCCGAAATCATTGCTGCAAGTGGAATAATAGGTAAAGTTAAAGAGATAAAAGGTGGATATGTATCTATCGAGGTTGGAGAGAATATGGTCTTAAAGCTTCAAAAATCTGCAATAGCAAGTATTTTACCTAAAGGAACAATTGATTCGATCAATTAAAAAAAGTGAATAAATTTTCAATTTATCAGTATCTTTTAATTCTTGTTATCCTAACACTTGGATTTATTTATGCATTGCCTAATATTTATCCGACACAACCCTCAATTCAGGTAGCTTATACAGACTCAGGTAAATCTGCAGATCAAGCGTTGCTTGTTGAATTGAAAGATATTCTTTCACAATCTGAATCGGAATATGATGAGATTTTTCTCAGAGAAAATAAAATTGTTGTTAAATTTGATGATGTAAACAAACAGCTTGCCTCAAAAACAATTTTACAAAATGCCTTATTAGATAAAGTGATTATTGCTCTCAATCTCGAGCCTTCTACTCCTCAGTGGTTAAAAAATCTTGGTGGCAATCCGGTAAAGCTTGGTCTTGATCTCTCCGGAGGAGTTCATTTTCTTTTGGAAGTTGATATTGATACCGCACAACTAGGAAGACTAGAACTTTTGTTAGATTCCTATAGGACCACTTTTAAAGATGAAAGAATTTCCTATGATAAATCTTCAATTAAAGACCTAGCTCTATTTTTTCAATTTTCAGATAAATCTAGTTATAACAAAGCGTTAAAAAAATATAAAGAAGACAGTCCATTGATTAATGGAGTTCAGTATGTGATCACTGAAAGACCGAGTTCGAATACTTTATTGCTTGAGTATTCAGACATAGCGCTGCGTGAGATCAGAGACTACGCTGTTGGGCAAAATCTTGTTACTTTAAGAAATAGAGTAAATGAACTTGGTGTCTCTGAGCCAATTGTTCAAAGGCAAGGAGCTAATAGAATAGTTGTTGAATTACCTGGAGTACAAGATCCTACTGCAGCAAAAAAAATTATAGGTAAAACTGCTAATCTTGAATTCAGATTGGAAGCAAATTCTAGAACGTCTCCTCTAAGAAAAGAAAAATTTAATTTTAAAGATAATGAATTTCAAACAGCTTTCTTAGAAAAAGCTGTAGTTGTCTCGGGGGATAGGGTAACAAATGCAAATACTGGCTTTGATGAAAGTGGTTTTGCTCAAGTGAATATAACTCTTGATATGGAAGGAGGGCGTGCATTACAGAAGGCAACGACTGGAAATATTGGAAGAAGGCTTGGAGTTTTATTTGTTGAGCAAAAGAACAAATCTGAATTAGTAACTAATGACCTTGGTGAAAAAATTATTGAACAAACAAGTTATATTGAGAAAAATATTATCAGCCTGGCAACAGTTCAAGCTGTTTTAGGCACAAGCTTTAGAATCACAGGAGTAGGGTCTCCTGCAGAAGCAAGTGAGCTCGCACTTTTGTTAAGAGCAGGCGCACTTGCAGCACCTATGAAATTTGTTGAAGAGAGAACTGTTGGCCCAAGCCTTGGTAAAGAAAATATTGAGCTTGGTATTAGATCAATAGTTATTGGATTTAGTATGGTGGTTCTGTTTATGTTTTTTTACTATAGAGTTTTTGGTTTGGCTGCAAACTTCTCATTGGTTATTAATTTAGTACTAATTACTGGGATAATGTCTCTTCTGGGAGCTACTCTAACGCTGCCAGGTATTGCTGGAATAGTTTTAACTGTTGGTATGGCAGTTGACGCTAATGTTCTTATTTTTTCAAGAATTAGAGAAGAGTTAAAAGAAAAAGATCCTCAACTTGCAATAAAAGACGGTTTTTCAAGAGCATTTGTTACTATTTTTGATGCTAATGTTACTACATTGATTGCTGCACTCATACTCTATGTAATTGGAACTGGTCCAATTAAAGGCTTTGCTATTACATTATCAATAGGAATTGTTACTTCAATGTTTACAGCAATTATGTGTACCAGGGGCATCGTAAATCTAGTTTATGGCAATAAAAATATTAAGACTTTAAAAATATAATGGATATCAGATTTAGATTTATGAAATTTAGAAAGATTGCTGCAACTATTTCAGCAGCAGTCTTAATTGTTTCAATTCTTTCTCTAAGTTTTCGAGGCTTAAATTTAGGATTAGATTTTTCAGGTGGCACCTTAGTTGAAGTTACTTATGACAAACCAGTATCTCTTGAATCTATAAGAGATAATTTGTCAGACAACGGTTATGCAGATTCTCAAGTAGTTAATTTTGGAACCAATCTTGATGTTTTAATTAAAGTTGCTGATCTTGATGGCAACAGCTCAGTTGGAGAAGACATTTTTAATATATTAAATTCATCAGAGTCAACCATTGATCTTAAACGTGTTGAGTTTGTTGGTCCCCAAGTTGGAGAAGAATTAAGAGATCAAGGTGGTCTGGGAATGCTAGTTGCGTTATTCATGATTCTTTTATACGTTGCTTTTAGGTTTCAATATAAATTTGGGCTCGGAGCAGTCGCAGCTTTAGGACATGATGTTATTATTATTCTTGGTTGTTTTTCTGTCTTTGCTTGGGATTTCGATTTAACCGTGTTGGCAGCATTGTTAGCTGTAATTGGTTATTCGCTTAATGACACAATTGTTGTGTCAGATAGAATAAGGGAAAACTTTAGAACTGAAAGAGTTCTGGAGCCTTTAGATATGATTGATTTATCTTTGAATCAAACCTTGAGCAGAACAATCATAACTTCTTTAACAACGTTACTTGTCCTTTTTGCTCTTTTCTTTTTTGGTGGGGAACTAATTAAAGGTTTCAGCTTAGCATTAATTCTTGGAGTTTTAGTAGGTACTTATTCTTCTATATATGTTGTTGCAAATATGCTTTTGTCTTTAAATCTTACTCAAGAAGACCTTGCCTTGCCTGAACCTGAGGGAGCTGATTTTGACCATATGCCCTAGGGTTTATAGTGGGGTTTCACAGATTTCAATATAGACTTGTAAACTTTTGATGTTGAACAAAGAATGTTGTTTTCATTTAAAATTTTAGGATCACCATTAAAGTTGCTCAAAAGTGCTCCTCCTTCTTGAGCAATAAGAGCTCCGGATACGAAATCAATGTCGTTAACATCAAAAGCCCATAATCCATCTAATCTTCCTGTCCCAACATAAGCTAGATCAAGTGATACGCATCCGGACTCTCTCATACTAGTCTTTTGATTAGCAAGCTCTTTATAGGTTTTATCAAAATCATAAATTTTAGAAGTTTTTTTTGGTTTTGAGTATGAAAGCATTGCATCATCTAATCCATTTTGCTTGCTCGCTCTAATTTTATTGTTATTTAAGTTTGCACCACCGCCAAGCGAGGCAGAAAATTCTTCTCGTCTAATGGGATCTATGACAACAGATGAAATGATTTCATTATTTATTTTTGAACACAAGGAAATAGAAAAATGTGGGTAGCCATTTATAAAATTGATCTTCCCATCAATTGGTTTAAGCATCCATGTAACATTAGAATTATTCTCTTCATATCCTTTATGTGGACTTTCTAAATTATCTTCTGGATAAAATTTTTCAATTTCTTCAAAAACAAGATTTTCAACTCTTTTTTCAATTGCCTCTAAATATCCTTCAGGCCCTCCCTTAGAAGAATCCAAGCTATGAACTTTTTTTACAGCAAACTCTAATTCAGCAGCACCTTTTCTTGCAGCTAAAAGATTTACATTTAATAAAGCTTCTTTTGACATGTCGCTATTGTAATAGAAATAAGGATAATAGTTATATGTCTTTAAAAAGTAATCTTATAAACATTGTTTTGGTGGATACTATAAGCCCTGGAAACATTGGCTCTGTAGCAAGAGCAATGAAAACAATGGGCCTTTCAAATTTATCACTTATAAATCCAAGAGTTTTTCCATCAAAAGAGGCAACAGCTCTTGCAGGTAATGCAACTGATGTACTTGAAAATGCAAAAGTTTATAAAGATTTAAAAGAATCCCTTAAAGATAGTACATTTGTCTACGCAACTTCATCAAGAGATAGATCAATTAAATGGCCAATTTTAAATGCTGAAGAAGCAGCAAAAATGATATTAAGTGAAACTAATAGTAATAAAAAAATATCTATTATCTTTGGTAAAGAGGATAGAGGACTTACAAATGAAGAACTAGAATTAGCAAATAAGTTAATTGAAATTCCTGCAAATCCGGACTACCCAGTTTTAAATATTGCCATGTCATCTCAAGTCATAGCTTATGAAATATTCAAAGCCTCTAAAGAAAACCAATCAAAAGAATGGAGAGATTATCCAGAAGTAAATTCAGAAAAATTACAAATGCTAATTGATCATTTCATTGAAACTGCAATAGATATAGATGTAATCGATCCAAATAATCCAAAAAAAATTATTTCAAGAATAAGAAGGATGTTTTCAAGATTACAACCAGATGAAATGGAAGAGAGTTTCCTTAGAGGATTTTTATCAAAAATCAATAAAATTAAATGAATTAGGGTTTTATAATTTAAGATGATTCCATATAATACGACTTTCTACACGTCCCGTTCGTCTAGAGGCCTAGGACACCGGGTTTTCATCCCGGCAACAGGGGTTCGACTCCCCTACGGGATGCCAATTTACTATGAAGCCCACATTAGTGGGCTTTTTTATGATTATAAAGAAACAGCTATAATAAAATAATGAACTTAAAATTTTGCTTGCTTGTTATCAGTATTTTTACATCAAATTTTATTTTTGCAAAAGAATATTTAATTGGATTTGGTTCATGTATTGATCAAAATTTTCCTCAACCAATTTGGACTTCAATAAAAGACAAAGATGTAGATACATTTATGTTTCTTGGGGACAATGTATACGGTGATGATCCAACTGGAAACTTGAATATGCTTAAAAATAGCTATGAAATTCAATCGACTCTTTTTCCGAAGTGGTTAGAAGAAAAAAAGATAATTAGTATTTGGGATGATCATGATTATGGAATAAATGATGGAGGAGGAGACTTTGTAAATAAAAGGGAATCAGAAAAGTTATTTTTAGAGTTTTGGAACATTCCCAATAATGACATTAGACATTCCAGAGATGGACTATACTTTAATGAGGTCCTTAATATAGATGGCTTCAAAATAAATATGATTGTCCTTGATACAAGGTTTTTTAGATCTAGATTAACTTCAAACAAATTTCCTTATTCTCCAACTTATAATCCGAATACAACTATTCTAGGAAATGCTCAATGGAGTTGGTTTGAGAAAGTTATAGAGCAAGAATCAGATCTAATAATAGTGCTGTCATCAATTCAAGTTTTAGCTACTGAGCATGTTTTTGAAAAATGGAATCTATTCCCTCATGAAAGATCAAGAATTATAAAAAATTTAGAATCTGTTGGAACGAAAAGTTTAATTATAAGTGGAGACAGGCATAAAGGAGGTCTTTATAAAAAAGGCTCGATAGTTGAATTAACATCCTCCTCTTTAAATAAGCCTGTAAAGACGGCAAGGATAAGCAAAATACTTCAATATGTTCCTGAGTTCATTCTTAAATACATCCCAGCATCTACAAGAGAGTTGTTGGTAGAAACTGACAAACTTTTATTAACAGAAATTTATAATTTTGAGAATTTTGGTTTGATTAAGATTGATACTAAAAATAAAAAAATTAAAATATCATTGAATGACATAAGTGGAAATGAAATATTTAGTGAGATAATTTAAAAATTAAAATGGAGTGAAATATGTATGTAGCAGTTAGAGCAGAGGTGGAAAGTGTAGACACTTGGAGAGAACAATTTAAAACTCATAATGATTTATTTAAATCACAAGGAGTTTCAATCGCATATATGGGAGCGACAGAAGATAACAAAGTTCTGGCTATTTTTGATACGAATGATTTGGATGCATTTATCAAAGTATTTAATGATCCAGAAACAGCAGAGGCAATGTCAAATGACAAAATCACTGGTGGTGTTGAGATGTTCGTTATGGATGAAACATATACTCCATGAATAAAAAATCATTTTTTTTAATATTTGTTGCTTCAGGTGTTTTTATGATTTCATTGTCATATGGAATAGTTCCAGACGTAACCCTTTCTTATTTATATGGTATTGAAGTAGATAGCATAAATCTATCAAATATATTTAGGGCTGTCATGGGACTATATATTGGTTTTGTAATTTTTTGGATAACAGGAGCTTTTAATGATTCTCTTAAAATTCCTGCATTGTGGAGTTTAATAATTTTTATGGCGGGACTAGCATCTGGAAGGTTTCTAAGCTTAATAATTGATGGTATTCCACATCCTCTTTTTGTTCTTTGGATGTTGTTAGAAATTATATTTGGTGTTTTAGGATATAAATATATAAAGGATTCTAACTAATAATTAGTCGTCTTCAATTAATTTATTTTTATATAATCTTGTTCCAACCAAAAGGTCGCTGTTATATTCTCTTACTTTATAGATTAAGTTATCTTTAAACTTAAAAACCCAAACGTATTTATTATCATATTCACCATTTATACCCTCAGCATCTCCTTCTTGAATTAGTGCGACGCCTTCAGTATCTGCAATTGTATCAATAGTCTTCAGAACTATTCCATTAGGTAGTAGCTCACCAACAATCGGCCAATAGTCTGAAAAAAAATCTTCTTTCCCATAAGAAACTCCGCCTTTACCATATGGCCCATTTACATTTTCAGTTATTCCCATGTAGACAAAGGTAAATTCTTCATGCATTGAATTTTTAACATCCTCCAAGTTGTTTGACAAAAGATTGTCTATCCAACTTTGGGCTAATACAATATTCTCATTTGTAGCTTTGTCGACATCAGTATATTGAACATTTGAATACTCACATGAATATAAAAACATCAAACCAAAAACCAACGTATAAATTTTTTTCATAGTTAAACCCTCTCTCTAATGCATATCCTAAATAATATTTAATACATAATAAATTATATTTAATACGTACATTTTTTATACTTATTTTTAAAACTTTATATTAAACTTCAAACTGTTATATTTTTCTAATACAGAGGAGATTTAAGATGAATAAATTAATTTTTACACTGAGTTTAATATTTTCATTAAATTCATTTGCGCAAGAAAATAAGTATGAGCCTGTAGCAAATAAAGCTGAGTATTATGCTGTCAAATATTTACCAGGAAAAAACTATATGGATTTTAGAAATTGGGTTATGGAGAATCAAGAGAAAGTCCTGAATAAAACCGATGTCTATGATAATTTTGATATTGCACTATTCCAACCTCAATTTGGTACAGACTTGACACAGTTTGACGCTGTATTTCTGGGGCTCTGGCCGAACGCCACTGAAATGTTTGCAGGTATGGAGTACTGGGCAAAAAATGGAGGGGAACAAAATGCTAAAGTTCCTGTAAAAACTGTGCAAGCTGTAGATACTTGGCAATGGGCAGTTTCATCACCTGAGGGAGATCCAGACATTGGAGTAGTAAGATTTTCAGATTGCAAAATGAAAGATGGTGTAAATGCTAATCAAGTATTTGATGCACTTAAAGATTTTGCTATTGCTGCAAAAGAAACTGGAGATAACCTTGGCAGAAAAATGATTTTCCCAGGATCTGGAGGAACTGAAGGAGATTATGACTATGTCTATTCACTATACGCTAGATCAATAAGTGAATTAGGTGTTGGCACTGATAATTATTGGGAAAACATTCTAGGATCTGATGAGGATATTGCTCTTGGAGAACTACTTGATAACTGTTCAAACTATAGAATGTATATTACTGAAAGACTAAGATAAATAACTCAAAAAAAAGGTCTTTTTTTAAGGCCTTTTTTTTTTAAATAAGAAAACTATTTTTATTTTTTTCATGTATGATGATGCCATAATATAAGGAAACTATGAATATATATGTTGGAAATATCTCTTGGGGTTTAAACGACCAAGATCTAGAAAATATTTTTGCTGAATACGGTACCGTTACATCAGCAAAAATCATCACTGATAGAATGACAAACAGATCAAGAGGATTTGGTTTTGTTGAAATGAGTGATGGTGCAGAAGCTGCAATCGAAGCGCTAAATGGATCTGAGCAAGACGGAAGAGCTCTTGTCGTTAACGAATCAAGACCAAAAGATAAAAGTTAATTTAAACCTTCTAAAGCTTCAATCATTTTTTCCTGTACTTTTTGGACGGCTTGATATGGCCTAATCATCACCTTAAAATCTACTATTTGACCATCTGAATTCCATTCGATCATATCGACGCCATTAACTGATATGTCGTCTATGAATGTCTCAAATTCCAATACTGAATACATTCCATCATGAATTTCCTTTGTGTATAAGAACTTCTCCATGTTGAAAGATTGACCGGCTGCAGCTAAATACATTTTTGTAATTTCTTTTCCAACAAGAGGTTTAAAAACAACTGGTGAAGAGAAGACAGCACCTTCAGATATTAATTGATCAAGTTTTTTCATTTCACTTGCATTAACTACTTCGTGCCATTTATGAATAAAATCTTTTGCCTGCATTATATTTTCCCAAAATAAATTGTTGATATTATTTAGTTACAGTAATATCTTATTATCTTAGGAGTTAATTATGAAGAATTTTTTAATTTTGACATTAATGCTTCCTGGTCTTCTGCTAGGAATGCATCATAAAACAAATCCAATTATTTTTTATTTAGATCTTGAAGTTGCCGATGGAAAATCAGATAGCGCAGATAATTTTATAAATTATCTTGTAGAAACTGTAGAAAAAACTGAACCTAAAACCATGTATTATAAGTACTGGATCTCTAAGGATAAAAAAAATGTATCACTGATGGAAGTGTATCACTCAAATGAAGATGCAATTTTTCATATGAATGCTTTTGCTGAGGCACCTCACAGAGATAAATTTCTTGAAACTTTTATTGTAAGTAGTTTTCAGGTTTTAGGAGACACTAATGCTGAGTTAAAAGAAGCTTTAAAAGCCTACACTGACGACCATCGAATGTTAGTTGATGGTTTTCAGAGGAACAAATGAGTAATAAAGAACAAATAGAAACCTGCATAAATATTTATTATGAGGGTTGCTGCGAATCTGACCCTGCAAAAATTAAAGAAGCATTTGATAAAAATGCAATGATAAGTGGTTATTTACCAGATGGCTTGCATGAAATGAATTTAGATGAATTTGCAGGATTTGTTGCCGATCAACAACCATCACCTAAGGAAAAAGGCGATGAAGAATTTCTAGAAATAATTTCATGTGAAATAGTTGGAGATACCGCAATTGTTCAAATAAGAGAGGCATACTTGGGGATGACTTTTATTGATTCATTCTCTTTTTTAAAAAAGGATAATTCATGGAGAATATACACAAAGTTATTCCATGTTGAGTCATAAAAAATATATATACATAGAGGAGAAAAAATATGTTGTTCAAAAATAAATTGATGATAGCTTTTGTAATAAGTATTTTATTTGTTACAAGCTGTTCAAATGAGATGTCTAATGAATCTTCTGAAGACAGAAAAGATGCAGAAATTTATGCAGAATTTGTAGATTCATTGGAAAGCACAGATGGACAAACCTATGTCGAATTTATGGCATGCACACGAGGATCAGACTTCAATGCTGAAAACTCTACAAAGATGATTGCAGATTGGCAAAAGTTAATAACTGCTGAATCATTGTTTGGTGTTTGGGGGTATGTTCCAGCTGCAGATACAAATGCTTTCGGAGATTCGTTATGGTGGGAGCTGAATTGGAATTCAAAACAAGAAGCTGATGCCGAATGGAATGCTTGGAATCTGAATGAAGAAGCACAAGCTTGGGCTGAAGAATATTCAAATGTAATGGTTTGTGATGGAGAAGGAAGAAATTCTTTTGATGGCGTTTATCCAATTTTACCTAATACATATGGAGCTGTTAATGAAAGTGGATACTTTTACAGTGAATTTTATCAATGCAGTTATACCAATGGTTCTGACAGGACAAATGCAGAGGCGTTCTTACCAGGATTTACCAGCGCAGTAAGCAAATCTGATTACAACGGAACTGGTTATTCGTACGCAAATTATTTTGCATATAAAAATGCAGACGGATCTCACACAGATGCTGATGTTGACTTTTTATGGGCAAATTTTTCAAATACTAAAGATTCGATGGATAAAGCAGCCCAATCATTTGAAAAGGATGTGAGAGGTGAAATGTTTCCTTTATTTAGTGAGTTTGCAACATGCGCAGAAGTTCCTGATGTTTATCATGGTTGGACATTTTACATAGGCGATAAAAAAGAGTTCATGCCTGATTTCACATCAAGAGGCTAGATCTTAAATAAAAAAGAAGCTGCTTTGTGTAGCTTCTTTTTTTTGTGGTACATTCTACATATTATGATTATTGGAGTTCCAACAGAAGTTAAAAATAATGAGAGTCGCGTTGGCTTGACGCCAAGTTCTGTGCAAAAAATTGTAAGTTCTGGACATGATGTTTTTATTCAAAAAAATGCTGGGGCAAATATTGGTTTTTTTGATGATCAGTATTTAAGTTCAGGGGCAAAAATTTTAGACTCTGCAGAAGATGTATATAAATCTTCAGAAATGATCGTAAAAGTTAAAGAACCTATTCCAGATGAGTATCGTTATTTAAGAGATGATTTAACTTTATTTACATACCTCCACTTAGCAGGAGATCCGGAAAACGCAAAAAAATTAATAGATACTGGTGTAACAGGCATTGCTTATGAAACTGTTACTGCTGCTGATGGCTCAATGCCGCTTTTGGCACCTATGAGCACAATAGCAGGCCAGTTAGCTTTTATTGTTGGTTCATATCATCTTTTAAAACACAATAAAGGAAAGGGTGTAATGATTGGGAAGATGGAAGATATTGAACCTAGAATAGTTACAGTTGTAGGTGCTGGAGTAGCTGGAACACAATCCATATCAAAAGCATTGGACAATAACGCCTTAGTGAAGGTTCTAGATACATCAGAATCGAAATTACAGGCACTTGAGAAGGAATTTGGTTCAAAAAACATTGAATATATTATGTCTACAAATGAATCAGTACAAACTTCAATTAATGATTCTGATTTAGTTATCGGAAGTGTTTATGTTGTTGGAAAAGAGGCTCCAAAGGTGGTGTCAAAAGATATGCTAATTTCAATGAAACCTGGAACTGTTATGGTTGATGTTTCAATTGATCAAGGCGGGTGTTTTGAAAGCAGCAAACCAACCACTCACGATAATCCTACATTTATTGAAAATGATATTGTTCACTACTGTGTTACAAATATGCCTGGTGCTGTTCCTTTAACTGCAACCGAAGCATTAAACAAAGTTACACTTTCTTATGTAGAAAATTTAGCCAACAAAGGAATTGATAAAGCTCTTTCAGAGGATAAGCATTTAAGAAACGGTCTTAATATCCAGCATGGAACCATTACTCATCAAGGTGTAAAAGATTCATTAGAAAAATTTTAAGGAGAAAATTATGGAAAAAGTATTAGTAACAGGAGCAACAGGATATATTGCATTGCATTGCATTCATCAACTTTTAAATCAAGGCTATGCTGTTAATGGTTCTCTAAGATCTCCTGAAAGAAAAGATGAGATTATTGAGGCTTTAAAAAAAGATAACACACCAGTAGAAAATTTGCGTCTATTTACATTTAATTTGACCGAAGATGATGGATGGGATGAGGGAATGGAAGGATGTGATTTTTTACTACATGTTGCATCTCCACTTTCTATAAATACTCATGATGAAGATTATTTTGTAAAACCTGCAGTGTCTGGGGTTAAAAGAGCATTTAAATTTGCAAAAAAACATAATGTAAAAAAAGTGATTTTGACTTCATCAGTTGCTGCCATTTTAGAAACCGGTGAAGATAAACAATATTTTGATGAAACGGATTGGTCTGATCCAGAAAGCTCTGAAATAAGTCATTATTCAAAAAGCAAAACTTTGGCTGAGATGGCAGCTTGGGATTTTGTGAAAGAGGAAGGACATCCATTTGAATTAGCAGTCATCAACCCTGCGCTTGTTACAGGACCATCTTTAACAAATGATCTTGGTGAATCCAATAAAGCAATAGAGATGGTGGTAACAGGAAAAATGGCAGTTGCTATACCTATACAGTTCGGTTTTGTTGATGTAAGAGATGTCGCAGATGCGCACATTCTTGCTATGAAAAGTTCTTTGAGTAATGGTGAAAGATTTGCGTTATCTGAAAAAGATCTTTGGTACAAAGATATTGCAAAACTGCTTAAAAGCAATGGATTTAATAAAGTCCCAAGCATGAGCGTACCAATATGGTTGGCAAAATTTTTAGCTAATTTTAATCAACAGCTTAAAGCTACAGTCCCTTTCATGGGAAGAGTAAGAAGTACAAGTAAAACAACTAAAGCTGAAGATATTCTTGGATGGAATCCAAGACCTGCAGAAGAGTCTATTTTAGATGTCGCAAATCAAATAAAGGAAATGGGATTAATTAAATAATGCCTGGAATTACAGCTTTTCTATTTTTTGGATAATTCTCAAACCTTTTTTTATACCATTTGTGATGTGCAATGGCCCTTGGAAATAGATTAGCTACTGTCCAAAAAAAGAAAATAAGTCCAGCGGAGCTTGCAGTTAAAATAGCCCATCCCAACCATTCAATCATCTCTCCAAAGTAATTTGGAGATGAGATATATTTATATAAAAAAGAATTAGGTTGATGATATCCAGGTCCCCTCGTTTTTCTCAATGAAATCATGTAGTAGTCTGATCTAATATTTATATACATGCCGGAAATGAACAAACCAATACCAATACAGAAATATGGATTCATAAACCATTGATATGAATATTCACCTGAAAGAAAAATTCCATAAAATTGAATACTCACATTAATAAAATTGAAACTTATAGCTGATATTGGAATACTAATAGGCATTTTTTGATTTTCCATATCAACCATAAATGGATATATGAATGTCCTGTGTATGTAGTGCGCTAACCATAAGATCAAAAATACATAGTGAATAACATTTAGATTTTTATAATAAATTATTGTTAAAAAAATCATCAGAACAACACAGGGTGACTCCATAACAATCCATCCAAGCCTGGCAGGAATTTCTTTACCCCAGCCTGTCTTGATGTGTCTTCCATACGGGGCATTCTCAAAAAAAAGATAAATGAATGTTATTAATCCAACGATTAACCAGACTATTAAAAAAATATTAAAGAAACTCATAATGTTTTAACTCTATTAAAGTTTACATTTATGATTCTAAAACATAAACTTTATTAAAAATATTTTTGAGTTTGAGATATATGAAAAGTTTTGATTTTATAATTTTAGGAGCTGGTTCAGCAGGATGTGTTTTAGCTAATAGATTAAGTGAAAATACTGATTATACAGTATGCCTTATTGAGGCTGGCTCAAAAGATAGCGATCCAAGACTTCATATTCCAGTAGGGTTTGCTTTTTTGGGAGATGGAAAAGGAAAATATAATTGGGGTTATGAGACAGAACCACAAAAAGAATTTGAGAAAGTTTTAGTAACAGAACCTCAAAGAGAAATGGTCGATTCAGCTGGAGGTGTTCATAAGGTTAATGCTGAATCACTTGATCACAGAAGAGGATATCAACCAAGAGGCAAAACTCTAGGTGGCTCAAGTTCAATCAATGCAATGCTTTATGTAAGAGGCCACAGGTGGGATTACGATCATTGGTCAGAGCTTGGAAATAATGGTTGGTCCTATGACGAGGTACTGCCTTATTTTATAAAAGCAGAACATAATGAGATACTCGACGATGAATTTCATGGTCAAAATGGTCCTTTAAATGTAACAAAAATAAGACACGAAAATAGGCCTACTAAAGACTTTGTTGAGACTGGATCAAAAATTTTTGGATATAACGATGATTTTAATGGTGAAAATCAAGAGGGTATTGGTTTTTATCAGACAACCCAAAAAGATGGTAAACGATGTAGTGCTGCAAAAGCATATCTTGTGCCTTGCTTAGACAGAGAAAACCTTACAGTAATGACTGAAACTAACGTGAACAAAATAATTATCGAAAACAATAAAGCTATCGGAGTTGAATGTGTTAACAATAAGGGAGAGTTTTTTAAAATCAATGCAAATAAAGAGGTTCTTTTATCTTCAGGAGCTTTTGGGTCGCCACAAATTCTTTTAAGATCTGGTATAGGCCCTTCTAATGAAATCATCAAACATAATATTGAACATGTTCATGATCTTCCTGGTGTTGGGAAAAATCTCCAAGATCATATTGATTATCTTTCAGTTCATAGATACAACTCAATGGAGCTTATAGGCTTTTCTCTTAAATCAATTTTTTATAAATTCCCACTTGAGATTCTAAAATATATTTTTGCTAAAGTTGGCATGTTTACTTCAACAGTAGCAGAAGCTGGCGGATTTATTAAATCCAATGACGAAATTGATATTCCCGATATGCAACTACATTTTGCACCAGCTATGGTTGTTGATCATGGAAGAACAAGTGTTTGGGGACATGGACTTAGTTGTCACGTTTGCTTATTGAGGCCTAAGTCAAGAGGCGAAGTAACTCTCAATTCATCAGATCCAAATGATGATCCAAAGATTGATCCTAAGTTTTTATCTCATCCTGACGATATGCATGCATTAATAGAAGGATATAAAAAAATGATGATGATTTTAAATGAAGAACCAGTATCAAAATATACTAGCAATCATGTTGAAAGACCAATTGATTTAAATAATGATAAGGATATTGAGCAAGCAATTCGAGAAGAAGCAGATACTGTTTATCATCCTGTCGGCACATGTAAGATGGGCAATGACGATATGTCTGTGGTTGACGAAAAACTCAAGGTCTATGGAATTGATGGATTAAGGGTAGTAGATGCATCAATAATGCCAACTCTTATTGGCGGTAACACAAATGCTCCAACAATTATGATAGGTGAAAAAGCATCAGATATGATTCTTGAATATTGGCAGAGTAATTTATGAAAAAACTTTTTGCAATTTTTTTGATACTTGGTAGTTTTTATGTTTTTTCAAGTGACGCGTATATTATTGATGTTAGGACCTCGCAGGAGCATCAATCAGGACATATTGAAAGTTCCTTAAATATTGAGTGGCAAAATATTAAAACATTACCAAGTGCTATAAAAAAAAATGACAAAATATATGTTTATTGTAGGAGTGGAAACAGATCTGGAAAAGCTAAAAGCATTTTAGATAGACTCGGCTTCACTAATGTTGAAAATGTTGGTGGAATTGAAGAGGCGTCTCAATATCTTAATAAACCAATATTAAAATAAATATCTTATCTAGCTTTAAATGAAAAATATATTTAGTTTTTTATCAAGATTTACAAATAAAAAAATTTTATCTTTTGACGGTGGTGGTGTAAGAACTATAGCATCGCTAGTTTTTTTAAAAAAACTTGAAGCAGAAAGTGGCAGAAAAATTAGTGATAGCTTTGACATGTTTATTGGCACTAGTGCTGGAGCCTTTAATGCTGCTTGTTTTGCATTTGGTGGATTTACAGCTGATAAAGTAAAGAGTTATTGGACTGATACTTATCTCAAGAAAATCATGAAAAGTTCATTTTTTTGGGATAAAGCATCTTTGATTCAAGCAAGACCAAGATATGAGAATGCTGGCAGATTAGAGGTTCTTAGAGAGATTTTTGGAGAAAATACTCTTGATCAATCTAATAAGCCTTTTTTATCTCTTTGTTATGACATAGAAAAAAGATCTCATGTTATTCATAACTCTAAAGATACTCCAGAAATAACTTTTGTTGATGCCTTAGCTGCTTCAAGTGCTGCACCAATGTATTATCCAACATATCAAATGCCTGATAAATCATGGATGATTGATGGAAGTATTGTCACCAATAATCCCACTCTTATAGGATATATTCATGCAAAAAAAATACTTGATACTCAAAATATAAAAATATTGAGTATTGGTTCGGGACAAAATAAAAATAAAATTGAGGGAAATGCATCGAAAAAATGGGGAGGTGTCGGTTGGTTACGTAATGATATTATGGGTATGTTATTGGATTCTGAAATTCATAACGATATTTCTGATGATATATTCCAGGAAAATTACTTAAGAGTTAATTCACCCAGAGGCAAAATTAACAAGTTTTTGGATGATGATTCTCCAGAGAATTTAGAAAAAATTCATTTAATGGGTCTTGAGTGGTGGTCTAAATATGGTGAAGAAACATTAAAATTCATTTATGAATAAAGATGCATATAAAATATATAATTTATAGTACTTAACTTGACTTATTTTGCTCAAAAAAGTCTAATATCCTATTAAATTCACTAATGCTAGGGGGCCCAGCGTGAAAAAATATTTTTTATCGTTAATTTTTTTATTACCTTTCACAACTTTTATAATTTCTCAAGATGTTGAAGAAGAGGAAAATGTTGAAGAGGTAGTTGTTACAGGCATAAAAGCTAGTCTTATAGATGCCTTAGAAATCAAAAGAAATAAGGTTGGAGTAACTGAAATTGTTACTGCAGAGGATATAGGTAAGTTTCCAGATGGAAATTTAGCTGAATCTTTAGCTCGTATAGCTGGTATTTCTATTGAAAGAAGCAATATTGAAGGTTCAACTATTGCTGTTAGAGGACTTGGACCTGAGTTTAACATGGTCACGCTTAATGGTAGACAAATGCCAACAGCTCCCGCAGAATTTGGCGGTGGAAGAGCATATGACTTTGGCGCAATCTCATCTCATGGAGTATCAAGATTAGAGGTATATAAAAGTCCAAATCCATCATTGCCCTCAGGTGGACTTGGTGCAACTATAAACATGGTAACTGCAAAACCTCTTGAGTCAGATAATGGAGGCTCGTTTAGCGTTTTATTAATGGGTGATTCCACCAATGAAATTGGTCAAGATTACACACCAGAGATTGAATTTGTTAATTCTTATAAAAGCTCATTTGGCGGCCTTGAGTGGGGCTTGGCAGTTTCAGGTTCTTATCATGATAGAAATAATAGAGAAGAAACTACAAATGAAATAACTTGGTTCCCAAGTAGCTTAGTTTCAGTACCTACTTTTGGTCCAAATATTTCAAATAATAATACTAGATCTGATGGAGTCACATTTAGACCAAACTCATTCCAGCTTGGATACAGAGATAACGAAAGGGTAAGAGAAAACTTCTCAGCATCATTTCAAATCGGTGGTGAAAAAGTAACTTACACTATAGATACTACATTTTCATCTGTAGAGTTTGGGACTAACAGTGATATGGTTGGCTCTTATTTAGATCATCCATATAGAACTGATCAATACGGTAATATAAGCGGTTTTGACAATGTTGTTATTGATAAAAATGGCGTAATGACAAACTTTGATGTGATTGGATCTGTGGCTTCTTATCAACATACATTAAGATATGAAGATAGTAAATCAACTAACCAATCCGTAGGCTTTAATATTGAATGGGAAGTTAGTGATAGTTTAGTTTTAGAATTTGATGCTCATCAATCTTCTGCAGCTGTAAAAGGAAACCAAAACGCTCTTAACTTTGGAAATGGCTCATGGTCTGGTTATGGAGATGGTTTACCATTTGATAATGGTAATCCATATAATCAGTGGGCTGAACTTGACAAAGTAACATGGACAGCAACTGATGATATACCAGGATATATTCCTGTATATGATATTGGTTTCCAATATTTTGGCAGAACTGTAAGAGATCTTGAGGCAAGAGATATTACCTCAACAACAGCAATGCTTGAAGATGCAAGAAGAATGAATGATACAAATCAATTCCAATTTAAAGGAGATTGGAAAAATCTTGATGGCGCACTATCAGAATCATTAGTATCTGTTCAGTTTGGTGTTTCCTATACAAAACAGAATTTCAAAAGAGTCAAAAGAGAAAATCAACTTTTTTCACCTGAACAATTCGGTTCTGATGCTGCTGTTATCTGGGGACCAAATAACTGGGATGACACAGTATTTACTAAAACAAGTTTAGCTGGAATTATGGGAGATAGTTCAAGCATACCAACAGTTCCATATTTCTTTAAAATTAGTAAAGCTGATGCAATTGCTGGCTATGAAGCTGGTTATTGGGCAGCAGGTTGGGGATGTCCAGACAATAAACTAACTGGCTGTTATGGAGATATCTTTGATGATACAAAAGTAGTTGAAGAAACAACAGTTGCTTTTGCACAAGCAAATTTTGAAGGAGAAATGAACTCAAAACCTTGGAAGTTAACTGCTGCCTTGAGATATGAGGAAATTGATTTGGCTACTCCACAAGATTATCAAAGACCAGGCAATTCTTTTATTGGTCAATACAGCTGGGGTGAGGGGCCTTACTTGATTTACAAAGATTTTGTTAATGTAACAGGTAACTTTGAATCTACAGCTGATGAAATTTTACCAAGTATTGCCTTTAGTATTTCTACTACAGAAAATACAGTGGTTAGGGCAAGTATAGGTAGAACAATTGCTAGACCAAATCTTGAAGATTTTTCTCCAAATGTCGTTTTTCCTCAGTTTCCAAATATAGCTGTAAGGAATCAAGCTGCAACTTCAGGTAATCCATCACTTGAACCATTAATAAGTGACAATATTGATTTTGCATTTGAATATTATTATGGAGAAGGGAGTTATGTTGCCCTTAATCTTTTCCAAAAAGATCTTTCGAATTTTGTAGGAAACGAAACAGCTATTGGTGTAACTTTCCCAGGTATGTATGATGTAAGATATGGTCTACCTGGAAAAGGACCAGCAGATACTACAACCGCAGTTTTAAACTGGCCTAACATGCAAACTATTGACCAAGTTGCTTTTGGATCAGTAGATTGGTGGCAAACACTCATGAAAATTTATGTTGCAACATTGCCAGGAACATCATGTACTCTTGATCAGAGAACATGGAGCGATTATTTCTACTATAACAGTATGGAATGTGTTGAAGGTAATGCAACATTTAATCCATTAGCAGGTTTTGATGTATTTAGACCTGAAAACATTAATGAAGGTACTGTTGAAGGAACTGAAATTTCTGTTCAACATTTCTTTGCTGACACCGGTTTTGGTGTTGTTGCTAATTACACAATGATTGATGGAGATACTGAGGGCACACCAGGTAACGTTGGTGATGAATTTGCATTGCCTGGATTTGGTGACTCTGGAAACGTTTCAGTTTTTTACGAAGACGAAAAGTTCTCTGCAAGAATATCAAATAATTATAAAGCTGAAACATATCAAGGGTATGATCAGTACAATCCATTATTTGTAGAGGCTAGAAGTCAGGTAGATGTAAGTTTTAACTATAATGTTAACGAAAACACTACAGTATTTGTTGAAGGAATGAATGTTACTGATTCAGAAGTAAGACTATTTAGCAGATATGAGAATATGTTATTTTTAGCTCAAAATCATGGACCAGTTTATAAAATTGGTTTTAGAGCAAAATTTTAATTAGATTTCATTAATTAAAAGAGGGCTTTATGCCCTCTTTTTTTTATATAATATATATATGAGAATTTTTAACTTATTTATAGTTATTTTTTTTATTGCTTCATGTGGAGGCGGTGGAGGTGGTGGCTCGCCTGCAGTACCATTTGCAATAACATTAGCATCAAATATTTTTTCTCTTGAAGAGGATACTACTTTCAATGGCTCGATATCAGCAACTGCTAATGAAGTTGTTACCTTATCCTATTCAATAACGTCAACAACCACTAATGGAAGTCTTAATTTATCCGGCTCTGGTTCAATTACATATATTCCTAATAAAGATTTTAATGGCCAAGACCAATTTACATATTCAGTGACCGCCAGTGAAAAAAATGTTACTGAAACTTCAACAGTTTCGATCACTGTTAACCCTGTAAATGATGCTCCAACAATCTCAATAGTCACAAACCAAGATTACGATGACGGAAATTTATTATTTGATCAAAATCCTATATTTTCAATAACTTTTAACGATATAGATAACGAAGTAAATGAATTATTATTTAGCTCAAAAGTAAATTCGATTGAAGTACCTTCAACATTCACATCGACTGGAGAAAATTCAGGTGATATTCAACTAGATTTATCAACACTAACTAATGCCGGACTATTTAATACAGAAATTATTATTTCAGACGGCAGCTTATCCAATAGTGATATGTTTACCACATGGTTAATTTCTAACAAAACGACTGTAACAATAAATCAAGACGACAATCCAGATGACGGATTTGATGGTGGCGCAAAAACACAAAAAGATTATTATGTATATTATTTATCTGGAAGTCCAAACTCAATTGGAAGAACAAAATATTTATTTATTGGTGATTCTCTTGATGGTCAAAGTGATATAGATCTATACAGAAGGGCATTAGTTGCTTCGGTTAATAAATTACGAAATTCAGATGCTTCAGAATTTTTTAGTGATGATTACTTTACAGTGGTTTCTGCTGAGCCTGTTGATCCAGATGGTACTTCTCCTGTTGCTGTTAGAACAGGTTGTTATGATTTTGACGAAGACATTTATTGTATTGGAGAAATGGATACTGATATTTTTGATGAACTCCTACCAGATAATGTTTTAGTATCTGTCCTCACAAGAGTTGTAAATCCTGATACTGGACTTGGAAGAGGAGTCAATCAAGGTTATAAAAATATTCAACGTATAAGAGATGACGATCCTGAAAGAACCAGACATACTTTAATGCATGAGCTTGGTCATGCTCATGGATTTATGGGGGATGAGTATAGAAGTGATGAAAGAGATCTGACGGACAATGGATACAATGTAAACACTTCAACACAATCCGATGTTGATTTAATCAAATGGAATCATCACATTGAAGATAAGTTAAATGTTTTAGGAAAAGAAATTAAAGTTTGCTATAACAGAGCTGATGGTTCGATTGCAGATTTTGATGATGTTGGTATTAATATTGAGGACTGTAATTGCTTTGTAAATATCTGGGATTCTGACGGTAATTTTGTAAGTAAAAATCCCGAATGCAGCAAAGTAGGATTATTTGAAGGTAACTACTATGGTCTATATGATAATTTTAGGCCAACTTATTGTTCAGTTATGGATAAATGCACAAGCGGAGGATATGGCCCAGTTAATGTTGAGGGTTTCGCGGTCGGCTCCATTCAAAACCAAGGATTTTATAGAGCTGATTCTGTTGGCTATACAAGAAATGAGGCTGGAAATAGAAGTGGAATAAGAATTGAAATGGATGTTGCATATGATACTTCCAAAATTACCTTAAAATGGTATGTTAACGGAGTAGAAGATGCTTCGAAAGAAAATCAAACCACAGTAACTTTTAATAGACCAACAAATAATTCAATACAATTTTATACAGCAAAAGCAATAGATTTGACAGGAACAATTTCAGCGATAGACGATGTTACAGACTACAACGATTTTTATGAGGGAGCTTTTCAATCATATTTTGGATGGTACTCACAAGCTACAGGATGGGTAATCGAGGATAATTCATCAGAATATGTAAATTATGATTACGGTTCATTATATGGTCCACTTGGATTTACATGGGCTTTTAACTGGACAAGGCTATGAGAATATTCTTGATAATAACTATTTTTACTATGTGTATTAGTTTTAATGTATTCTCTTCAAATGCATTAAATATTATTCCTACTGAAAGCAATAAACCATTAGACCCAGTTTCAATTGAAAATAAAGCTAAAATTTTCTCATTATCTGGTAACAAAAGTGGTTTGAAAATAAATAAATCTGTCATAGCAAAACCCTCAAATACAACCTTAAAAAATTTGATGCCATTTTCAAAAAGAGATAAATACGCATTGAAAGTTCTGAATGAAGATAAAAAAACTATTATGATCTATGGTTTAGGCAATCCCTTTTATATTCATGCACAACATATTGATTTTGAAGATAGAGAATTTTTTGGTGGTTATGTAAATGCAGATTTTAAGGTTGCATTCTCTTTAGATTTAGATATTTCTTATTTAATTCTTCTTGAACAAAATGAAGGATTTTTAAGAGAAATTAATGAAATAAAACTCATTAATTAGCTTTAATTACAATCTTTTTATTTCTTGAAAGCTTTTGTTTTAAAGAGTATATTAATCTCCCAAATGCGGTACTAGCTCAGTTGGTAGAGCGTCTGCTTGCCAAGCAGAAGGCCGCCGGTTCGAGACCGGCGTACCGCACCACATATATATCTATATCAAATTTTTATACTATTTTTTTTAAAATGCTTCATTAATAAGATATTATTATTTTTCATTTATTTAATAGGAGATATATATGAAAAATTATATTTATAGTTTTTTTGCATTGTTATTAATATCATCTCAATCTGTTTTTTCTGCAGGCTACTTAGCAACTTATTCTTTTCAAGTTTCAAATCCAGCAGCATATATAGAAGCAGTTGATGAATTAATGGCTACT
Source organism: uncultured SAR86 cluster bacterium (assembly GCA_902516285.1). Classification (GTDB taxonomy): domain Bacteria; phylum Pseudomonadota; class Gammaproteobacteria; order Magnimaribacterales; family D2472; genus SAR86A. The sequence continues at coordinate 61,541 of CABXXT010000007.1, forward strand.
GAATGGGGAAAATCTTTTCCATCAGTTGTTGCTGTTCATCAATATGCATTTAATGGATATGATGATGCTACACACGTTGTTGTTTTAAATTATGATGATCCTGAGAGTGTAGGTTCTGGTACTGAATCATTTAATGATCCTATATTTCAATCCTTTTTAGCAAAAACTGCTTCAATTGCTGAACCAGTTGAGCAAACATTAAATATGAAATTAATTAGTGGTGGAAATGAAGATCCATTAAAGAATCAAGTTTATACAATATACAGAATGCAAGTTAAGGATCCTGGATCATATGCAGCAGCTTATTCTGATGTTATCGAAGCGCAGGCTGAAGCTGGAAATATTATAGGTTCATATGGCTTGAGACAGCTTGTAGGTGGAGACTCAAGATATTACACGCATTACGCATACTTTAGTGCTGGAAGTATTGGTGAACAATTATCAACGAGTGAAGCACTATTTTCATCAGATTCTTACGCAACTTTTGCAGAAGAAGTTGGCGAAAATAGAAGAATAATGAATGTTTCTACTTTAGTTAATTTAGTAACATATAACAATTAGGAGAGATTTATGAAAATTTTATTTAGTTTATGTTTATTGACTAGTTTACTAGTTTTTGCAGATGATCATGAAGAAGATAAACCAATGTATGAAGCTAATGTAGCAGAGTATTATTTTTCTTCTTTCAAAGAAGGCAAAGATATGGATGACATGATGAAGTGGGCTGAAAAATGGGAAAAATGGGCAACTACTGGTGATGCTGCTGAACCTAATGCAGATTATAGTGCATCTATCTTAGTACCATATTATGGTGTTAACTTGGATCAGGTAGACTTTGTATGGCTAGGAATTAATTCAAATCCAGAAATGCAAGCAATTGGAAATGACTACTGGGTTCAAAATGGTGAAAAGCTTTTGGCTGAACTGCCGGTTACAAATTCACAAGTTGCAAATACTTGGCAAAGAACTGTTTCTGAGACACCAGATGGCTCTGCAGGATATGTTGTTTATTCAGATTGTAGATATGGTGAGGGTGTTACTGCTCAACAGGAATACGATGCATGGTTTGCTTTTGCTCAAGCTGCAAAAAAATTAGGAGATGTCGCTGGCAGAAAAATGATATGGCCTACTATGGGGGTAACACCTGGATGGGATTATGATTATGTCCAAGCAGTGTACACATCTTCAATAACTGATTATGGTAAAAACTGGACTAACTTTTGGGGTGCAGATAATGAGATGCCTGAATATGAAGCAATGGTTGCAATGGGTGGTGAGTGTGAAAATGAAAGATCATTTACTATAGTTCCAATCAAAAATTAATTTTTAGTTTCAGTATCAAGGAGGCTTTATGCCTCCTTTTTATTTTATAAGGCATAATTAATACATGAATGATTACAAAAAACATATTGCAATTATTGGAGCAGGTATAGGTGGCCTTGCCTTAGGATGTTTTTTAAAAAAACATAAAATAGACTGCGTTATTTTTGAAAGATCATCTTCAATGAAACACCTTGGTGCAGGTATTTCTATTTCTCCAAATGGATTAAATATATTAAAAAAATTAGATTTGATTGACCAAATTAAAAAGATATCAGGTAATCCTAAAAGAGCATACTTTTATAATGAACTGAAAGAAATAACATCACTTCATATTGACATTGTCACAACATCTCGTGAATCACTTTACAAAGTATTATTAAATAGTTACTTATCTAAACAAGGTGAAATTTTATTTAACCATGAATTAAATGATATTGATTTGCATAACAAGAAAATTAATTTCACTAATGGATTTACATCTCATGTTAATCACATTGTTGCCAGTGATGGACTAAATTCTAAATGCAGAAAAATAGCTTTTAAGGATGATGATAAGCCATTTTACAGTGGATATTCAGTGTGGAGATCAATATTATCTATGGATCAAAAAAATATTGAATTTTATCTTGGTAAAAACTTTCATTCAGTAGTATATCCTATCAATTCTAAACAAGTTAGCTTTATAGCAGCAGTAAAAACAGACACTAAAACTAATGAATCATGGAGACAAGAAGGCTCTTTTAATGAGTTAGCAAATGATATTCCAGCTAATATTCTCGAAAGATTTCCGGCATTGAAAAAAAATAACTTATTTAAATGGGGTGTTTATATAAGAAAGGATATAACAAAACTTTTTAAAGAAAACATAACTTTCATTGGCGATGCTGCTCATCCAATTGTTCCATTTATGGGACAAGGGGGTTGTTTAGCACTTGAAGATGCATATGTTTTAGGAGAGTTATTTATCAAAAATAACAAGAATTATGGTTTGGCTCAAAAAATTTATAAAAATAATAGATCAAAAAGGATTAAATATATTCAAAGAAGATCACTAAACCAAGCAAAGCTCAATCATA
>CABXXT010000008.1 GCA_902516285.1 uncultured SAR86 cluster bacterium
TGTTCTAATATTAAATCTTATAATTAAACTAATATGTTAGTAAAAATATTCATAATATTAATAATTGTTACTTCTGGTTTTGCTTCATCAGATGAGACAGCTGCAAATAACACAAAATTACCAATTCTGGGAGATAGAGTTTCAGGAGCAGTTTCAGCAGCACAAGAAAAAGCAATTGGTGAAATGTTTCTTAAGCAAGTTTACTCTCAAGCGCCTTTGATATCAGATCCAATTATCTTTGATTATACTGAGCATCTTATATATAGATTATCTGAATACAGTCAAGTTGAAGATAGATATTTTTCAATATTGCTTATTGATGATGATTCTCTAAATGCATTTGCTGCGCCAGGAGGAATTATAGGTATCAACGGTGGATTGTTCCTTAATTCAGATAATGAAGGACAATTTTCTTCAGTTTTAGCTCACGAACTTGCACATCTAAGCCAAAGACACTTTGCAAGAAATGTTCTTAAATCACAGGATACTAATCTTGCATCAACCCTTGTCATGGTCTCATCAATTGCGATTGCACTAATAAGCAATAATCCAAATGCCATGGCAGTTGGTCCTGCTATCCTACAATCACAAAATTTGCGATACAGCAGATTGTTTGAAAAAGAAGCTGATAGAGTTGGTTTTATGAATCTTGTAAATGCAGGATATGATCCAAAGTCAATGGGAGAAATGTTTGAAAATATGAATAATCTAAGAAGACTTTCTGGAGATCTTCCCCCAGAATTCTTATTAACTCATCCTTTGTCATCATCAAGAATCAGTGATGCATTTAATGCAGCGGAAAATATTTCAAGTGAAAACACTAAAAAAGATAGTCTTGAATTTTCGCTCATGAAGTCAAGACTTGAAGTCTATTATGAAACTATTCCCTCAAATTCAATTAGAATCTTTAAAGCAAGGGTGGAGAATAATCCTTCAGATTCTAATTTTTATGGTTTAGCCCTTGCGCATAGTAATAATAATAACTACACAGAAAGCATCAAACTTCTTGATAAGCTTATAGCTAAATATCCAAAAAATCTTGTTTTAAATAATACTAAAGTTGATGTTTTAAATGCTGCTAGCAAATATGATGATGCTCTAAAATTAGTAAATAAATTTTTAGAAATTTCTCCTAGGAATTATCCATTATCTATTTCAAAATCAAAGATTCTTTTACAGATTGATAAGAAATTTGAGGCAGAAGAAATAATTAGAGATCAGCTAATAAGAAAAAATAGAGATCCTGAGCTATGGTTACTATTATCTGAAATTCAAAGAGCTGGACAAAATATAGTTGGGTATCATCAAAGTAGAGCTGAATATTTCATACTTTTAGGACAAAATGAAAAAGCTCTAAACCAATTAGAATTTGCACTTCAACTTACACAAAATAACTTTCAAGTATCTGAGAGGATTATGACAAAAATTGTAGATATTAAAGAAATTCTAAATGCGTCTAGGGGCCTTTAAGTTTAGTCTGTTTAGAAATTTTAATACCTAAAAAAGAAACGCATGCAGCTACAGGAATAGCAAATAGAGGGAGCATGTTTAATGCAACTGTTGTTAATTTCCCAATTGCAATTATGCTGCTTCCAGTCAAGTCACCAAATCTAGAAATAAAAGTATCGATGAAAACTGATGATTTATATCTATCATCTTTTTTTAATGAACTAAAGATTATCTCTCTTGTTGGTTTGTTAATTGCATACTCAAATACTCTAAGAATTATTTGAATAATTGCAACAACAGTTATAGATGGAATAAATCCATAGGACATGAAAGCTAAGATAAATATAAATCCATACATCATCAAAATATTTTTTATCCCAATATGCTTGATAATTATATTTGTTAAAAAAATCTGAAATATAAACGTCAGTGGAGAAATAATTTGCTCAATGAGAGAAAAAAACTCTATTCTTTGTTGAGGATCTTGTGACCATGATTCAACTATATGAGCAGCAGTAATCCATTGAACAGTCATAAGCCCAGTCCAAATCCAAACATATAAAGAGATGTTTCTTATTTCGCTCTTCTTAATAGAGTTAGCTATAGCATCGAGACTTCCGCCTCCAACATTTTTAAGCTCTAATTTATTTAGAGACTCTGATTTGTTTATCATTTGAATTGCAAATATCATTGCTAAAAATAAAAATGAGGCCGAAAAGATACTAAAAAGCTCAAGACCATACTCATTAAAAGATCCTGATATTTCCTTAGTTATTGAGGATCCGAAGAATGCTCCTAAAGATCCACCAGCCATAATTACTCCATAAAAATTTCTTGTTTTAAAATCTCTGAATAAATTAATAATTACAACCCAAAAAATTGATACTATAAAGAATGAGAACACGTTACTCCAAACATAAAAAACTCTCTCTAACCAAACTGAATTACCAAGGTCAAGAACTCTCCAAGACAACATAAAGAAAATTAAATTAATTATAAAAAACGAGTAGCAATAAAAGATTATTTTTTTAAGATTAGCTCTGCTTGCAATCCATGAATACAATGGATTTAGCAACAACATCGTTAGCGCTCCAGCGCCTAAGAGATATGGAAGTTCATTAACATTTGAAACAGCCATTTCATTTCTAACAGGCCGCAAGATGTACCATGAAGATAGGACTAAAAAGAATAAAAAACCTCCTTTAAATGCATCGACAGTGAAGGAAGTTCTTAAATTAAGAAAGAGATTTCTTAAAAAAAACATTAAAGTATTATGCCCCAAAAATGGTGGGTCGCACAGGATTCGAACCTGTGACCAATTGGTTAAAAGCCAACTGCTCTACCAGCTGAGCTAGCGACCCAGGGTAATACATAAATAAAGATGGTGATTATTCCATATTTTTCAATATCTGCAAGGATAAAGAAGATGCAGTATTATTAGGATATTGTCGAATAACAAAATTATATTTATTTGAAGCCATATTAGTTTCACCTTTTTTCATGTAGATGTCGCCTATCTTCTTGTGTGACAGAGGAACTCTATAATGATTTGGAAATGAATTTATTAGCTCCAAATAAAATTTATTTGCATTTTCTAGATCATCATTAATAAAAGAAATTTCACCCAACCAAAAATACGCTAATGGCTTTTTTTCTTTATTGTCAAAATTACTTATAAAAAAGTTAAAAAGATTATAAGCTCTATCATATTCTTGATTTTCTAATGATGTAATTGCTCCATTATAAATTTGGTCTTCGCTTTTGGGGTCTTCAATACCTTTAAATTTAATATCTGACGCTAAATTAAGGTCGTCAATATTTAAAGAGTTATTTTCAGAGACTTCTATAGATTCGTTGATTAATTTTTCAATTAAAAAATTCTGAGACTCAACTTTATCCCTTAATTCTGCGATTTCTGTTTCAAGCTCCTGTATTTTTAAAAATAAAATATCAGTTTTTAGATCTTCATTATCATCTGCTTGAACAGCAATATGAAAAATAATAATAGGTAATAGAAATAATAAAGAAAATTTAATATTCATTAATTAATCTATCTCAACTCTTCTATTCTTTGCATAACTTTTTTCATTTTGACCCGACATTGCAGGAATTTCTTCACCATAGCTTTTTACAATGATTCTGTTCTTATTTATACCATTTAGTATTAAGTATTCAGCTACGGTTTCTGCACGTCTTTGACCTAAAGCTAAATTATATTCACGAGTGCCTCTTTCATCAGCATGACCAGATAAAGTTAATCCAATTGCAGGATTTTCTTCTAATGCATTAACAGTACTTTTCAATGTTTGAAGAGATTTGGTTGTAAGGTTTGACTTATCAAACTCAAAATAAATAATTGCATTAGCAAAAATTGCCTCGCTATCATAACTAATCTCAGAACTGCTCAATGATGCTTGAACAGTTCTCACATCCTCAGAATAAACTTTTTCCTGAGAAACATTCATGCTTGAACATGAGGTTAAAAAAATTAAAAAAAATAACAAATGAAAATTAATTCTTGAATACTGCATAAATTACTCCTTAAATTATCTCAAAAAACTTGACCAAGATGGTTCACGAACAGCACCTTCAGAGGCAGGTAAAATAAATTTTGCTCCACTTAAAGTAACACCAGCGAGCATCCCAGTACCATTAATTTTTACTGCATAAACTATAACATTTCCGTTAGGAGAAATACTAGGTGATTCATCCATCATTGAGTTTGTTAAAGTTCTAACAAAATTTTCATTAAAGTATTTAAGTGCAATCTGAAACTGATCTTTGCTTCTATGCACAAAAACTATCCCCTCATTGTTTGGCAAATAAGATCCTTTAGCGTTGTAATTTCCATCAAAAGTAATCCTCTTTGGTTTTGAATTAAATTTTCTTAAATTTATTTCATATAATTGAGGAGATCCTGATCGACCGGAAGTAAACATAATTTTAGTTCCTCTTGGTGACCATACTGATTCAGTATCAATACTATAATGATTTGTTAATCTAGTAAGGTTTTTATTTTTTAAGTTCAATATGTAAATTTCAGCATTACCATCTTGATACATTGTTAAAGATAAAAATTTTCCGTCTGGAGACCATGCTGGTGAGCTTATTTGCTTTGAGTTTTCTATCACGATCTCCCTTTCACCAGAAGCTATATCCTGAATATATACTTTAGCCATACCAGTTTCGAATGATACGTATGCTACCTTTTTCGAATCAGGAGACCATGTTGGTGAAATTATTGGCTCAGAGCTTGTAAGCAATAGTTGTTCATTCTTTCCATCAGCATCTGAAATAACTAGATTGAAATTATCTTTCTCAGTAACGTATAAAATTTTTGTAGCTGATATTCCCTTTATACCAGTTATTTCTTCATAAATACCATCTGCAACATAATGTGCTAATTGCCTATTTCTATTTGGAATTCCAAAAACAGTTGAGTTTCTTACCTGAGTACCCCTTTTAATATCAAAAACTTTGTATTCTACTGAATTGCTATTTCCATCAATAAAAACCTCTCCAAATACAAGATAATCAATATTAAGAATCTTAAAATCGTTATAAATTATTTCATTTTCATTTTTAGGTAATGATAACAAATCATCATCTTCAAAAATATTAAACTCACCAGATCTGATAAGGTTATTTCTAATTACTGAATTTATCTCATTAACTGTTTTAGCGTCTCCATTAAATGTTACTAATGCAACCCTATAAGGATCATCTGTACCCTGGGTAACCTCTAAGATAAGTTCAGAAATTAAGATATTAGAAAATATTAGTAAAAAAATTACTCTGTTCATGATGGATTAAATTTTATAATTACTGTCCCAAAGCTAGATGAAAAAAGGCTTGCTGAAATTTTTTTATAAAAACTAAAAGTCTCAACTCTTTGGACAGCTTTAATTGCAGAATTATCAAATCTTATATTGCCGCTACTTTTTATAAGGTTTACGTTAAGAACTCTGCCGTTTTTATTAATTGTAAGTCTTAAATTACAGATTAATCCTTCTTGGATGTTAATTGGTTTTCGCCAAGCTTCTTGAATATTTTTTACTATCAAGGAAGAGTATAAATCAATTTCATTTTGTTCTGTTCTCTCAGAGATTAGGTTATCTTCTTTTAAAAGCTCATCAAAACCAATTGTAGTTATAAGCGAATCAAATGGGATAGAGTCTGCAGAAGTCTCATTTTTAATACTTGGTTCTGATGACTCAATTTTTTGTGGTTTGATAATTTTATTGATAGTTTTGTTTATTTTTACCGCAGATTGATCTTTATAAATCAAACTTACGTTAACCGGCTTAGTTAATATTGAAGCTTGCTTAGACTCAAAATAAAAGAAGCCAAGTAAGTATAAAAGAATTAAGGCATGTATTAAAAATGAGACAAAGGAGGCTTCAAAATAAGTTTTATTAATTCTCATAGCCGGAAGTTACAATTCCTATATTAGAAATTCCAATACTCTGAATTGATGCCATTGCTTTTGCTACATATTCAAATGCCACATCTTTATCATTTTGAAAAACTACTTCTACTTCTGGATTTGCATCAAAAATTACTTTTGATTTTCTTTTTAGCTCTTCTAAGTCTATTGAAAGAGATTCATCCCCAACATTGATAAAATAATCTCCATTTTTATCTATCGATATTACTAACGGTTCATTTTGTACTGTCATTTTTGTTGTGTCTGTTTGAGGCAAATTAACCTCAATTCCTTGAATTAAAAGAGGTGATAAAACCATAAATATAATTAAAAGAACAAGCATCACATCTATGTATGGAACAACATTTATTTCAGCTTTAAGATTTTTCTTTTTTGCAAGCCTATAAATCATTATTTTTTAATTGATTGCTTATAAAAAATACTGGCCAGTTCTTCTGCAAAAATCATTGTACTCTGACTAATAGACTCTGATTCTGAAGTAAATTTATTAAATGCCACTACTGCAGGAATTGCAGCAAATAAACCCATTCCTGTTGCAATTAAAGCTTCAGAAATACCTGGAGCAACTGCATTAATGGTTGCTTGAGTTGCATCAGATAAACCTTGAAATGAAGTCATAATTCCCCAAACTGTTCCAAGTAAACCAACATAGGGGCTAACAGAACCAACATTAGCAAGGAATGATAAATGCTTATTCATTTCTTCCTCATCAGATGCAATTGAAACTCTCATTATTCTATTAATACCTTCAAGATCTAGTTCTGAAATTGTTTCATTTGTATTTATATCTTGAAACTCATCATAAGAATTCTTGAATAAATTCATAGAACCATATAGAAAATCATTATCTGACAAATCCTTGTAAAGCAAAGTAAGATCTTTATTATTCCAAAAATTTTTAAGAAATTCGTTATTAAGATTTTTTATTTTTGTAAAAAAATTGTATCTTTCAATAATAACTATCCAAGATAGAATTGACGCAACAAAAAGTAATGTCATAACAATTTTTACAACTAAGCCAGCCTCTAAGAAAAGATTTAAAACTGATATTTCATCCATGATTTATTCTATGTGAGATTTGATAATAATTCATCAGGAAATTTTATTGGTTTTTTTTTAGTCAAATTTATAAAACAAACCTCAACTCTTCCAGATACAAGAATTTTATTATCATTTTTATTTAAAACTTTTTGATAGAAAACTATTCTTGCATTTGATTTTTTTTCTACATAAGATTTGACAATTATTTCAGTTCCGAGCCCAGCTGAGTTAAGGTAATCAAGTTCAATGCTCTTTACTACAAATGCTTTATCATGGTTTCTGAGCTCCTTCTGTGAAACTCCTACTTTTGATAAAAAATTAGATCTAGCTCTCTCAAAAAATTTTAAATAATTTGCGTGATATATAACTCCTTGAAAGTCTGTGTCCTCTATAAAAATTTTTTGTTTAAGGTCATCACACTTGATATGTTTGTTCATGTAATTCAATATCCTCTTGAAATAACTCTAATATAATTTGAATAAAGTCTGGCCACAAAAGATCAACTGTAACCAAATCATTCTTTATTCTGCTATTAATTGAGCAAGCTAAAATGCGAACTTTTATTGGTCTATTGTTAAATTTATATACAAGTGCAGGTTTTAATCCATTAGTCTTAGATGATGCTATAACCTGTTCCCACCAGTCTGGTCTAGGTTCTGCACCAGTGCCATAAGCCTTGCATTCAATACACCAACTGCCTAGCATCAGGTCTGGCAGTTCCTTTGTTCTTGTTTGCTCTAATATCCTTTTAACAGGATTTTTTAAGTTTAAATCTTCTATCAACGCATTAGCAATCTGTCTCTCAAATGCAGCACCTTTATTTCTTGAGTTAATTGACAAAATTAACCTTTAACCTCAAAGTCTTCTGGAAATTCGCCATTTGTATGAACTTCTTGTACATCATCAAGATTATCCATAAACTCCATAATATTAAAAACTTTTTCAGACATTTCTTCATCAAGATCTATAGAGGTTTCTGCTCTCAAGGTTAACTCAGCATTTATATAATTAACCTCAAAATGTTTAAAGACATCTAAAACTTTATTAAAATTATTAGACTCAGTAGTTACTTCATAAAAATCTTCTTCTTCGGTAAAATCATCAGCACCTGATTCAATGACTATTTCCATTAGTTTCTCTTCAGAAAAGTCTTTGCTTATATGAATTATTCCAAGTTTTTTAAATAGATATGAAACTGATCCATCCGTTCCAAGATTGCCACCAAACTTTGAGAAAGCATGTCTTACATCTGAAACTGTTCTATTTCTATTGTCCGACATAGTTTCAACTAAGATTGCAACCCCACCAGGGCCATAACCCTCAAATATAATTTCTTCAAGAGCTCCTGATTCGCCAGTACCTGAACCTTTTTCAATCGCTCTTTTAATATTATCTTTAGGCATGTTTGCAGTATTTGCTTTTTCTAGCGCCAATCTTAGTCTTGGGTTGTCGTTTGGATCAGGACCATCTTTGGCTGCAACTGTGATTTCTCTAATAACTTTTGTCCAAACTTTCCCTCTGGAGGCATCCTGCCTTGCTTTTCTATGCTTTATATTTGCCCATTTTGAATGACCAGCCATAGATTATTCTTCCTTGAATATGCTTTTTATTTTAAGTTCTTCAAGTTGTTTTTTTTCAACTTTACTTGGCGCATCTGTTAGCAAACATGTCGCACTTTGAGTTTTTGGAAATGCTATAACATCTCTAATATTAGTAGTGTCAGATACCAACATAACAATTCTATCTAGCCCAAAAGCAATTCCCCCATGCGGTGGACACCCCGATGAAAGAGCTCTTAAAAGAAAACCAAATTTATTCTCTGCATCTTCTTTAGTAATATTTAAAATATCAAAGATTGTCTGCTGCATACTCTTGTCATATATTCTTAGTGACCCTCCACCAATTTCGTAACCATTTAGTACAACATCATAAGCATGAGCAATTGCATCTTCTGGTTTTTCTAAAATATCTTTTTGCGAGCATTTTGGTAATGTGAAAGGATGATGAAGTGGAGTCAGGTTACCTTCATTATTTAATTCAAACATAGGAAAATTTATAATCCAACAAGGCGCCCACTTGGTTATATATAAATTTAAATCTTCTCCTAGTTTTTTAATAAGGCTGCTCATTGATAAATTTACAACAGCTGACGAACCAGCTCCAAAAAATATTAAATCTCCAGTTTCTGCATCTAAATTTTTAATAATATTTTTAACAGTTTCATTATTTAAAAACTTTAAAATTGGAGATTGGATGCCATTTTCAAAATCATCAACATTATTTATTTTTATATATGCCAAACCCTTTGCACCCAGTTTATAAACAAATTTAGTGTAATCATCTATTTGTCCTCTAGAAAGTGAATTTCCTTTTGGGACTTTTAGAGCAACTACTCTTGAATTTAATTTTCTTGCTGGCTCAGAGAAGACTTTAAATTCTTCTTCTTTTACAAGTTCTGAAATCTCTATCAGTTTTAAAGGTATTCTAAGATCTGGCTTATCACAACCATAATCATGCATTGCCTTATGCCAATCTATTACCTCAAATTTTTCTAGTTTTTCATTGCAAAATTCTTTAATGATTTTTTTAATCATTTTTTCACTTAAATCAATAATCTCATCTTGATTTATAAATGATGCTTCAATATCAATCTGTGTAAATTCTGGTTGTCTATCAGCTCTTAAATCTTCGTCTCGAAAACATCTTGCAATCTGATAATATTTATCAAGCCCACCTATCATAAGTAATTGCTTAAAAAGTTGTGGAGATTGAGGCAAAGCATAAAAGCTTCCAGGTTGAACTCTGCTGGGTAGAATATAGTCTCTTGCACCTTCTGGTGTAGCTTTTGTTAAGATTGGTGTCTCTATCTCATGGAAGCCATTTTTGTCTAAATAATTTCTTACTAAAGAAGTAATTTTAGATCTTGTAATAATTCTTTCGTTCATTTCGGGCCTTCGGAGATCCAGAACTCTGTTTTTTAATCTCACATCTTCATTAACTTCTTGATATTCATCTATTGGAAATACAGGAGTATTTGCTTTGCTTAAGATATTTATATTTTTTACTTCGATTTCAATTTCACCTGTATGCATGTTTTTGTTAACTGTTCCTTCAAGCCTACTTCGAACAATTCCACTGATCTGAACAACAAATTCATTTCTTATGGTTTCAGCTAATTGAAAAGATTGTTGATTATCAGGATTGACAACTGCTTGGCATATACCTTTTATGTCTCTTACATCAAGAAATATTACTCCACCATGATCCCTTCTTCTGTGGATCCAGCCACAAATAGTAACCTCTTCATTTAAATTTGATGATGTAATTTCACCACAATAATTAGATTTCATTTTTTTCCCTATCTATTTATTAATTTTATCTTGTTTAGAGGCTTTCTTGGAGTTTGTTTTAGAAGTTTCTTCTGATTTATGCTCTTTAGAGGGCTCGCTCGTCAAAATATTTCTCTTTTTACCTGTTTTAAAGTCGGTTTCATACCAACCTCCACCTTTTAATCTAAAAGATGGTGCAGAAACTAACTTTTTTAAGGATTTCTTATTACATTTTGGACAAATTTCACTTGGTTTATCATTTATTTTATGAATTAATTCTAATTGGTGTTCGCATATTGAACATTTGTAGTCATAAATCGGCATAAGTTCTCAAAAAAAGATAAAATTATAAACTATGTTGTTTTCAAATCTACTAATACCAACACTTAAGGATGCTCCTCAAGAAGCCGAAATAATTAGTCATAAATTAATGCTTCGTGCTGGCATGATTAGAAAAGCTGCTTCAGGTATATATACTTGGTTGCCATTGGGACTAAAAGTCTTAAAAAAAATTGAAAATATTATTAGAGAAGAAATGGATGAATCTGGTGCTCAAGAGGTTTTCATGCCTATGGTTCAACCAAAAGAATTATGGGATGAAACTAAAAGATGGGACAAAATGGGTCCTGAATTACTGAGAATTAAGGATAGGCATGAAAGAGACTTTTGTTTAGGTCCAACACATGAAGAAGTTATTACGGATATTATTAGAAATAATGTAAAAAGCTATAAACAACTCCCTTTAAATATTTATCAAATACAAACTAAATTTAGGGATGAGGTGAGACCAAGATATGGAATCATGAGAGGAAGAGAATTTCTGATGAAAGACTCTTATAGTTTTAATATTGATGAGTCATCGCTTCAAGAAACATATATTTTAATGCGAGAAACATATAAGAAAATTTTTAACAGAATTGGACTTGATTTTAAGATTTCAAAAGCAGACTCAGGTGCAATTGGTGGAGATAGCTCAGAAGAGTTCCATGTATTGGCTGAGAATGGAGAAGATACAATTGCTATAAGTGATGGTTCTGAATTTGCAATTAATACAGAGCTTTTGCTTTCCGAGGGACAAGATATAGACTCACTAGAAGGAAAACCATCACCAGATGGTAAAGGTGTAATTCAGATAAAAAAAGGTATTGAAGTTGGTCATATATTCAAGCTGGGCAAATTATATGCTGAGTCAATGAAAGCAAACGTTTTGAATGCTGATGGCAAAGCCTCAACATTACAAATGGGCTGTTATGGTATCGGTGTCTCAAGATTAGTTGCTGCCGCTATAGAGCAAAACTATGATGAAAAAGGAATAATTTGGCCACATAATATATCTCCTTTTGATATAAATATTATTTCTATTGGTCATAACAAAGAACAGGAAATAACTGAAGCAGCAATTAATTTGTATGATCAGCTCACAAAAATGAATTACTCAGTTCTTCTTGATGACAGAAATGTTGGTTATGGTTCAAAAATCAAGGATTCTGAACTTATAGGTATTCCTTTAAATATAATTATTGGAAAAAATTATATTGAAAATAAAGAGATAGAGCTAATCGCAAGAAATGGGGATAAATCAATGAATCCAGTTGATGATATTAAAACCATCTTAAACTTTTTTAAAAATTAATACGAAAAGAACCTCTCATTAATTTCTTTATCTAACTTGATTAAACCAAACTGAAAATTATCTAAATGTTTTAATATTTTTTTGTCATATTTATATACATTATTTTTCTCAAGGTTTTTTAATAAAGATTTTGTGATTTTTTTAATATTTGTAGACTTCGGTAAAAATTTCTGAACTTCAATAAGCTTATCAACACAATATTTTAAAGATCTTGGAAACAACTTTTCCATTATCATAAAACCAAGCACTACTTCTTGATTTAGATTCTCTTTATTTATAGTTTTAAAAGATTCATATCCGTTGATAGACCTAAGAACACTACTCCATTGTAAATTTTGATAATATTTATTCACATACGTTTCTTTTCTAAGAATTTGATCTTCAATAATTCTGGAAAGCATGTCCGCCCTTTCAATAAATCTTCCCAACTTTATAAAATTAAAGACATCATTTCTTTGCATTCCATCAGAAATAATTGCAAAAAATCTCTGTGAATTTCTAATTATTTGATACAAATCTTCACTATTTCTCTTTACTGCACCATTATTAAAATCAGAGTAGAGATTGTTGAATTGTTCCCAAGCTGATTTAGGAAGCATTGTTAAAAGATATCTTGAATTCATTTTTGCCATTTCAATTGAATATTTAATTGAAGATGGATTTTTTTCGTCTTCTATAAGATAGAAAAAAACATTTTCCTTTGAGTTACTTTTTTTGAAGTCATCAAAATGACCTGTAATCTTAATTAGATGTTTTAAATCGTTTGATTCATCATGGGGTATATCAAGAAGGAGGTCAGAATTTACATTTATCAGTCTTGAGGTATTTTCAATACGTTCAATATATCTAGAAAGCCAATATGTTTTTTCTGCGATGCTTGATAACATTTTAATTAACTATCCATGTATCTTTACTTCCACCACCTTGAGATGAATTTACTATAGTTGATCCTTTTTTAAGAGCAACTCGTGTTAGTCCTCCATTAGTCACAAAAGTTTTATTGCCTGATAAAATAAAAGGACGCAGATCAATATGCCTTGGTTGAATACTTGTTTTTATAAGAGTTGGTGTTGTAGAGAGTTTTATAAGAGGTTGTGCAACAAAGTTCCTTGGGTTGGATTGTATTTTTAATTTGTATTGACTTAATTCTTTTTTTGTAGCACTAGGCCCTATTAAAATTCCATATCCACCTGATTCATTTACAGGCTTTAAAACTAATTTACTGATATTTTCTAAAACATATTGCTTATCTTTTTCAAAGGCACATAAATATGTTTTTACCTGTTTGAGTTTTGATTTCTCTCCAAGGAAAAATTCAATCATTTTTGGAACAAAGGCATATACAGCTTTATCATCTGCTACTCCAGAGCCAGGAGCATTAACTATAGCAATCTTTTTTTCTTTCCAAGATTTAATTATACCCGGAACTCCTAAAACAGAATCCTTTTCCCATACCTCAGGATCTAAAAAGTTGTCGTTAACTCTTCTGTAAATCACATCTACTTTTTTTTGACCATTTATGGTTTTTAAACATACATAATTATCTTTTGATAAAAATAAATCAGATGATTCAACAAGATCAACCCCCATTTGTTGAGCTAAATAAGCATGTTCAAAGTAAGCTGAATTAAAAACCCCAGGGCTAAGGATTACTATAGTCTTATTTTTTTCCTTGCTATAACTTGCATTTGATAAACATGTATAAAGTTGAGAAGTATAGTCATCTACTGGTGAAACTTGATATTTGTTAAAAAGATCTGTTACCACCTTTTTCATTACATTTCTATTTTCAAGCATATAAGCAACACCAGATGGTACTCTTAAATTATCTTCTAATACAAAAAAATTGCCTCGGTGATCCCTAATTAAGTCAGTACCAGAAATATTTGCCCATATTTTATTTTTTGGAATTATTCCAGAACATTCTTTTAAATAATTTGGTGATTCTAAGATTAATGATTTTAAAACAGGGTTTTTATTAAGGAACTCTTGCTTATGATAGACATCATGAATAAATAAATTTACTGCTTTTATTCTTTGTATTAGGCCCTCTTTAACTTCTATCCATTCTTTTTCCTTTATTATTCTGGGCATTAAATCAAGCGGCCAGTCTCTATCAATAAGCTTATTATTATCATAAACTCTGAAAGTAACTCCCATAGACCTAATAATTGAATCGCGAGTTTTTATTAAAAATCTTTTTTTCGTTGGTGTTAGTTTTGAAAAGTAATTAAAAGCATTGCCAAAACCTCGCCGAGGTAATTGCTTATTGTTTAAATATTCGTCAAATAATTTATTTTCTTTAGTTTTATTATTCATTTTAAATTTATTTACTTAATAGAAAATGAATAAGATAAGATAAAGAATCGCGTTCCTTCGGCTCTCACCTACTTCCGTCTTCTATTAAAAGATGAACGATTTTTATACTTTACCAAAGACAGTTAGGAAACATAATGATTATTATGTATTTTTTTGTTATATAAATATAGAATAGTTATTTCATTAAAGTAAGTAAAAATATGACATATTGTGTGGGAATGAAAATGGATGATGGTATTGTAATGGTATCAGATTCAAGAACTAATGCAGGATTAGATAATGTTTCTACCTATAAAAAAATGTTCTCATATTCAGTTGGTGATAGATGTATAGTTATTGTTACCTCAGGAAACTTATCAACGTCTCAACATGTATATAAAACTTTACAAAATGACCTGAATTCAAACAATCCTACAAATAGTTTAAATATATGTAAAAATTTTGATGATGTCGCTGATTATGTTGGAAAAATATCATGGAATCATTCGAAAACTGATGGCATATCATTTAATACTCATTTGGGTTCTAATTTTATAATCGGTGGTCAAATTCAAGGACAAGATCCTGATTTGATGATGGTATATCCTGTTGGCAATTATATTAGAGCATCAGAAATAAAGCCTTTTTTTCAACTGGGTGAAACTAAATACGGCAAGCCCATTCTAGATAGATTGATTAGAAAAGATACTTCCTTAGGTGATGCAGCAAGATGTGCTCTTGTTTCATTTGATTCTACTATGAAAAGTGATTTAACTGTGGGTCCACCAATAGATTTAATTGTCTACAAAAAAGACACCATTCAAATTTCTCAAGAAGAGCATCTTCAGTTCAAGACACCTTTTTTTTCAGATCTTTCCAGTAAATGGTCTGAGGGATTAAGAAATTTATTCAAAGAATTGCCTAAGTTTGATTGGGAAAAATAATATTAAACTCTTTTTATAATCGTTGCATTAGCTGTGCCTCCGCCCTCGCATATTGCTTGAAGTGCATACTTACCATTTCTTCTTTCAAGTTCATGCAACATTGTGGTCATCAACTTTGCTCCAGTAGCTCCCAAAGGATGTCCTAAAGCCATAGCACCGCCATTTACATTTAATTTTGCTCTATCAGCTTTTAATTCAGTCGCCCAGGCAAGTGGAACTGGAGCAAAAGCCTCATTAACTTCATAAATATCCATATCATCTATGCTTAAGCCAGCTGAATCTAGTGCTTTAAATGATGCAGGTATTGGTCCTGTAAGCATGTAAACTGGATCATCTCCAACTACAGAAATTGATACTATTTCAGCCCTAGGTGTAGCACTAATTTTTTTAAGGCCTTCTTCATTGCAAATTAAAACAGCTGCAGCTCCATCTGTAATTTGACTGGCATTACCAGCTGTTATTACTCCACCGTCTGAAACCGGTTTAAGTCCAGCCAATTTATCTAAACTTGCATCAAATCTTATACCTTCATCAATCATAACCAAGTCTTCAATACCTTTATCATTTTTTGCTTTAATGGGTAGTATTTCTTTATCAAAAAAATTTGATTCGGTAGCAATTACAGCCTTTTGATGACTTTCCAAAGCGAATTGATCTAAATCTTCTCTTGATAAATTCCACTTTTTTGCAACAAGTTCAGCACCTGTAAATTGTGAAAAGAATACTCCAGGATATCTTTCTTTCATTCCATTTGAATCAAAGGGAAAACCATGACCAGCATCCATACCATCGATTACCGATGCTCCAATAGGTACTATAGACATTACTTCAACACCACCACCTATAACTATATCTTGGGTTCCAGACATTACAGCCTGTATAGCAAAGTGTATTGCTTGTTGAGACGAGCCACATTGCCTATCAACAGAAGTCCCAGGAACTGATTCTGGATAAGATGAAGATAAAACGGCGTTTCTCGCCACATTACCAGATTGAGCACCGACTTGATCAACACATCCAAATATGACGTCATCTACAAGAGCTGGATCCATGTCAAGACGATTTACTATTTCATCAAGAACTTTTGCACCCAAGTCTGAGGGATGCCATTTGCTAAGCAAGCCATCCTTTTTACCACCGGCAGTTCTCACTGCCTCCACAATATATGCTTTTTCTGCCATAAAAAAATTCCTATTAAAATAATATTAATAGGAATTATATCAAAAAACTAATTACTTAGTTTTAGGGGAAATGTAAGATGAACGAATTTCTTTAACTAACTTATCTCTAACTTTACTATTCTCTTTAAGAAATAAGCTTGCTTTAACCTTGCCTTGTCCAATGCTTTCACCATCTAGCTTATAAAATGCACCAGACTTATCAACTAATCCTATTTTATTTCCATAATCAAGAATCTCACCTTCTTGATTAATTCCTTGACCATAAATTATTTGAAATTCTGCTTGTTTAAAGGGCGGCGAAACTTTATTTTTGACAACTTTTACTCGCGTTTCATTTCCCATTACCTCATCGCCTTCTTTTACAGCACCAATTCTTCTTATATCGAGTCTAACTGATGAATAGAATTTAAGAGCATTACCACCTGTTGTTGTTTCTGGACTTCCAAACATAACTCCTATTTTCATTCTTATTTGATTTATAAAAACAACAGTTGCGCCTGATCGTTGAATATTTCCAGTTATTTTTCTTAGTGCTTGTGACATAAGTCTAGCTTGGAGACCAACATGATGATCACCCATTTCGCCCTCTATTTCAGCTCTCGGTACAAGAGCAGCCACAGAATCAATTATTACCAAATCTACACTTTTAGACTTTACGAGCATATCAGCAACTTCTAAAGCTTGCTCACCAGTATCGGGTTGAGATAAAAGTAACTCATCTACGTTCACACCAAGCTTTTCAGCGTACTGAGGATCTAAAGCATGCTCAGCATCTATAAAAGCGCATGTACCTCCTTCCTTTTGACATTGAGCAATTATTTGAAGTGTTAATGTTGTTTTACCAGAAGATTCAGGTCCATATATCTCTGTAACTCTACCTTTTGGAATACCACCAATTCCTAAGGCAATATCGAGACCTAAGGATCCTGTTGAAATTGAGGGAATATCTAAATTTTCTCGATCACCCATCCTCATAACAGTTCCCTTTCCGAAATGGCTATCTATATCCGCAAGAGTATCCTTAAGTGATTTCGAGGTGGTGTCTTTTGATTTAGGCATAATAAACTCCTTAATTTACTGTATATTTATACAGTATATAGTAATTTTTCATTTTTTTAAATAGTTTTGTGTAAATTTAAACATCAGTAGGTTAAAATCATGCATTCTCTAGCAATTATGACATACGTAGTAACAGAATCATGTATAAAATGTAAATACACAGACTGTGTAGAAGTTTGTCCTGTCGATTGTTTTTATGAAGGTCCTGAGTTTTTGGTAATACATCCAGATGAATGCATTGACTGTGGTCTTTGTGAACCAGAGTGCCCTATTGAGGCAATATTTGCGGATGATGAATTACCAGCAAACCAAATCGAATTTGTTGAAATAAATGCAAGACTTGCTGATGTTTATGAAAATATAACCGAGGCTAAAGAACCACTTCCTGATGCTGATCACTTTAAAGATTTAGAGAATAAAAGAGAATTTTTAAATATTGGCATTAACAATCAAAATGAAACAACGTCACCAAGTGAAAATTCAAATACGATATTGCTTTATGATAATGGAGAAATGATTATTAATAATTCAAAATTCAAAATTAATGAACTTTCTAATATGGATAACATAATTTTTGAAAATACTCTTTTAAATAATCTGAATAAAGATAATATTGTCAATCTTAATGTAGAGGGAAAGGCATATCACGAATGGGCGATGAAAATTATGGAATTTCTTCAAAAGAATAAATTCTTAGATGTTCAAATCAAAACCTTAAAATAATTAAAAGGCAATCTAATATACTTCTGGGTTAGGCAATATCATTGAAATAAGGCTGTCAATGCCTGCTGCAAAGATTAATCCTCCAAAGAATACTAGCATCATATTTCCAAATCTTATGTAAGCTTTATTGATTAATCTTGGCATAAGAATTAATGAAATAATCATTCCAATAAAAAAAGGGTATAAAATCTCTAAGTTTAAACCTGAAATACTTCCAATTATTAGTGGATAGATGCCAACAGCTAATAAAAAAGCGCTCCCTGAAATTCCAGGAAAAAGTAGGAATGAACATGCAAAAAAACCAAATAAAATTAAGGCAGCTGAAGATGGCACAAAAGGACCTTCAGGAGGATATGCACCTGACATATAAAATCCACTCAATGAAAATCCAATCAATATGGAAATTATAATGCATACATAAAATGATTTACCCTTATTTATGTCTCCATTGATGAATGTATTTATAACTAAAAAAATTCCATATCCTACCATTAGGATTGCAATTAAAATATTAAATGTCTTAGTAAAGCTTTGATATAAAAAATCAATTAAAGAAGAAAACAAAAATACACTTAAAATCATGCCAAATAAAAGAGGTATTATGAGATTTGAATTTTTAAATTTTCTTAAGAAATCTAGTAATTTTTCGTAAACACCAAACATTAGTGCAACTGTGGCTCCAGATATACCTGGAAGTAATTCCGATAAACCAATAAAAATTCCTGCTATAAAGAATCTAGTTTTCTCTTTCATACATCATTCCCATCATCTGATTTTCCTGCCAACATAGGCACAAAAGACACATCTTCATATTCTTGTTCTTTTATTTCATCTTCTTTGGCTTTTAGGATAACATTTAATTTTTGTTCAGAGCCTCCTACAGGAATTACTAATTTTGCATCGTTTTTGAGAAGATCAATAAGATCATGTGGATATGCTCTTGGCGCAGCAGCACATAAAATACCATCGTACTTTTTATCCTTATCCCAATCCTGATAACCATCTCCGTATTTAAATAAAATATTGCTGATTTTAAGGTGAGCTAAATTTTCTCTAGACTTTTGAACTAAAGGTTTGATTCTTTCTATTGAGTCAACTCTTTCGCTAAAGAAAGATAGAACTGCTGATTGATATCCACAACCAGAACCAATCTCTAAAAGGTCCTCAAAGACTTTACCCCTTCCATTGGTATGAGAAATTAATAACTCTGTCATTCTTGCAACTATATATGGTTGTGAAATAGTTTGCTTGTAACCTATAGTTAAGGACCTATTTTCATATGCTCTAGACCATAGCGCCTCATCAACAAATATGTGTCTTGGAACTTGGGAAATTGCATCTAAAACTCTGAAGTCTTTAATACCCAACTCTAAAAGGGTTTCAATCATTTCTTCTCTGACTCTCCTAAATGTAAAACCAGAGCTATTCATCTAAAAATTTTGATATTTCTTCAAGAAAAGACTGAGAGTTTAAACTGTAATCAAGAATTGAAAACGAGACAAATCCATTTTTAACCGCTTCTGCATCTGTCATAAAGCTGTCTAATAAAGGTTCACCAGATGCATTATATCTATATTTATATACATCATTTGGTGATTTATTTTCCTCAATAAGAATAGGTCTGGCAGGGATACCTCTTTTAGATAAGCCCGATGCAATATATCCTTTGTATTCTTCCTCTGAAATATCAGGAAAGTTAATATTAATCACTTTTCCCTTGAAATTTTCACCATATCTAAAGATTTTTTCAATCAACTCAACTGATTTTTTTATTAGGAAATTTAAATCTTTTGCATCATAAGAAGCTACTGATAGTGCTACTGGTGGAAATTTTAGATTTCTGCCTCCAATTGCAGCACCTACTGTTCCAGAATATAAAACATCATTTCCAATATTTGCACCATGATTTATACCAGATATAACAATATCAAACTCAAAGTCTACAATACTTAACAAACCCAAATATGTACAATCTGCTGGAGTACCATCGACTGCATAAATTCTGTCTTCAATCTTTGTGACCTCTATTTCACTTAAATATGAAATAGCTGCGCTCATTCCACTACAGTTATTTTTAGGTGCAATCATCCATACTTCATGATTTTTAGAAAGCTCTTTGTATAAACTTTTTATATTAATCGCATCATACCCATCATCATTTGTTAGTAATATTTTCATTGCTTCTCTCTTAAATTTACATAGCTTTGAACAGCAATTGCTTTATTTTTTCCAATAATGCCTATTTTTTCTGAGGTTGTTGCTTTTAAGCCTATTTTATCTATTGGTATTTCTAAAATTAATGAGAGACTTTTTAAAATATTATCTCTGTGAGGATTAATTTTAGGTTCTTCACAAATAATGACGGTATCTACATTATAAATCTCAAGATTTAATTCATTTAATTTATCAAGACAAAATCTAATAATCTTTGTGCTATCTAAATTTTTATTTTTTTCATCTTGATCTGAAAAATACTTACCAATATCACCTATTCCTGATGCGCCTAAGATAGAATCAGCTATAGAGTGAAGTAATACATCACCATCTGAATGCGCTATTATTTTGTAATTACAATCAATATTACATCCTCCCAATATTATTCCAGAGCCATTTTTGTATTTATGTAGATCGAAACCAATTCCAGATCTAGTTAAAAATTTATTTAACATATCTAAATCATCGGGTTCAGTTATCTTAATATTGGATCTTCTGCCTTTAATCTTAGAAGTCTTTAAATTTAAATATTCAATAGCAAAAGACTCATCTGGACATTCTATATTTTCGTCAATACATTTCTTTAAAGATAGCTTAAGATCCTTGAATTTTGATATCTGTGGAGTTTGAACTAGATGGTATTTATTTTTATCTTTAGTGTGCGTTTCTTTAATTGAATCGTATACCGGAGTGAAGAGATAAGAACAACTTGCTCCAGTTTCTTCAATATCATGCAATAAATTTAATATATCATCCTCAATTATATTTGGACGGGCTGCATCATGTGTTATCACGTAATCATAATTATCTTTAGCATGCGCAAGAGCATTGAATATTGATTTCTGTCTGGTATTTCCACCAATAACAAGTTCAATTTTCTTTGAATTGTAAAAGTTTTGATTTTTAATTTCTAAGTCATCTTTAGAAATTGCTATAATTATCTTAGAAACATTTACTGAGTCAATAAATGGTTTTACAGATCTTTCAATAACTGATCTTCCATCTAATTTGCTATATTGTTTAGGGACGTTGCTACCAAATCTTTTGCCTGCACCAGCTGCTGCAATAATAACCAATAAATTATTCATTTTTTTCATCTTTTATATTCTCATCTTGAAAAGAAATAAATTCCTCATCTTTATAGGTAAGATTTAATTTTTCTCTTGCGAAGTTTTCAATATGATCATTTGAGTTTTGGGCATTTTTAATTTCAAATTCAAGAATTTCATTTTGTCTCTTCAATTCTTCATTTTTAATTTGTTGTATTTTGCTATCTTCAATTAATTCTGCTCTCTTGTTATAACTATTCTCACCAAAAAAAATACTTTTTGATAAAAAAATAACAATTAAACTTAAAACGGCCAACAGTACGTAATAGAGTCTGTTCATTTAAGCAAAATATTACTGCTTTCTTCTTCGATCCAAAGCAATCTATTGTATTTTGCTACTCTGTCTGATCTGCATGGAGCTCCTGTTTTGATTTGACCAATACCCAAACCTACAGCAAGGTCAGCTATTGTTGTATCTTCAGTCTCACCAGATCGATGAGAAATAATTGACTCAAAATTATTTTGATTTGCGAAATGAATAGTTTCTATTGTTTCAGTTATTGATCCAACTTGATTGAATTTTATTAGTATTGAATTGGCCATTTCCTCATTAATACCATCTTTAAGAATTTTTTTATTGGTAACAAATAAATCGTCTCCAACGAGCTGACATTTTGATCCAAGTCTCTCTGTAAGTAATTTCCAACCATCTTTGTCATTCTCATCCATGCCATCTTCTATTGAAACTATAGGATAATTTTGAATTAAATCATCTAGGTAATCTACAAATTGCATAGATGAGAGTTTCTTACTTTCTCCTTTTAAAATATATTCATTGTTATCAAAAAACTCACTTGCAGCACAATCAAGAGCAATATTTACATCTTTACCTGGTACTAATCCTGTCTCTTTTATTGCATCAACAATTAACCTTAATGCTTCTTTATTAGACTCAAGGCTTGGTGCAAAACCACCCTCGTCACCTACCGCTGTAGAATAATTATTTTTTAAAAGTATTTTCTTTAAATTATGATAAATTTCTGTAGCCCATTGCATAACCTGGACAAAGTCTTTTGCTCCACTAGGAATGATCATAAATTCTTGAATATCAATATTGTTATCTGCATGTTCGCCGCCATTAAGAATATTAAACATAGGCAAAGGCATGCAATGGTTTACATTTTGACCAGATATATCTTTATATATTTTTGAAAAGTGTTTATAGAGTGAAACTTTATTGGCTTTTGCAGCTACATGAGCAGTTGCAAGAGATATAGCTAAAATTGCGTTTGCTCCAACTTTTGATTTATCCTCTGTATCATCAAATGATATGAGTAATTCGTCAATTTCTTTTTGGTTATTTGGATTTTTACCGATAACGATAGAAGACAATACATTATTTATATTGTTGACTGCTTTTGTCACACTTTTTCCATGATATGAAATATCGTTATCTCTCAATTCAAGTGCCTCTTTTGAGCCAGTAGAGGCTCCACTAGGAACCATAGCAGAGGCTGATGTTCCATCATCTAGGCTTACCTTACAAGATATTGTAGGAACACCTCTTGAATCAAATACTTGAATAGCGTTAATTGAAGATATTTTTTGCATCTATTATTTTATTTCGATATCGTCTTGATTTTTAACAAATTCATCAAGCTCTGCAATTTGTTTTAAAAATTCTTCTAAAACTGACAAAGGTAAAGCGCATGGCCCGTCACATTTCGCTTCATCTGGATTAGGGTGAGCTTCAAGAAACAACCCTGCAATTGATTGAGATATTCCAGCCTTCGCTAGACTTAAAACATATTCTCTTCTTCCACCTGTTGCGCTTCCAAGACCACCGGGTAATTGAAGTGAATGAGTAACATCAAACATAACCGGCTTAGATAATTCTTTAAGAATTTGAAAATTTAAAGTATCAACAACTAGATTGTTATAGCCAAATGAGTTTCCTCGTTCGCATAGTATTATCTTGTCATTACCTGCTGCTGAACATTTTTCAATAATGTTAGACATTTCTGGAGCAGATAAAAATTGAGGCTTCTTAAATTGTATAATTGAGTCTGTTTTTGCTGCAGAACTAACAAGATCAGTTTGTCTTGCTAAAAAAGCAGGAATTTGAATTACCTCACAAACCTCACTGACTGCTTTTGCTTGATCTGGTTCATGAATATCAGTAATGACTGGGACTTCAAAAGTTGTTGAGACTTCTTGAAGAATTTTAAGACCCTCTTCTATTCCTGGGCCTCTAAAAGAATTTATTGAGCTTCTATTTGCTTTATCAAATGAACCTTTAAATATGTAACTTATATTTAGTTTTTGAGAAACTTCTTTAAACTTTTCTGCAACCACCATAGCTAAATCTCTTGATTCAAGAACATTCATGCCACCCATAAGGGTCATGGGAGCCGAATTATCAATTTTAAAATTTCTTAACTTCATTTTATTTATACATTGTACTTTTAATGTAACTATTAAAGATAGGATGTCCATCTCTTGGATTAGATGTAAATTCAGGATGAAACTGACAAGCTAAAAACCATTTATGATTTGAAATTTCAATCATTTCTACAAGCTTACCATCTATTGAGGTACCCACTACATCTAAGCCGTTATTTATCATTTCACTTTTATAATTTGGATTGACCTCATATCTATGTCTGTGCCTCTCAATTATTTCTTTTTTCTTATACATTTTGTATGAATTTGATTTTTTCTTAAGTACACATAATTGACCACCTAGACGCATTGTTCCTCCGAGATCTGAATTTTTGGATCTTTTTTCTTTTTTTCCAGATATATCACTCCACTCTGTAATGAGACCAATAACTGGGTGTTTAGTATCTTGATTGAATTCAGTACTATTCGCATCCTTAAGTTTCAAAACATTTCTTGCGTATTCAATAATCGCAACTTGCATTCCTAAACAAATACCAAGATAAGGAATGTCATTTTCTCTTGCATATTTGCAAGCTAAAATCATACCTTCAATACCACGTTCCCCAAATCCTCCTGGTACAAGAACTGCATCAGAATTTTTTAATGTTTTCCTTATATTTTTAGATGTAATATTTTCAGCTTCTACAAAATTTATATTTACTTGTGCTTTATTCTTAATTCCAGCATGTTCTAACGCTTCATTGATAGATTTATATGAATCTTTAAGTTCGGTATATTTTCCAACAAAAGATACATTTACTTCTCTTTCTGGCAGTAACTTAGCTTTAATGACTCTTTTCCAATCATTTAATTTTGGATTAGTAGTTCTTATTTTTAATTTGCTAAGTATTGTTTTGTCAACTTTTTGTTTATTTAATAAAACAGGTATTGAATAGACTGTATCAACGTCATGCATTGATATAACGCTATTGTTTGGCACTGAACAAAATAGAGCAATTTTATTTTTTTCATCTTTTGGTAGCTCTTGCTCCGATCTACAAATCAATACGTCTGGACTTATTCCAAGAGATCTTAATTCTTTTACAGAATGCTGAGTTGGTTTTGTTTTTAATTCGCCTGAAGCGTTAATATACGGAACAAGTGTTAAATGAACAAATGCCCATGAAGAATCTGGAAGTTCAAGCGCCATTTGCCTTAATGCCTCAACAAATGGTTGACTTTCAATATCGCCTACAGTTCCACCAACTTCTACAATAGCAATATCTTTTTTTTGACCTCCTTCTTTAATTCTTTTTTTTATTTCATTAGTAATATGAGGGATGACTTGAACTGTTCCACCAAGATACTTACCCTTTCTCTCATTTCTGATAACCGTCTCGTAGACCTTTCCAGCAGTAAAGTTATTCTTTTTTGAGGCCTGAAATCTTACAAATCTTTCGTAATGCCCTAAATCTAGATCTGTTTCTGTTCCATCATTTGTAACAAAGACTTCGCCATGTTGGAATGGGCTCATTGTTCCAGGATCAACATTAATATATGGATCGACTTTTACCAAGGAAACTGTTAGGCCTCTCGATTCAAGCAATGCTCCTATCGAAGCTGCAGCTATACCCTTCCCGAGAGAGGAAACCACCCCGCCTGTGATAAAAATATATTTAGTATTTGCCATCATTAAACTCAAACATGATGGGATATTAGAATAACAGATTAGTGATTGGTTTTATAGAGTTTTTTTACTCTAGACTTTACACCTGTCATAAAATAATAAGAAATAAGATCGTTTGCAGAAACTATGTTTGAGATTGGTAATTTTTTTGAAAAAAATTCGCACCAATCACCCACTTTACAACTTTTAATATCAGTTACATCAAGGGTAACTATATCCATGCTTACTCTTCCAAAAACGGATGCAATTTGATCATTTATCATTACCTTTGTTTTATCTTTAATCATTACAGGAAGTCCATCAGCGTATCCAATATAAACACTTGCAATTAGCATATTTTTTTTTGCTAAAGCTCTTCCATCGTATCCAACCCTTTCACCAGGCTTTATTTTTCTTAAATTAATAATTTTTGATCTTAAGGTCATAGAAGTAAGAATATTTTTATCATTAAGATAGCCGCCATACATACCAATGCCGCACCTTACCCAATCATAAGTTTGATTTGGAAAGTTCATTACACAACCAGTGTTAGCAATACTTTTTTTAACCTTTCTATTCATTTTATTTGAGAGACTTCTAAATAATTTAAATTGAGATTTATTTGAAGATGCACTTTTATCATTGGAGGCAGCTAAGTGACTCATTAGTACGAATTCACTATTGCATAAATATTCATTATATATATTCATGAATTCATCTATCTCAAAACCTAGCCTATTCATACCCGTATTTACTTTCATCCATAAGTTATTAAAATTTTTATTTTTAGCGACAAGCTCAAACTGATCATTGTTGTGAACTACAAGATCTAAGTTTAAATCTATAGATCTTTTAAGATCTAGATGAGAATAAACTCCTTGCATAAGTAAAACTTTTTTATCAGAAAATTTTCTTATCTTTTTTGCCTCACCAATCCTTACAACACCATAACCATCTACAATATCATCAATATCAGGAACTAGTTTTTCAAGAAGATGACCATATGCATCTGACTTAATTACAGCCATAAAATTAGATTTATTTTTAATTTTTCCTTTGATATAGGAAATATTATGACGGATTACATCTGAGTCAATAATTAACTCTGAGTTTAACGATGTCATTCGAAAGTATCGTAAAAACTGTCACTTGAGAAATTTTCAAATCTTGTAAGTTCTTTTAAGAAAGTTAGATTAACAGTTCCAATTGGTCCATTTCTTTGTTTACCAATTATAATCTCTGCTTTATTTCCCTGTTCAGAGTCTTCATTGTAGACCTCATCTCGATATATAAATAATATTACGTCAGCATCCTGCTCAATTGCACCAGAATCTCTTAAATCTGCCATTATTGGTCTTTTGTTTGGTCTCTGCTCAACAGCCCTATTTAATTGTGATAGAGCAACGACGGGCACACTTAACTCTTTTGCAAGAGACTTTAACGATCTGGAAATTTCAGATATTTGATTAACTCTATTTTCTGTAGACAATGGAAGTTGCATCAACTGCAAATAGTCAACAACTATTAAAGACAATCCATTTTCTTCAGTTCTTGCTAGCCTTCTGGCTTTTGCTCTTAATTCCATTGGAGAAAGAATTGAACTATCATCAATCCATAAAGGTTTATTTTTTAAATTATCACTTTGTTTTAATAATAGTCTCAACTCGTCATCTTTCAACATCCCTGATCTAACATTTTGCTGATCTAATCTACTCATTCCTGAGAGCAACCTAGTTGTTAGTGATTCAGCTGGCATCTCAAGACTGAATATTAAAACTGACCCATTAGTATCATCATCAAACAAAACATTTTCAGCAATATTCATAGCAAGAGATGTTTTCCCCATACTTGGTCTTCCAGCAACTATAATGAGATCACCATCTTGGATTCCTTGCAATTTTTTATCCAAATCTTTAAAACCAGTTGAAGAGCCTATAAGTCCGCCAGATTTATTTGATAATTCATGAAGTCTATCCATCGTAGATGGTATAAGATCTTTCATAGATTGAATACTTTGATCATTCTGATTAGTTTCGTCATTTAGAGCAAAAATCATACTTTCTGCCTTATCAAGCAAGGAAGCTCCATCTTGTCCTTGAGGGTTTGATATCAATTCTGATATATCTGCATTTGCTCTCATAAGCTTTCTAGTTATAGATCTTTGCCTAATAATTTCAGCATATGCCTCTAAGTTCGCTGCAGTTGGAGTCGAAGTCGCTAATTCTATTAAATATTCTTTTCCGCCTACTTTATTTAACGAATTTTTGTTCGTAAGCTTTTCTGAAACAGTTAACGGATCTAAAGGTTTATTTTCTTCAATAAGTTCAGACATTGATTGAAAAATTATTTGATGATCTTTACCATCAAAATCATTTTCTTTTATAACTTGTATTACAGTATCAAATCTGTGAGTTTCTAGCATCAAGCCACCCAGAACAGCCTTTTCAGCCTCTCTAGCTTGTTCGTTTTGATTAATATTTAAATCTGACATTGGAGTATGATTTTTGCATCATATGTCAAAATATACAACTACTCAGGCAATACTTTTACAATAATTTCTACATTGACCTCAGGGTGTATATTTAAAGTTACATTATGATCGCCAGTTTCCTTTATTGGACCATCTGGTAATTGAACTTCGCTTTTGTCAATGTGAATTTGGTTATTTAAAAAAGCTTCAGAAATTTCTCTTGTACCAACAGAACCATATAAGGCACCCTCTTCTGTTACAGGAACGATTATTTCACAGAAAGCGCCTTCAAGCTTTTTAGATCTTTCTTGAGCTTTAACTAGAGCATCTTCAGACAATGCAGCAAGTTCATCTTTTTTTGCCTCAACTTCAGCAATATTTTTTTCACTAGCAAAAGCAGCCTTCTTTTGTGGAATTAAAAAATTTCTTGCGTATCCAGAATTTACATCAACAATATCGCCTATATTGCCTAATCTTTGAATTTTGTCTAATAAAATTATTTTCATTATTTATGCATATCTGTATATGGGATCAATGCTAAAAATCTTGCAATTTTAATACTTTTAGTTATTTTTCTCTGGTTTGATGCTGAGATACCCGTTACCCTGGCAGGAATAATTTTGCCTGTTTCAGTAATAAATTGTTTTAAAAGATTAATATCCTTAAAGCTAAATCTTTCGGGGATCTTATATTTACTCATCATCTTGCTCGGTTTCATTTTTATTATTTGAAGCGTTCTCCTCAGAATTTTCTTTAACTTGTGAGGCTTCATTTTCTTTAACTGAAGAGTCATCTGATTTTATATTAACTTTTTCTTGAGCTTTTTTATCTAAATTTTCTTCTGACTCAGAATCATTATTTTTATTTTTTGAATCTATTAATAATTGAGAATCTTCACCAGAATGTTCTTTAACAGAAATAAATAAATATCTGATAATAGTATCATTATATTTAATTTTATTTTCAACCTCACTAAGCTTTAAAGAGTCACCTTCAATATTAAAAATCAGATAATGACCTTTATTATGATTGTTAATAGAATATGCTAATTGCCTTCTTCCAATATCTTCTGTTTTAAGTATATTAAAAGAGTTGTCCTTTAATAGTTTTTCAAAGTCTTTAAGAAAGTTATCAACCTTTGAAGAAAGGTTAGGATTTAATATTATAATTGCTTCGTATTTTCTCATTATTTCCCTATGGTTAAAGATTTTTATTTAATATAAAAACCAAGGAAGATGCATTCTAATTGATTACTTTTTTATAATCAATACTCGTTTATGACAACCCTCAAAATCTTCGAAAAGAACCCTTGTTTTTCTTCTGCTAACATTTGATTATTAATTTGTTTGAAACCATGTTCAATAAGGCCTATTGATGTTGAATATATCGGATTCTGTAGTATTGTTTCCATACCTTTAAATTTTGTTGGGATTCCAAGTCTTACAGAAGTTTGAAAAATTGATTCAGCTAATTCAACAACACCCTCCATTTTTGATGTGCCACCAGTGAATACAAGGCCAGCTGAAATATTATCTTCAAAACCATTTCTTACTATTTCAGCTTTGATAAGCTCAAAAAGCTCTGAGTATCTAGGTTGTATAATATCTGCTAAAGCACTTCTAGATAATTCTCTGGGTGGTCTTCCGCCAACCGCAAGAACTTCTACTGTTTCATCATCTTTTGTAAATTCAGTTACAGCGCAACCATTTTTTTGTTTTATATCTTCTGCCTGAGGTGTTGGAGTCCTCAAAGCTTGAGCAATATCACTGGTTACTTGATCACCAGCAATTGGAATAACGCCTGTAAATACAATTGAACCAGAATTAAAGATTGCAATGTCAGTAGTACCTCCACCAATATCAACTAAACAAACACCTAAATCTTTTTCATCATCAGATAAAATTGAATGAGAGCTTGCTAACTGTTCTAGGACAAAACCTTGAACCCCTAGTCCACAATTTTTAATACATTTTTCTATATTTTTTATTGCGCTGTTAGAGCAAGTAACTAAGTGAACTTTTGCTTCAAGCCTAACACCAGACATACCTAAAGGATCTAAACTAACCTCTTGTCCATCAATTACAAATTCTTGGGGTAATACATGAAGAACTCTTTGATCCGATGGAATAGATACTGCTTGCGCAGAATCTATTACTCTATCAATATCGAATGATGTTACTTCTTTATCTTTTATGCCAACTGCACCTTGCGAATTTAAACTTTTGATATGATTTCCAGCAATACCAACAAATACAGATTTTATTTTTTCTTCAATCATAGATTGTGCTTGTTCTACTGCTTTGCTTATTGCATCAGTTGTAGCATCAATGTTAACTACTACACCTTTTTTTAAACCGCTTGATGGGTATGCTCCCAATGCGATTATTTCTAGCCTATCTTCAACAAACTTACCAACAATACATACAACTTTTGAAGTACCAATATCTAAGCCAACAACAATATTAGAACTTTTAGTTTTACTTGCCATAATTTAGAGCAACTCCATCTCTATATCTCATATCTATAATACTAGGTATTTTAGTATTGTCGTACAAATAATTTGAAGTATCTTGAAACTTTTTAAATTTATTCTTTGAAAGATCTTTTCCAAACCTTATTAAAAATTTATCTGTTTTAACATCCCATCCATTTACAAATGAATATGTTATTGTAAAACTATCAAAATTAAGCTTACTTAATTTCATTTCATTAATAATTTTTTGAATTTCTTCAATATTTTGTATTGGTCCATTTACTGTAATTAATTTTTTATAAGCCTTATAAAATTTAAATTTTTTTAAGTCCTCATCATAGAAAAAGTCATCATTAAGAACAAAAATTGGCTCTCTATTTTTAATAGTTAAAAATATTACTTTTGAAAAAGGTTTATGCATTATTGAATAACTCTTGATCCAATCTTGGTCTTTGATAATCTGTTCTATATCATGTTTAGAATTTAATTTTTCAAGTTTAGAAATAAAATTGTCCTGAGATTTATATTGAAATCCAGATTCAAAATTAATGTTTATTGTATATTTAGCAAAAAGATTTGAGGCACAAATAATTAATATTAATATTTTATAGAGATGCATTTATAATTTTTTTAACTACATCATTAAATGACAAACCTAAAAATTGACCCGATCTAGGAACACAACTATGGTTTGTCATGCCTGGTACCGTATTAATTTCTATGATATAAAATTCACCATTTATATTCTGCATAAGATCTACTCTTCCCCATGCCTTACACTTTAAGGCTTTGAAGGCAGAAAGAGATATTTCCATTATATTTTCCATTTCTTCATTATTTAATACTGCTTTTTCGAGACGAGTTTCATTTGATAAATACTTTGCATCATAATCATAAAATTGATTTTTTGTGATTATTTCAATCGGAGGGTAGCATTGCTCGTCAATTATGGTCATAGTAAATTCTCTTCCCTCAATAGCTTCCTCAATCATAAATATTCTATTGGGATCGCTTGAACTTTTGATTGACTCTAAAAATTGTTTGTTACTAGAAATTTTAAAGATATCTAAACTAGACCCATCAGTAATTGGTTTCAAAAATACTGATCCTTTTTTTCCAAAAGTATTAATGATAGTGCTTGAAAATTCTTTATCACTATGTTTTTTAAATGGTAGCAAATTAGAATCTTCATCTAAGCTTTCTAACTTATAATTATCTTCAATAAGTTTCCAGTTAGGAGTTTTTAAATTTTTTTGTCTTAAAATTTCTTTTGTTAATGCTTTGTTCCATGTTTTGAAACAAGCCTCATAGGAAGAACCCGAATATGGAATATTTAGAGCATCTAATTTTCTTTGTAATTCTCCTCCCTCACCTTCAAAACCATGAAGAGCTATGAAAATAAAATCATATTTTTTTAGAATATTTAAGGAACTGAGTCCTTTGAAGTCTATTAAATTTGATTTATAACCTAAATCCAATATCGATCGATATACAGCTTCTCCACTTTTGAGTGATATATCTCTTTCTAATGAAGTTCCTCCATATAAAACTGCAATTTTATTCAATTCATCCATTTATTCTTCAAAGATTCACATACATATGAAATGCTTCCTGCACCTTGGGTAACTAATATATCAAATGCATCTTTTTTCTTCAGAATTATATTGTGAATATCATTATGATTTTTTACATAAGTTATATCTTTGTGTCCATTTTGTTTAAGTGTTTCTTTAATAATCTTAGAGTTTATTCCTTTGATAGGTTTTTCACTAGCTGGGTAAATATCTAATAATATCAATAAGTCTGTTCTTTTAAGAGTGTTTATGAAGTCTTCAAAAAGTTGTGCTGTTCTTGAAAATCTGTGAGGTTGAAAAATCATACATACTTTTTTATTTGGAAACTCTTCTTTGTATGCATTTATATTTGACTCAATCTCAAGAGGATGATGGCCATAATCATCAATAAGAATCATTTGTTTAGATCCAATTTTAATTAAGTGTTTTTCATACCTTCTTTCAACACCAGAGTACTCTCTTATCGCTTTTTTAATGGCACTAATTGGCAACCCCTCTTCCAGTCCAACACTAATTGATGCTGCAGCATTAAAGACATTATGCTTACCTGGTAAATTAATAATAAACTTATGAGACTTTTTATTTCTTTTATCAAAAATTTCAAAATGTTGTTTTCCCTTTCTTGAATTAATGCTATTAATCCTATAGTTGTTCTTTTTAGATTCTCCAAAAGTAATTTGCGTTCTTGAAATTCTGTTTGAGATTTTTTTCACATTTTTATCATCTCCATTAATAACTATATAACCGTAAAAAGGAACATTTGCAGCAAACATTACAAATGAATCTAAAAGTTTTTCAAATCTATTATCATAATGAACTAAATGATCGTCGTTGATATTAGTAAGAACAGCAACATCCGGCTGAAGATGCGTAAATGTTCCATCACTTTCATCAGCCTCAACAACAATATATTTACCATCTCCAAGATGAGAGTTTTTGTTAGAGCTTAATACCTTACCACCAACAACATATGTTGGGCTTAAATTTGCCATACTAATAATTTTTGCAATCATACTAGTTGTTGAAGTTTTACCATGGCTGCCTGCAACAGCAATACTTTCATATCCAATCATAATACTTCCAAGCATTTCCGCTCTTGGTATTACTGTTATTGATTCGTTCTTGGCCTGAATAAGTTCCGGATTTTTTTTATCTATTGCTGAAGAAATTACAACTAGATTTGTGCCCTTAATATTTTTCTTTGAATGACCAATAAAAACTTTTGCTCCATCTTTTCTTAGCTTTTTAAGGTCAACTGAGTCCAAGATATCTGAGCCTGAAATTTTGTAGCCTTTTTGCAATAAAACTTTTGCTATTCCAATCATTCCAGCCCCACCAATTCCTATAAAATGAATCTTTTTTACTTTCTTGAAAGGTTTCATATTTGTAAATCTTTCTCTACATTTGTAACTATTATTTTAGATGCTTGGTGGTGATTTTTATTTTCTATTTTTTTCCATTCAGCATAAGTTTTATTACCTAAAATACTTTTTAATTTATTTATTAATTCCCCTTGGCCATCTTTTTGTTCATGTATAACACACATGCCAATTTTTTCGATGCTTTTTGCATTTTTAAATTGATGATTATCTATTGATGTTGGTAAAGGGACAATTAGGGCACCTCTCCTCATAGATGAAATTTCAGACAAACTAAGAGCTCCTCCTCTAGATATTACAAAATCAGACCATAATATTTGCTCAGCTGGATTATTATAAAATTCAACTATTTCAATGTTTGGTCTATGCGAGCGATAAAATTTATTAACAATTTCAATATTATTCATTCCACACTGGTGTTTAATTTTTAAATTAAATGGTAGTTCCGTTAATGCTTTTGGAATATTTTCATTAATAAATTTTGCTCCTTGACTTCCACCAGTTACATAGATTTTAATTTCTTTAGAATGTTCTTGATGATCTTTATTATTTGAATATTCTTCTCTAATGGGATTACCAGAAGTAATTGAATTTTTTAGTTTTATTCCATCAAATCCAAGAAAATTTATTCTAGCAATTTTAGCAAGTAATTTATTAGCAGATCCCATAACTGCGTTTTGCTCATGAGTATAGATAGGTACTCTTTTGAAAAAGCAAGCAAGGCCAGCAGGAACAGTAATAAATCCTCCAAATCCTATCATTGCATCAATTTTTTCATTATTAATTATTTGTATTACATAAAAGATATTTTTAAATATCTGAAAAGTAACTTTCAGCTTTTTAAAAAAGCTAGAACCTCTAAAACCTTCCATCGGTATGGAGTAAAACTTTGAATTTAATTCATTATAAGCATTCTTTTCAATTAAATTACCTGTAC
The DNA here is from genome assembly GCA_902516285.1 of uncultured SAR86 cluster bacterium. Classification (GTDB taxonomy): domain Bacteria; phylum Pseudomonadota; class Gammaproteobacteria; order Magnimaribacterales; family D2472; genus SAR86A. The sequence goes on from CABXXT010000008.1 coordinate 34,249, forward strand.
CAAGAAGAATTAATTGATGATTATTTTTAATGAGCTCTTTCGCTACTGTTACTGCAGGATATATGTGGCCACCTGTTTTAGCTGCTACTATTAATAATTTCATTTTTTAAAGTAACTTATTTTCATTATTGATTCTTAGAACAATGCCCATTAAAGATAACATTATAATAATACTTGTGCCTCCATAACTTATAAATGGAAGTGTTAAACCTTTGGTGGGTAACAAACCTATATTTACAGCAATATTAAAAAAAACTTGTATTACTAACAGAAGAAAAATACCAAAAATTGTGTAGCCTTGAAAAGGCCTACTCTTTTTAAAAGAATCGAATGCTATAGATAATAATCCAATAAAAAGAGTTACATATAAAGATATCAAAATTAAGCCTCCTAATATGCCAAGCTCTTCAATAAGAATTGCAAAGATAAAATCTGTGTGAGCTTCTGGCAAGAAAAAACTTTTCTGAAAACTATTTCCAAGTCCAACTCCTAACCAGCCACCTTGACCAATGCTTATTAAAGAATTAGAAAGTTGCCATCCAGCGTTTTGAACAACATCAGTAGCAAATGGATCAGTAAAAGCTAGAACTCTAGCAAGTCTCATTGGTGATGTTGATATTGCAAGATATCCTAATAGTGCTATTAACAAAGTAAGTAAAACTAATTGAAAAAATGAAATTCCTGCATAAAAAAGAATTCCAACAACTAATATACATATAATCGCAGTAGTGCCAAGATCTGGTTGTCCCATAATTAATACTGAAATAATAAACAAAAGTATTAATGGTTTTAAAAAACTTCTTAAAGAATCAATTTCTGACATTCTTCTAACAGAATATCCAGAAATATATAAAATTAAACTGAGTTTACAAATTTCAGATGGTTGTATGTTGATTGGTCCAATTCTTATCCATCTAATACTTCCATTAACACTTGTACCGACATCTGGTAAAAAAAGGGCTACTAATAATAAAATACTTAGTAGCATAAATATCCAATCAGTTTTAAATAAAAATTCAGATGGGATCAGTAAAAATGCTGACAAAACAATTATTCCTATGGCCAAAAAAAATGATTGTCTTTGTACAAAATAAAAGGGATTAGATGTCATATCTTCCGCTATATAAATACTAGAGGAAGTAATCATGATCAATCCTAAGATAATCAAAAAACACAGCGGAAAAATAATTAGAATATCGTTTTTAGATATTTTCATTTATATATTTTTTGCAAATGAATCAAAGGCCTTACCCCGCTCAATAAAATTTTTATAATCTTTTCCGCTGGGATATCCTGGGGAAAATAAAATATTTTGTAGTTTGTTTTTGTTTTTAATGAAAATAAGTAATTCTTGAAGAGTTTCAAATGAATGCTTATTACTATTCTTAATACATTTGTTTAGTTCATTTAAATGTTTGCCAAAAATTAAAACTTCGTTTGGACCATCAATAAATATCTCTCTGAACTTCTCTTTTTTTGGATCTCCACAAACTATCAGGATGTAGTCTGAGTCAAATATTTTATTTGCCTTCCTCAAGGCATAAAATAACGCATGTGAATTAGTAGATTTTGAGTCATTAATAATCCTATTAGAAATAGACTGAAATCTATAAGGGAGATTCTTAAATTTAATTTCTTTAGCTTTTGATTTTGTTATCCAATTAAATAATATGTATGGATCCATTTCAAATGAAATACTTTTTTTTGCTTGTAAAATTTTTTCTTTAGCAAGTTTGTATAATTCAAAGTCCCCATGATAATCCAGATGATCAGTATCAATATTTAATAAAATCCCGTAATCTAAATTATTTTTTTTCATTTTATCTAGTTGAAAGCTTGATAACTCAATTACAGAGTAGTCTCTATTATTATTAATGTTATCCAACATAGTATTTCCAATATTTCCAATAAGGTTTGATGAACTATTGATGTTAAATAACTGATGCAAATGATATGCCGTTGTACTTTTTCGATTAGTGCCAGTGATACCTATTTTAATAGAATTGTCTTCTTTAAAAAAAATATCTATGTCAGTTAAAACATTCTTATTAGCGTTTTTTAAATTTTCGAATATTTCTTTTGAAATGCCAGGACTACATAAGATTTGATCATAACTTTTGAGTTTATACTTTTTGTTAAGTTCAGGAATATTTATATCAAAAATATCATATTTTATTTTTTTTTTAATTAAATATCTTTCAAAGGATTTTCCGGTCTCGCCATAACCATAAATTAGTGATTTCATAAGTATTTATCTGAGTTTAAGCGTTGCAAGAGCAATAAGAATCAAAACAAGGGTTATAATCCAAAAGCGTACAATTATTTTAGGTTCTGTATATCCTTTAAGTTCATAATGATGATGAATTGGTGCCATTAAGAATACTCTCTTTCCTCTTGTTTTAAATGATATAACTTGGATAGCAACGCTGAGTGTTTCAATTACAAAAACACCTGCCATTATTGCAAAAACAAGTTCATGTCTTAAAATTATTGCCATAATCCCTAAAACTGCGCCAAGGGTTAAGGAACCAATATCACCCATGAAAAGTTGAGCGGGATAAGTGTTGTACCATAAAAATCCTATTCCAGATCCTATTAAAGCGCCACAAAAAACTATCAATTCACCAGATAAAGGAAGATGAGGAAGATATAAATAATCTGCTATTAACTGATTACCCATTGCATATGCTATCAAGCCTAGCGCTCCTCCAATTAAGACTGAAGGAAGAATAGCAAGTCCATCTAAACCGTCGGTTAGATTCACAGCATTTGAGGAGCCTATAAGAACAAACATACCAAAAGAAATAAAAATAAATGGAGACATTGGAATAATAAAATCTTTAAAAAATGGGACAATAAAAGAAATCTCTGGAGTAATTTCTGCAGAATAATATAAATAAAACATACTTATAAACGCGATTATAGATTGCGAAATAATTTTTTGTTTTGAAGTCAATCCATCTGAGCTCTTTTTTTTAATTTTTAAGAAATCGTCAAGGAAGCCAATTATTGAAAACCCTATAGTTACTCCTAATACTACCCAAATATACCTATTTCCAAGATCTGCCCACAGGAGAGTAGAAATTGTTAAAGAAAATAAAATTAACAATCCACCCATTGTAGGTGTTCCAGATTTTTTTAAATGAGATTCTGGGCCGTCTTCTCTTACATACTGCTCAAACTGAATAGATTTAAGAAAATTAATTATTAATGGTCCCATTAAAATTGAAATCAATAATGCAGTCAAAGTTCCACCTATAGTTCTTACAGTCAGGTATCTTAATACATCAAAACCTGGATCAAAGGATACAAGAACTGTTCCTAAATACTCAAACATTTATAAATCTCTCCATTTTCATTCCTCTAGATCCTTTTATTAAGATAACATCTTTTGAAGTAATATTTTCTTTTAAATAGCCCTTTAATTCTTCTTCCTTAATAAAATATATTCCATTTTTTCCAAAGCTATCAATTGCATGCTTTGTAAGCTTCCCATAACCAATCAATACATCTATACCTTTTGCATTTGCATATTCACCAATATTTTTATGAAGTTTTTTTCTGTACCTACCTAGTTCGAGCATATCTCCTAAAATTAAAAATTTTCTTTTTTTATAACGGCTTAGCAAATCAATAGATTTTTTTGCTGAATCAGGATTTGCATTGTAAGAGTCATCAATTAAAGTTGATCCTCCTATCCATTTCATTTTAGTCAATCTGATATTTTTTAGATTTTTTGAATTGATAATCATTGCAAACTTTTCTAGATTTAAATCTAAACAATAGTGCGCAATGCAGCTTGCTAAAATATTTTTTATGTTATGTTCTCCTACCATAGAAGTATTGATGTATATATTTGCTTTAAGGTGCGTTGAATTAATATAAAAACTGATCCTTTTTTCATTTATATTTATTTTTGTAGGGAAGAAATCTGCTGCATTACACATTCCAAAAGTTAAAACTTTTATGTCAGAACGAACATTTTTCCAATAATCAATATGTTGTTTGTTTTCAAAAGGAACTATCAAATAGCCATTGCTTTTAATATTTTTAATAATTTCAGACTTCGCTCTGAAAACACCATTAGTGTTTTTTAAAGTTTCAAGATGTGAGTTTCCTATATTTGTAATGATGCCAATATTTGGACTTAATATCTTACTTAAATAATTAATATCATTAAATTTTGAGGCGCCAATTTCCAAAATCAAAGAATTTGATTTTGGAGAAGCATTTATAACGCTTAAAGGCATCCCAATTTCATTATTATAATTTTGAATAGTACTTGATGATCCTTTTATAGTTTGAGAAATAATGCTTGTAGTAGATGTTTTTCCATTGCTGCCTGTTATAGCAATTACTTTTCCGTTGTATTCTTTGATGATGTTTTTGGTTATCTTACCCAAAGACAAAATAGAATTTTTCACATAAATAATCCTGTTATTCTTTGATCTGATAAATCTTTTATCATCAACTATTGCTATGACTGCACCTTTTTTTATAGCCTCGTCAACATAATCATTACCATTAAAGTTTTTTCCCTTAATAGCTACAAAAATATAGCCCTTTTTTAAAGATCTGGAATCAATAGAAATACCTTTAATAGAAAAATTTTTTTGAATCTTTTTGCCAATATATTTTTCTAAATCTTTAGTATTAGCTATAAATTTCATTAACTACCTCATGATCACTATGATGAAGAAATTTTCCAGCTATTTCTTGAGTTTCTTCGTGACCCTTACCTAAAATAATCATACAGTCATTTTTGCCTAATAATTTACTTCCATAAATAATAGCTTCTTTTCTGTCCTCAATAGCAATTACGTTGTCTAATTTATTTCCCACTTTAGAATCTGCAAAAATATCGCTAAAAGTTTCATTTCTTGAATTATCAGAAGTAAAGATTACTTTGGAAGATCTTTTTATAGCTTGACTGAGCATTTTCGGTCGCTTTGTTTTATCCCTATTACCTCCACATCCAAAAACAACAACCAAATTGTCAAAATATTTTTGAACTGAACTTAAAAGCACTTTGAAAGCATTACTATTATGAGCATAATCTATAATTATTTTTGCAGGAATATTCTTTATTAACTCTACTCTGCCTTTAGGTAGTTTTAGAAAAGATAAATCATTAATATCATTTTCTGAAAAATGATCGAACCCCAGCGAGCTAATTGCAAAAACGAGATTGCTGACATTGAATTCAGGAAATAGACAACATGAAAATTTAAAAATTTTGCCTTTAAAATGCTCTTGGCCATTAGGAGGGTTATTAATCAAAATATTGAATTTACATTCAAGAAGAGATATTTCGTTTATATTAAAGAAAATGTCTGAAGAATTATTATTACTGACAGATGTGATCTTATAATCATTATCTTTAATAAATCTATAATTTTTTTTTAAATTGTAAGACTTAGCATCAATAAGTTTTGTAGCAGAGTTAGTCTTAAAAATTTTAAATTTTGCATCAATATAACTAGATAAATTTTTGTGATAATCTAAATGATCGCCTGTTATATTTAAAATAGAAGTTGCATTCAAATAGGAGATACCTCTAAGTCTATTTTGGTCGAGTGCATGAGAAGAAATCTCAATACATATATTTATGGGATCATCTAAGTCAAGTGAGCTAATAATTTCAAATAACTCAAAGATATCTGGTGTTGTTTTTGATGAAAATGAGTTATCAAATTTACTTTCTTTTCGTTTTATACCAAGAGTTCCAATGTAAATTGATTCAAAATTTTTGTTTTCAAGCAGCTGATGACACATGTAAGCTACAGATGTCTTGCCATTTGTACCTGTGAATGTAAAAAAATTATTTTTATTAATGTCAATTTCATAAAAAGAATTTAGAAAATTAATAATTTTATTTTCTAAATCATTTACATAAAAAATTTTCTTATTTTTTGCTTTAAAATTAATATCATTGTGAACAACAATGCATGCACCTAAGTTAATTGCTTCTTCTGCATAAGCACTTCCGTGACAATTTGAGCCGTCAAGACCGAAAAAAATTGTATCTTTTTTTATTTTTTTTGTTGAGTTTGTAGCATAAGAAATTTTAGTTTTTTTAGGTAATTTAATGCCTAAAGTTTCCTCTAAATTATTCATCCTTAAAGTATCCTAAATAATTAAGCGTGCTTTCTGCAATTTTTAAAAATACTGGTGCTGCAACAGATCCGCCAGAGTAGGAGTTTAAAGAGGGCTCATCAATAGAAACAAAGATTGTTAAAGATTTATCACTAAGTGGAGTTATTCCAACAAACGAAGCCATATAAGAATCTTCTGCATAACCTGAACTTCCTCTAACTCTATGAACAGTACCTGTTTTACCTCCTTCAGAAAAACCATTTATGTCTGCAGACCTTCCAGTGCCAACCTTAGTCACCATGCTAAGAGAGTCTAAAATATGAAGAGCTGTTTCAGGTGAAATTACTTTTCTTGTGGTAACTTCTTGATCTTTTAAAATTTTAAAATCTTTAAAAATTCCACCATTTGCAAAAACAGAATACGCAGATGCAATTTGAAAAGGACTTATGGTTAAGCCATAACCATAACCCAAACTTGCAAGTTCCTTATCAATTACATTCTCTTTAATATTCATATAACCAAACGCTGAAGAAGGAAAATTTAAAGATATTGGTTTTGTGAATCCAAATTTATAATAATTTTTTTTTAGTTCTTCGTACCCAAGTTCTAGAGCTATTTTTGAAGCGCCAATTTGGCTAGAAACTGCTATTATTTCTTTTGGTGTTAACTGTTGATGATCTTTTGAATCAACAATAACTTTGTCATTTAAACTAAGTCTTCTTGGAATATCTATTAGTTGATTAGGTGCAATAATTTTATTTTCAAACGCTCTTGATAAAACTATTGGCTTTAAAACTGATCCTAACTCATATGCATCAACTAATACTCTATTTTTTTGAATTTTTCTTTGTGGATGATTAGGGTTGTAAGAAGGATAACTAGCCATAGCAAGAATTTCACCATTTTTATTATCAAGAATTATCGCCGAACCTGATTTTGCCCTATTATTTTTAATTGCCTCAACTAAATACTTGTAAGCAAAAAACTGAATTGTTGCATCTATTGTAAGATAAATATCACTTCCTTGAATCGTTTTAGAAACTTCGATCGGTTTAGAAATAATTTCTTGTTTTGCATTCTTAAAATACTTTTGTTTTCCAGCTACTCCTGATAAAACATTGTCATAACTTTTTTCAAGACCTTCTTGAGCCATATCTTTTCCATAAAACCCAATTAACGGTGCGATTTGGTCGCCCAATGGATAATGCCTACTGTGCCTTATCTCAATCTCTGTATTTTTTAACTTCAATTTTTTAATACTTAGTAATAATTTGTTTGAAATACTTTTCTTTATAAGTGTTTTTCTTTCAAATTCTTCATTAATTAAATCTGGATCTATTTCAGCAATCTCTGATAATTTTAATAATTGAGATTTATTAAATCCCTTTAATGCATATAAATCATAGTTGACTATGGAAACCGCTAATGGGAAATTGTTTCTATCAAAAATTGAACCTCTAACAGGGGTTGAAGTCCTATATTTTATATATCTTTTAGCGCCCTCATTTTGAAGAAACCCACTATCAGAAATTTGTATAGAAAATATTTTATAAAGTACAGTTGTTAAGCAGATTAATATTGATGCAAATATTAAAAATAATCTCCAATTTAAATGATTAATTTTGTTTTTCATAATTTATTATCTTTGGTGCCTTTTTTTGCATTCCTAATGTCTCTTTTGCAATTTTTTCAATACTTGCGGGAGAATTTTCTATATGAAATTGTGTGACCAACTTTAAATTTAGATCTTTAAGATTTTCAAATTCAATCAGAAGATTTTCATTATTATTATAAAGAGTACTAATTTCCCATGAGAGTTTGATTTTTTCAAATGAAAGAAACAAGATTGTATTTAATACAACTACAAGATATAAAAAATAGGCTCTATTAATCATAGCTTTTTAAAAACTCTCATAACTGCACTTCTCGAACGTGGGTTCTTTTTAATCTCTTCTTTGCTAGGTCTAATTTTTTTTGCAACACATTCAAAAGTTTTCTTTGTTTCATTATTGATTGGAATATCCTTAGGAAATTTTCTTATTGTTGGTCTAAAAAAATTTTTGATAATAGTATCTTCAAGTGACTGAAATGCAATCGTTACAATAATCCCATCTTTTTTAATGATTTTGCTGGCATCTCGTAAAGACTTTTGCAACTCTTCTAATTCATCATTAATGAAAATTCTAAAAGCTTGAAATGATTTTGTTGCAGGATGAGTTTTATTTCTTTTTTCCGGATACACTTCTTCAATAGTATTGGCTAAGTCTTTTGTATTTCTTAATGAGTTTTCAGATATTTTTCTAACAATTGCTTTTGCAATCAAAGCTCCATGTTTTTCATCTCCAAAATTATAAAGAATATCTGATATTTCTTTTGTTGTTGCTTTGTTTAACCATTCTGAGAGGGGTTGACCTCTTTTATTGTTAAATCGCATATCAATAGGACCTTCTTGATTGAAACTAAATCCTCTTAATGGATTATCAAAATGAGTTGAGCATACTCCTAAGTCATATAAAATGCCATCGATGCTGTTATCTTGAAAGTAATGATCTAAATTTTTAAAAGAATCATGGAGCATTTTAAAATTATCCTGCGGCAATTTTTTTGAAAATTTTGAGGCCTCAGGATCTTTATCGAAAGAAGTTAAGTATCCATTTGTAGATATTCTATTTAGAATTTCTGTTGAATGCCCGCCTCTACCAAATGTGCAATCTATATAACTACCATCCTGATCATTGATCAAAAAATCTATAGATTCTTCCAGTAGAACTGGAAAATGTAGCATTTTAATCTACTTGTTTTCTCATAAAAGTTGGCACATCAAGGAAATCAATTGCCTCTGCAGACGATGTGCCAACTTTCTGACTGGTTTTGTCTTTATCTAAACCTACAGGATTTAATTTCATCGACGGTTCATTATCAATTACAAGAGAAGGTGCTCTTTGATCTACTCCAGTTGCAACGATTGTTACTTGAAGGTCATCTCCAAAGCTATCATCGTAAACTAAGCCATATATTATGTTTGCATCCTCGCTTACTATTTCATCAACAATATCGGCAACTTCTGTTTGGTCTCCCAATGTTGGTTTTTTTGCAGTAATATTTACCAAAACACCACGAGCATTTTTTAAATTAATATCTTCTAATAACTCACTTCTTACAGCCTGAGTACCTGCTGCTTCAGCTCTATTTTTTCCACTTGCTCTCCCGGTACCCATCATCGCAATTCCTTTTTCTGACATAACAGTTTTCACATCTGCAAAATCAACATTGATATGACCTTTTTTCATAATTATGTCAGATATGCCTTGAACAGCTCCTCTTAAAACATCATCTGCTTTTGCAAAAGCTTCTTGCATTGGAGTATCTTCACCTAGGATTTCATATAGTTTTTGATTAGGTATTGTTACAAGGCTATCAACTTCTTCAACAAGTGATGCTAATCCTTTCTCAGCAGCACCCATTCTCTTTTTTCCTTCAAAACGAAAAGGTTTTGTTACGACGGCAACTGTTAAAGCACCTAATTCTTTAGCAATTGAGGCAATGACAGGAGCTGCACCGGTTCCGGTTCCACCACCCATTCCTGCTGTAATAAAAATCATATCTGCTCCAAAGAGTAATTCTTCAATTGCAGTTCTATCACTCTCTGCTGCTCTTTTGCCAATTTCAGGATCAGCTCCAGCACCTAATCCTTTTGTTAATCCATTTCCTAGTTTAAGTGTAATCGCTCCATCAGCTGATGATAGTGCTTGCGTATCAGTATTAGCACATATAAAGTCTACGCCCTCTATATTATGATTTATCATATGAATAACTGCATTGCCTCCGCCTCCACCTACTCCTACTACTTTAATCTTAGCATTTTCAATTTCCTGACTAATTACTTCAAAATCCATTTTTTCCCCTTTTAAAATGACATTGATTTAATACTCTCTGGGAGAACAACATCTAATATTTCAGCAGATAGTGGTCCACCTGTTTGCCTCATTTCCCAATTTTTAATATTCCATATTTCAAATTTATTTCCCATGCCAACTAATGCAATCTGTTTTTGATTTTGAATTTCCGAATATACTTGAAGATCTGTTGGAATTCTTAGGAGCATTCTTCCATAAACATCAAGATGACATTCATGAGCATTTCCTAAGATTGTCCATTGTAGATTTCTTACAATTGGATCAAGTCCTTGAAGAGATTCTAATTTTTTAGAAATGTGTTCCCACTCTGAAGAAGCATAAACTTTCAAAGATGAATATTGAGGATCCTTTGTAATTACAATCTTGTTATTTTTTTGAAGTTGCAAGTCATCTCTATATCTAGCGGGTACTAAAAGTCTTCCTTTCTTATCTAGAGTTACTGCATTAAATCCATACATTTATAAAATATAAAGTCTTTTTACACACTTTGCAACACTTTTACACACTTTTTCACACAAATAAATATCAACCTTATTTATAACAAAAAAGTGAGTTGGTTTGTAAGCCGGATTCTGTAAAAGATGATCATCTATCTTGATATTGTGTTGCCACAATACTCTAGCAACCTACCCAAATCCAAAGCGAGCAACTTTATAGGATTTCTATTTGGTTTTGCTTCAAGCTGGGGTTTGCAATGCCTTAAATGTTACCATTTAAGCGGTAAGCTCTTACCTCACCATTTCACCCTTACCAAAAAATTGGCGGTATATTTTCTGTTGCACTTTCCGTAAGCTCACGCTTCCCAGGCGTTACCTGGCGCTTTGCTCTTTGAAGTCCGGACTTTCCTCTAAAAAATTAGCGATCATCCAACCAACTCATCGCTATTATAATAAGGTTTTTTTATTTTTCTATAAGATAGTCGTATATTTCTCTCTTATTTTGTTTTGTTATTAGAGAAATTAATTTAGCTGCATCTGATGCTGAAAGTTTTTCTAAAAATGCGTTTTTTACTTTTTTATTAATATCAAATTTATTGTTTTTAAATGAATTTCCTTCAAGCACAATAACTATCTCACCCTTAATAGATATTTTTTTTTCCTCAATCGTTTTAATAATATTGGATAAATTACCAATAATAATATTTTCATGTAGTTTGGTCATTTCTTTACATATTGAAATTTTCCTTGTGGGTTCAAATGTATTAAGCATATTGCTGATAGATTGTTTCAAACGCTTTGGCGATTCAAAAAATATAGATGTTTTAGAATCATTTTTAATAGAATTATAAAAATTTTCTTGATCATTTTTTTTTCTGGGTATAAAGCCATAAAATGCGAATTGATTTGTTGGAAGGCCAGACATTACGAGACCACTTATAACTGAACTTGGGCCGGGGATTAATGAAAAAAATATTTTTTCTTTTATGCACTGTTGGATTAATTTATATCCTGGATCAGAAATTGCAGGAGTTCCCGCATCTGTAACTATTGAAACAGATTTGTTTTTTCTAATTAGTTTCAATATTTCTCCTATTAGTTTTTCTTCATTATGTTCATGGAAGCTTTTTGAAGTTTTTTTACAATTAATATGATTTAGAAGTTTTTTAAAATTTCTGGTATCTTCTGAATATAAATAATCTGAGTTTCTAATTACCTCAATTGCTCTCAGTGATATATCATTTAGATTGCCGATTGGTGTTGATATGAAATTTAACATTTTTTAATAAACTTTTATGAAGCTAACCATAACATTAATTTTATATGCTTTATTTATATTTATATCATCTTGCTCAAGTACGGTTATATTAAAAAGCAGTTCATTTAGTGATAAAGAATTTTTTAATTCAGTCTTTAATGAAACAAACCTTAGTAGCAACGAAAAAAAAGAGTTATCAAGTATCATATATAAACTCTATACATTTAATTACTTATTCGAAGAAGATATTGAAACTTTGCTTTTGAATCTTGAAAACAATAGCTTTAAAAAAGAGTTTGAAGATGAAATAGAAAATTTATTATTTAATAATATTAATGCTCAAAAAAATGTTCTTAATTTAAAAATTAAAACACCTAATAAAAATAAGGAATTAATTATTGAATCTCTTTTGAAAGAGAATATTAAATTTAATGTTGATTTTAATTCTTCAAACGGCTTTGAGCTAGAGAAAAATATCTTAAATTCAAAAAATAAATTTTTTTGCAAAAGTTTTAAAGATGAGCAACATGAATTAATTGATAAAAGTGTATTTAATGTTGATAGAGATTTTTCAAAGAAAATTCTCATTGTCTATTCTTCAGAATATATTAAAAAAGTTGAAAAATTAAAAATGGATTATCCTAACGAGATTTATCATTTAATTGATTCTGTAAATATTGAAAGTGATGTTCAGAAACTTTTGAAGGCATATGACAGCAATAGAAGACTATCTTTCATTGAATCTTTAGATAAAAAAATTACTATTGAACACTTTCCAAGATCAAGAAATGATATTGATAAAGTATATTTTCTCTTGGATTATAAATTAGGGAAAACCATCGTACCAATTTATAGAAATCTAGACTTTGGATCAAAACTTTTTTCAAATACAGAAATTATTTATGGAGCTAATAAGGTTAGCGATTTGGCAGATTTCGAAGGTATTTTAATACCAATTAATAAGCAAATGATAGAAAGAATTGCTCAAATAAAAGATATAACTAATTTAGAAAATGAATTTGAGAAAATGATGGTCAGTGATTACCTAATTTTAGAAAAGTTTACAAATAACAATTTTTATGGCTCTGAAATATATTTAAGTACTGGTTTTGTTAATATTAATGGGAATGAATGTATTTCCAGAAATATTCCAATGTGGAAAATAGATATTAACGAAATTACTAAACAGATTTAAGATCTCTTTCGAGGGAAGATAGGCTATCTAAAAATCCAGGTCTCTCAAATACATTTTTTTGATAATCTATAAGAGGTTTTAGATGTCTATTCACAGGCAATTTTATTCCAATTGAGGGTAGTCTCCATAAAATGGGAGCAAAATAGCAATCTACAATTGTAAATTCATCACTCATAAAAAACTTAAACTCCTTAAAAGTTGGAGCAATTGAAGAAATTTCATGAAGAAGCTCTTCTCTGATCTTAATTAATTCTTTTTCAGATTTATCTTTTGCAATTAAAGTGTCTACCATGGGACACCATTCTCTATCAATTCTTAACATAAGAGTTCTACTGTTAGCTCTTGCTACTGGATAAACAGGTAATAGAGGAGGATGAGGAAATCTTTCATCAAGATATTCCATCATTACAGATGTATCATGGATTGCTAAGTCTCTATCAACTAATATTGGAAGTTTATGGTAAGGACTGATTGATAAAATTTCATCAGAAGCTTCATCTGTTTTTAATTCAATAATCTCGGCTGAAATATCCTTTTCAGCTAAAACAATCTTAACTCTTTGGCTGTAGTGATCATCCCGATCTGAATATAAAATCATATCTTCTCCTCTTACTTTTTTAGATAATCTTTATGATATTCTCTATACAACAAAGAGGAAACTGCAGTAAAAATTAAGAAATAAAATACTACATACCAACCAATTCTTTCCCTTGTTGCCTTAGATGGCTCACCAACATAAACTAAAAAATTTGTTATATCATATATTAAATTATCGAATTCTTCTCTAGTTAATGTTCCTGTACCTTGTTCGACTTCAAGAAAACCACACTTTTCCTTTGTAATTGAAACACCATATTCATCTCTTTTCTCACCACCGTTTTCTGCTTTTACAGGAATGTTTTTACACACTAACTTTTGATTGCCTTGAAGAGACATCAACACATTTGGCATTGCCGTTCCAGGATAAACTAGATTATTAACTCCATATTGTTTAGAAGAATCTTCATAGTAGGCTCTTAAATAAGAATAAATCCAATCATCACCTTTATATCTAGATACTAACGTAAGATCAGGAGGCATAACTCCAAACCAATTTGCAGAATTGCTAGGCATTGCTCCTGTCATTAAGTCGCCAGCTTTAATAGATTTATCAAAAACCAGATTTTCAAAGAAAATATCTTCAGGAATCTTAAGATCTTTTGCTACCCTTCCCCATCTTGAGTACTTAAGTGAATGACATCCATAGCAGTAATTTATGAAAGCAGAGGCACCTCTTTGAAGAGATTCAACATCATTAAGAGAATATTTAAATTTGTCACATTCACCATAATCTTTGCATGGTCCTCCTTCTGCAGAATAAACTTCATTGCTTATAAAACTAATTAATAGAAAGAATAAAAATTTATTTATCACAATCTTTGTGGAACAACTTTAGTAGTTTCATATTTTGTATAAATTGGCATTAGTAAAAAATATGCAAAATAAATTATTGTGCAAATTACACTCATTGTTTTTCTAATTTCTGTTACGCCAACAGTTCCAAGATATCCAAGGGTAATAAAACTAACTGCAAACATTGTAAGAGCAATTTTGCTATACAAGCCTTTATATCTTATTGAAGCAACTTTACTCCTATCTAGCCATGGAACAACAAAGAAAATTGCAACAGCTGAACCCATTACTATTAATCCACCCAGAGGATCAGGTACAGCTCTAAGCATTGTGTAAAATGGTGCGTAATACCATACAGGAGCAATATGTTCTGGAGTTACAAGTGGATTAGCCTCTTGAAAATTTGCCATCTCAATAAAATAACCACCACCTTCAGGGAAAAAGAACATGATTACAGAGAATACTGTCATGAAAACACCGATGCCAACCAATGCATTTAGTACTTTGTATGGAAAAAATGGGACACTATCTAGAGGTACTCCGTCATCATCAAGATGAGCTTCAATATCCACCCCTTCTGGATTCCCAGCACCAACTTCATGAAGAGCTACTAGATGAAGAAAAACTAGAGCAATTAAAACTAATGGGAGTGCAACAACATGAAGTGCAAAAAATCTAGAAATTGTAATTCCTGATATGTAGTAATCTCCTCTAACCCATAATTCAAGTGACTCTCCTATATATGGTATTGCTCCAAAAAGAGAAATAATTACTTGGGCACCCCAATAAGACATTTGTCCATAAGGTAATACATATCCTAGAAAGCCCTCAGCCATCATGGCTAAATAAATCGTACATCCAAAAACCCATACTAATTCTTTAGGTTTTTGATAAGAACCATAAAGCAATCCTCTAAACATATGTAAATAGATAACTGCAAAAAATAAAGATGCTCCAGTAGTATGGATATATCTTATTACCCATCCATAATCGACATCTCTCATAATATATTCAACAGAGGAAAATGCCTGCTCTTCTGTATTAGAATAAGGCATTATTAACCAAATGCCTGAAACTATTTGTATGATCAGTACAACAGAAGCCAGAGCTCCAAACAGATACCAAAAATTTACTTTTGATGGAACAGGATGTTTTGAGAGGTGTCTTTCAAAAGTATTAACAATAGGAAGTCTGGCGTTAAGCCAAGTAAATAATTTTCCAGCTATTTGAGTCATTTATATCTCCTTATCCTCTCCAATAGTTAAAATACTTCCATCAAACATA
Source organism: uncultured SAR86 cluster bacterium (assembly GCA_902516285.1). Taxonomy (GTDB): domain Bacteria; phylum Pseudomonadota; class Gammaproteobacteria; order Magnimaribacterales; family D2472; genus SAR86A. Next base: position 49,828 of record CABXXT010000008.1, read on the forward strand.
TGAGGTGGTACTATTAAATTTGTTGGTGCTGGAACACCTTTATAAACCCTACCAACCATATCAAACATTGATCCATGACATGGACAAAAAAATCCTCCATTCCAAGATTCATCCCAAGGCTTTGGCTCCACTTCAGGATAGTACTTTGGGGAACAACCCAAATGTGTGCAAACACCAGACATGATTGAATATTCGGAACTCCTTGATCTAGTTGGGTTCAATCCTTTATACGGCTCTGTAATAGTTTCAGAGTTTGGATCCGCTAATTTTGATACAGATTTTTCCAAACTTGCGAGACTTTCATCAGTGTGTCTTACAACGAATACTGGTTGTTTTCTCCATGCAATCTGTATTTGTTGACCATATTGCATTTTTGAAACATCTATTTTTACTGGTGCACCAGCAGCTTTTGCTTTTGCACTAGGATTCCATGCTGCAATAAATGGTGTTGCAGCAAAAGGTAGTCCAGATAAACCAACCGCGCTAGTTAAACCAATTAGGACTTTTCTTCTTGTTTTATCTTTTTCTTGCATTAAGGATGTGTGCATACAAATTTTGGCATAATTATACCATATTGAGATGATATAAAACTCACTTATATATAAAAATAAGAAATATATATAAAGTTTATCTTTTTGAGAACTGCTTACTCTTTCTAGCTTTAACCAAGCCAGGTTTCTTTCTTTCAACTCGTCTCGGATCCCTAGTAAGAAGTCCAGCTTTTTTAAGTTGAGGTCTTAGCTCTTCGTCAAATGAGGTAAGTGCTCTTGATATTCCGTGTCTTATTGCTCCTGCCTGTCCAAAACTGCCACCACCCTTAACTTTTACATCTATATCAATCTTTTCAACAAGTTTAGTTAGCTCAAGTGGCTCTAGAACCAGCATCTGAGCAACTTTTCTTCCAAAGTAACTGCCTAGTTCAGAATTATTTACACGTATCTTGCCCTTACCCTTTTTTAAATATACTCTTGCAGAAGAAGTTTTTCGTCTTCCGGTGGCATAATGAACCTCAATTGTCATATCATTGGATTCCAGTTTTTAGGTTTTTGCGACTCGTGGTCATGATTAGGGCCTCTAAATACTTTAAGTTTTTTAATAATTTCTTTTCTTAGTTTATTTTTTGGAAGCATGCCCTTTACAGCGTTTTCAATTATCTTTTCAGGATTTTGTTCATTTAAGTCCTTGAAGGTCCTAGTTTTAAGACCACCGGGATACAATGAATGTGTATAGTATTTTTTATCAGTGAATTTAGACCCTGTAACCTTAACCTTTTCCGCATTAACAACAATTACATAATCACCACCATCTGTATGAGGGGTGAATGAAGGCTTATCTTTACCTCTTATTCTGTCAGCTATTTTTGTAGCAAGCCTTCCTAGAACTCTATCAGAAGCATCTAGAACAAACCAATCTCTGGATACATCTTCTTTTTTTAACGAGTAAGTTTTCATAATCATTTAAATTTAGTAGCGAATATTAATGTTTACTTAAAGATATATCAATATCTATATGCATTTAATTGATATTAATATTGATGAAAATAATCACGATTTTGCATTTCTTTTAATCTACTCGAGCACCTCACCCATAAATTATCAATTTTTTTTCCAAAATATAATGAAGATAATTCGATATTAGATGAAAAAAATTTAACTTTTGATTTTTTCATATAAGCAATATCTATAAAAGATATAAACCTCCTAACTAGATCAATTGAATCATCATCACATAAAATAAAATCACTTATAAAAATCCAATCAAACTTTTCACATATATGCTCATAATCACTTGAGCTTGTTGAATCGCTAAAAAAAGATACAAATTCTACCCAAAGAAAATTATTTGATGCATTTTTACAATTAAATTTTCTATCATTTATGACTAATTTATTGTTAACGGTGTTTATTCCAAAAGATTTACTTATCAATTTGTGTATATCATCGTCTTTAAAAAATTCAATATATTTATGATCCATGTTAACAATCTTCTTAGTTCTATAATCTATATCTCCTTTCAAATGAAATATTTCTATTTTGGTCTTTAAAAAATTGATTGATTTCATAAACTTTTGTCTTTGAAGCCCATCTATATATAAATTATCTGGATGAGCATTTGAAGTAATTAGAATAGTTACATTTAGATATAAAAGCATATTTAAGAGATTTCCTATAATCATTGCATCTGCCACATCCTCAACTTGAAATTCATCAATGCAAATTAATTTATTATTTTTAGACAATAGTTTTGCTATCTCTTTTAATGGGTCTTTGTTACCAGAGAAATTAGTAAGATTTTCATGAATAAAATTCATAAACTCAATGTAGTGGAAATTTTTAAAGTTAATTTTTTTTGGTAAATTTTTTAGAAAAGCATTTATTAGAAGGGTTTTTCCTCTACCAACCTCACCCCATATATAAATACCTTTGGTTCTTTTTTGAAATAAATTCACAATTGGGGCAAATATATGAGTATTTAGTTGTATATTATCAAAGGACTTGATGAGATCTTTTTGAAAAACATTAGGAATACTTCCTTGGTTTTTAAGTTCATCGATGATATTTTTGCTCATAGACATTATGAAATTTTTTAATAAAAATATTTTAAGTTACGTATTTGTAATACTCATTACTTTCATAGGCACATGGTACTTTATAACTAATGACAAAAACAAATTAGTATACGCAACAGAAAAATCAATTGCTTCGGTAGTAACAATCTCATCAACATCTGAGAGAGGTTACAAAGGTAAAAGAAATGAAATAGGCTCTGGAGTTATTTTTTCAGATGATGGATACATTGTCACAAATCTTCATATTTTAAAAGGTCAAAACATAGAAGTTGGCCTCAAGAGTGGTAAGGTCTTCGATGCAAAAATTATTGGTTTTGATGAAAATTCAGATTTAGCTGTTTTGAAGATTTCACCTGATGAGGAAATATATCCAATTAATTTTGCAAATTCAAAGCACTTGAAGATTGGAGATAAAGTTTTGGCAATAGGAAATCCATATGGAATTGGTATTTCTGTTTCAAGTGGAATTATTAGTGCTACTGGGAGGGATTATGGAAACCCTTATCTTCAACTTATTCAAACAGACGCTGCCATAAATCCTGGTAATTCTGGAGGAGCTTTGATAAATGAAAATGGAAATTTAATTGGAATAAATTCAAAAATTTTTTCTAAAACTGGTGCATATCAAGGAATTGGATTTGCTATTCCATCTAATTTAGTTGTTCAAATTGCTACTCAATTAATAAAATATGGAAAGATTAATACATTGTGGATAGGAAATTTTCGAGTTTCTAATGTGAAGCTAAAAAGGAATAATCGTATTATTGATGGGTTAAGAATTATTGAGCTAGATGAAATTGGTCCACTATATGAAAAGGGCATTAGAGTAAATGATATTATTTTAAAAATTAATGGACAAAACGGGAATTGGAATAATCTGGTTCAATCTATGAAGTTTGCAACCCTAGGAGAAAAGCTACAACTGGAGTTTTATTCAAATGATGAAGGTATTCTTATGCACGAATTTAAATACGAAGATTAACTAGGCAGCCTAGTGATTTCAGCACCAAGGTAATTTAATTTTTCTTCAATTCTTTCATAGCCTCTGTCAATGTGATATATCCTATCTACTATTGTTTCGCCTTCTGCACATAGGCCTGCGATAATTAAACTCGCGGAAGCTCTTAAATCTGTTGCCATAACTTCTGCACCATAGAGAGAATTCACACCCTTAATAATAGCTTGATTCCCTTTAACACTAATATCGCATCCCATTCTATTTAACTCTAAAACATGCATAAATCTATTTTCGAATACTGTCTCATTGACTTTTGCAATACCAGAAGAAATAGCATTAATAACTGAGAATTGTGCTTGCATATCGGTTGGAAAATTAGGGAAAGGTGCTGTAGTTATATCAACAGGTTTTGGAATACTTTCTCTCATAAAAACTGAGATAGAATTTTTATCATATTCAATACAGGCTCCAGTCTCCTTAAGCTTTTCAATAACTTGCATTAATCTTGAAGGATCAATATTCTCAATTAAAATTTCTCCTTGTGTTACAACGGCCGCAACTAAATATGTTCCAGCTTCAATCCTGTCAGCAGGAATATTAAATTCAGCTCCCTGCAACTTCTTAACACCAGTAATTTTAATCAAATCTGTCCCAGCACCATCAATTTTTGCTCCCATTTTATTTAAAAATTCAGCGAGATCTTTTATTTCTGGCTCTTTAGCAACATTTTGAAGAGTTGTTACTCCTTCGGCCATGGAAGCTGCCATCATTAAATTTTCAGTTCCTGTAACAGTGATGCCATCAAATACAATATCTGCACCTTTTAGTTTGTTAACTTTCGCCTCTATATAACCATTTTTAAGACTTATATTTACTCCTAACTTTTTGAGGGAATCTAAATGATAATTCACTGGCCTAGATCCAATTGCACAACCTCCCGGCAATGCAATTTTTGCCTCACCATATTTTGCTAATAAGGGTCCAAGAACTAAGATTGATGCTCTCATGGTTTTAACTAATTCATATCTGGCTTCTATTTCTTTAAGATCAGATGTATTAATTGTGAAATTCATGTTCTCATCTAGTGAAATTTCCGCTCCCATTGATCCTAATAATTCAAACATAGTAGTAATATCTTGAAGATAGGGGAGATTTTTTAAAACTATTTTTTCATCAGATAAAATTGATGCTGCAATAATTGGTAATGCAGCATTTTTTGCGCCAGAACAACTTATTTTTCCTTTTAAATTATTGCCGCCTTTTATTAAAAGTTTTTCCATATTTTTAGCTTGATTTTGTTTCTATGCTTAACGCATGAAGTTCGCCTGATTGAAATTGTGATTTAAGTAATTCTAAGACTTTCTTATGCTGATCTAAAAGTTTTAGTTTCTTAAATGATGGAGAAGTTATAGTTAATTTTAAATTACATGAATCACCTTCAAAATGACACACAGCATCTGGAATATTTTCCTGTATGATTTCTTTTATGAGTTCTTCCATTTAAGAAATTCCAGCGTCACCAGCATCTGAAACCCAATTCTCAATAGTTAATTCAATGTTTTCATCATTTGATATTGCAAGTGCTTGAAACTGATTCCTAAATGTTAATCCTAAGTTAACTCCATTAATTATTATGTTAACAATCTTCCATTTTTTTTTAACCAATCTTAGTTTATATGAAATAGGATATTTGCTGCTTCCTGTATCTAATGTTTGCTTAACTTCAATATTTTTTAAATTTCCATTTTTAGCAATGTTATCTGGAAATTCAGTAGTAATTGTTGAATTTCCCCATTGTGCTAATGTCTCAGCATATGTGTCTAATAAAGAATCTTTAAAAACTAATTCAAATTTAGATCTTTCTTCTTTTGTTGCAATTAAATAATATTTTTTTCCCATTACACTTGCTGAGACTCTCCTAAAATCTATCATCGGCTCAAAAATCTCTTTAATTTTATTTTCATATGCTTCTCTATTAGAGCTGAATAAATCAGAATGATTTGTAAGCAACTCAACCATTTTTTGTGCATTGGAGTCTATAAAATAATGAGGATTAGTTTCAGATCTTAATGAGATGGAGGTTAAGATTGACAAAAAAAATATTAATAAATTTTTATGTAAATGCAACATTAGTCTATTATAACATTTGATTTAAAATTAATTTTCTACTTTTATGAAAAAGCATGACTACATAGCCTCTGCAAAAAGGACTCTGAAAATTGAATCTGATTCAATTAAAGATATTTCAAGTCAACTAGACAAGTCTTTTATTAATTTATGTGATTCAGTAATAAATCTTAAAGGCAACTTGATTATTATGGGAGTTGGAAAGTCAGGGCATATTGCTCAAAAAATTTCAGCAACATTATCAAGCACAGGTACTCCATCAATTTTTATTCATCCAACAGAGGCTGCACATGGAGATATGGGACTTGTAAAAAAAGAGGACATTGTTCTCTTAATTTCAAATTCAGGCGAAACTGATGAAATTATAAACATAATTTCATCTCTAAAGAGGCATTGCAAAAAAATTGCATCACTTACATCAAATAATACTTCAACTATCGCCAAATCATCAGATATTAGGATTCAAATAAAATCTTTACAAGAGGCATGTCCACTTAACTTGGCCCCAACATCATCCACAACAAATTCACTAGCATTTGGTGACGCATTATCAATTGCATTGCTTGAAGCAAAAGGTTTTTCAAAAAAAGATTTTGCATATTCTCATCCAGCTGGAAAACTTGGGAAAAAATTAATTACAAAAGTGAAAGATTTAATGCATACCGGAAAAGATATTCCAAAAGTTAGTCCTAATACAAAACTGAATATGGCTCTGCTGGAAATTACCGAAAAAAATCTTGGTATTACTCTAGTAGTTAAAAACTATGAGGTTATTGGTATTTTTACCGATGGTGATTTAAGAAGATGTTTAAATCAAAAGATTGATATTAATAATACAGAAATTGCAAAAGTAATGACTAAAACATACAAGACAATTGATGCAAATGATTTAGCAGTTGATGCAGCAAAATTTATGGAAAAAAACAAGATATTTACCCTAGTTGTTAAAGAAAAAAGTAAAACGGTAGGTATCATTACAATGCATGATCTAATTGAGTCAAGGATACTTTAATTGAAGCATATATGTACATTTATATTCTGTTTTGTTTTCTTTAATACTATATTCGCAGATATTTTCGATGAAAAAACAAATATAAGTGCTGAAAAAATTGAATACCATCAAAATTTAAATGAGGTTACATTTTTTAAAAATGTGCTGATTGAATCAAATATTTTTTCAATAAAAGCAAATAGAGCTACATATAACAATAATAAAAATTTGTTTTTAATTAAAGGATTGCCATCGGTAATAAAATCTAATAACTCAAATAAAGTTTTTAGTGGAGTTGCTGATGAAATCTTACTTTTTTCAGATGATAAGGTTCACCTCAAAGGAAATGCAAATATAAAAATTGACAACATAAGCATTTCTTCAAAATTGATAATTTTTAATCCAATTACTGGAAAAATATTCTCAGAGTAAAGGCATGCTAGATATAAAAAATATTTCAAAATATATCAATGATAAGCAAATTATTAAAAATATTAACTTTCAAGTAAATAAAGGTTTTATATATGGTCTCTTGGGTCCAAACGGTGCTGGTAAAACAACAATATTTTACATCATTGCAGGTCTTATCAAATGTACTTCTGGGGAGGTAATCTTATCAAATTATAATATCACTAATCTTGCTATGCACAAAAGATCAAATATGGGAATCAAATATCTTCCTCAAGAACCATCTATTTTTCAAAATTTGAGCGTAATAGAGAATTTAAGTGGTCTAGCAGAATTAGATTTAAATAGTCAAAAAGATATTAAACATTTTGTTGAAAAGTCAATGGATGAATTTGGCTTAGAAAAAATATCCAAATTAAAGGGGAGACAACTATCGGGAGGACAAAGAAGAAAGGTAGAGATTGCAAGAACTCTTGCGTCAAATCCAAAAATTATCTTATTAGATGAGCCATTTGCAGGTATTGATCCAATAGCGATAGAGGATATTAAAAATATCCTAATTAAACTTTCAAAAAAAGGAATCGGGATATTGATCACTGATCATAATGTCAGAGAAACATTAGAAATATGTCATGAAGCTGCAATTTTAATGAACGGAGAAATTATTGCCAAAGGTAGTAAAAAAGATTTAATTGAAAATAATCTTGTTAAGAAAGTTTATTTGGGCAATATGTATAATTAGTGCAATGGCTATTAATTTATCAAAAAATTTACTACAAAAACAATCATTAAAGCTTACACCATCTCTAAAAAAGTCCATTGATCTTCTTCAGCTATCACGGTTTGAATTAATTAAAAAGATTGAAAAAGAAATTGATCAAAATCCTTTTTTAGAAAAAGAGGATACATTTGAAGTTGATATCAAAACCTTTGGTACTGATTTTAATTTTGAGATTGAATCTAAGGTTGGTCTGAGAGAAACACTTTTAAAACAAATTGATGAACTTCATCTTGATGATCAAGACATTAAAATTGCCCAAGTGATTATTGATTGTATGGACGAATCAGGTCAGCTAATTGACGATATAGAGGATGTTTGTTCAATTATGAATTTTGTTTTTAATCAAAACAAAGTCGAAATGGTTCTTAAAAATATCATACAGAGATTGTCACCTATAGGTGTTGGTTACAGAGATCATAAGGAGTGCATACAAATACAAATAAATCATAAGAACATTTCAAGAAAAATTAAAAATATATGTAATCAAATTCTGTTTAATGAAAAGCTTGATGAGATTGATATTATCAGAGAAGAATTAATTAATAGTGGTATTACAAAAGAAGAATACGAAGAAGCGTTAATCGAGATAAAAAAGTGTGATCTTAGTCCTGGTTTAAATTTTAAAGATACAAAGTTTATTTATCCTGATCTAAAGATCTTTAAAAAAGATTCGAACTATCAAGTCAACTTTATTAAAGATACTTTCCCTGTTATTAGTCTTGATGATGAGTTAGTTTACAAAGTTAAAAAGGAAATGAAATCTAATAACAAACAAATTCTACAAAAAATTAATGATGCTAAATGGTTGATGTCTTCAGTAAAAAAAAGAAACGAGACCGTTCAAAAAGTTGGTGAGTACATATGCTCAATACAAATAGCATTTTTTGAAAACAATCCTCTTAAAATTAAAACTTTAAGTAACAAAGATATTGCTGAAAAAATTGGTGTTCACCCCTCTACTGTTTCCCGAATATTACGTCATAAATATATTGAAACACCAAAAGGTATAATGTCATTGAAAGCTTTACTTGTTTCATCAGTATCTAGAACTCGAAATATATCTGCTGTTCAGTTAATGAAATTAATAGGAGATATTGTTAATGACGAAAAAAAACCTAAAAGCGATAAAAAAATAGCAATAGAGTTGAATAAAAAAGGATTTAATCTTGCACGAAGGACTATTGCCAAATATAGGAAGAAAAACAATATTCCTTCATCAAGATACAGATAAATTTTAATAATGTAAAAAGTGGATATAGAAGAAAATAAAAATAATTTAGAAATCATTCTAGATGATTCTTCTGACTTGTCTTTAAACCAAATTCGAAGGCTTCTGAACAAGATGTCATCGTCGGAAATTGCTCATGCATTAGAGTCTTCTCCCCCAAAACAAAGAAAACTTTTATTTTCTCTTCTTAAAACTGATGAAGAGGGAGATGTTTTATTTGAGTTAGGGGAAGAAATCCAACAAGATTTGGTTTCAGATATTTCTGATGATGAACTTACTGAGGCTGTGAAAGAGCTAGAACTTGATGAAATAGTTGATATTTTACAAAACTTGCCAGAAGAGAGAACAAAAATGGTTCTCTCAAAAATGTCTCAAATTGACAGAAAAAGAATAGAAAAAGGCCTTACTTATCCTGACAACACCGCAGGTGGACTTTTAAATACTGATGTAATCAGTGTGCGGCCAAAAAACTCAATTGAAGTGGTAATCAAATATCTAAGAGATCAAGGCGAGCTACCAGAAAATACAGATAAAATTTTCGTTGTAAACGATGATAATGAATATTTAGGAGAGTTAGCAATTAGCAAAATTATTACAGCAATCCCATCTATGACTGTAAGAGAAATTATGGAAACAGAAATTGCACCACTTTACGTAGATCAAGATGATAAAGAGGTTGCAACTATTTTTGAACGAAATAATCTTATTTCTTCGCCTGTAGTTAATGAAAGTAATCAGCTTATTGGAAGAATTACAATTGATGATGTTGTTGATGTAATTCGAGAGGACGCTGATCAAAATCTTCTTGGAATGGCCGGAGTTGCTGAAGATACTTTTGCCCCTCCCGGAAGAGCAGCTAAAACAAGAGTATTTTGGCTAACAATGAACTTGCTAACTGCATTTATAGCCTCAAGTACCATAAATTTATTTCAAGATGTTTTGGATAAGATTGTTTACTTAGCAATATTAATGCCCATTGTTGCAAGCATGGGAGGTGTTGCCGCAACTCAAACTCTTACTATTGTTTTGAGAGGATTAACGTTAGAACAAATTAATACCTCTAACATAAGGTGGTTATTTAAAAGAGAACTCGCTGTATCAATATTGAATGGTATTGTTTTATCTATTCTTGTAGGATCAGTCACTTATATTTGGTTTCAACAATTTACATTAGCGATTTTAATTTCTTGTGCATTAGTAATTAACTTAATTGCATCTGTTGCAGCAGGTATTTTTGTTCCGCTAATTCTAAGAAATTTTAATCAAGATCCTGCTATTGGTGGAAGTGTTGTGGTCACTACGGTTACAGACGTCATAGGATTCTTATCTTTCTTAGGACTTGCTACAATTTACTTAATTTAATCTATTAATAACAGGTTCATTAATTGTGCCTTCTACAGCAAAATTCAATGTAGACACATCATCTAATCTATCATCAAATATATTTTCAAGAACAAAACCGCCTGCTAAAGCGGGCACTCCTCCAAGAATTGCAGCATACCAGGGAATATTTTCAGATACTTTTAGTCTCATTTGTAAATCTAAATTTAATTCCTCTAAATAACCATCATTATTTTTTAAGATTTCACCAAGCCATTGCATTTTTGCTTCTGCAGTTTCAAATTTAATAGGATTTTTAAAGAGTGCCCTATTTTTACCAATGTAAAAATCTCCTTCTGCCCTATCAATTATTAAATTATTTGAAATGATATTTTTGTCATCATTGATATTGTCGATGAGGGCATTTAAATTAAATAATTTCAAAGTTCTAAGCAAAGGCGAATCTGGTAAAGCAGTTTTAGATTCAAAATCTTTTATCAAAAATCTTATATCACCCTCAAGATCTCTAATGTTACTAAGGTTCACCCATTGAATATTTAAATCTGAAAAAAAGTAATCAAAATCAGAATTTATTAGATTACCAAGCAAATTTTTCTCATTATTTAGCTCATACGTACCTCTAATTTTATATAAATCATTTTGATTGTTATAACTAATATAGGCTTTTTTATTTTCACCAGATGGTCCAATATTTATGTTACTGCTTGAAATGTATATATTATCGATTGTTGTTAATGTTTTATTTCTTAAAAAATAAAAATCAACACTCTGAAACATATCATCAAATGTTTGAATATTTTTTCCTACAAATCGTAGATTTATATTATTCAAATCAAAAGAATCATTTGATTCAAAGATATTTATTCCCTTAAATTCAAATCTAGTATTAAAAACATCAATTCTTGAAAATCCAGTAGAATCAATTCGAAATGTTCCATTCAGATTATTGCCATAAAAAGATGCTTTGGTTTCATTACCATTAAAATTAATTTCAAAATTTTGGTTAGAATAAATATTTTTGAAAAAATCTAGCTTGTTTATTTTAAGTTTAATTAATTTGAGATTT
>CABXXT010000009.1 GCA_902516285.1 uncultured SAR86 cluster bacterium
AAAAGTTTTATTTGTCCGAATCTGGGAATATATATGAAATATCTGCAAAAAATGAAATGAAATCAAATCAATTTTCACCTGTAAATACTGATTTAAATAACGTAAAAATTAACAATACCTCTATAGCTGCTTTTTTATGTATGTTTCTAATATTAATTTTTATGATATTTGATGATTTTATTGGCATAAGTGCTATTTATAGATTAATTTTTCAATCCTTAGTTGTTTTTTTAATGATCATCATGAGCGAGGAATATATATCGAATGTTGGAAATCTTTTGAATACTGGAAATATTTACTTAGGTAACTTTGCTATACCTTTTACAATATTTTGTGTAGTTGGTCTAATGAATGCATTCAATATGATTGATGGTCTTAATGGGATATGTGCAGCTTTTGCTCTAGTGCCTATTATATTTATTACTCTATTTGGTAATCTTTCATATGGACTATTAATACCAATTGGTTCAATTTTAGGATTTCTTGCTTACAACATGGGATTTTTAGGAAAAAAAAGGCGAGTCTTTCTTGGAGATAGCGGTTCAAATATATTAGGCTTCTTAGTTGCATTTCTTTGTATTGAGTTCACTCAAAATACAAATAATCCTTATTTACTAAATCCTGTAACTGCCCTATGGTTAGTAGCAATACCATTGGTGGATTGTATAAATGTGATGATGTCTAGAATTATGAGAGGCATTGGTCCTTTTGATCCTGGCAGAGATCACTTACATCATAGGCTTCTAAGTCTTGGCATTAAACCAAAAAGAATATTTTATATATTTATATCATTCTCAGTTACGCTTTCCTTAATTGGTATTATAATACAGCAAAATTTTAGTGAGCAAGCGTATATATCTTTTTTAGCATTCTGTATCTTTTCACTAATATATCTCATAATTACTAAAACTGTATTAAATAAAAATGTTTAATTTTTTTAAGAAAAAAAAACCAGAAACTCAAGAACAAAGTTCAGATTTTGAAATAGAACTTACTGCATCTGTATTGGCCTATGAAATAGCAAGGTCTGATGGAGAGATTGACGACAATGAGTTAGAAGTTCTTATGGAGGAAATAAAGGTTATATCAAAGAAAGTTAATAAAGATGAGGCTGAGATACTTGAAATTATTGAAAAGTATAGCAAAGATAGCGTATCTTTTTACGAGTTTGTTGAGGATATTAATAATGACTATACAAAAGATGAGAAATTATCTTTACTAAAATTTATGTGGAAAATAGCTTATGCTGATGGAAAGCTTGAAGTTGATGAAGAACGTCTAATAAGAAGGCTTGCTGACTTAATAAGAATAAAAGATATGGATGTACTTAAGCTTAAGCATATATTTAAAAACACTTAACTACCTGCATAGTCTATGAAACTAGCATTATCTTTTAAAAACTGCTCTGAACTTTTTCTATCACATTGCCCCTGATAATTTTTTATCTCGTTATCATAAATATCATTACCAACGAAAGTAAACATTTGAAGTAATATTACACACTTTTCTAAACTGCTTACCCTATTGTCTTTATACAATTCCGTTGCAAGAGATTCATATGAAACATTATCAGTTTGCATCTTTAGATTACTCTTCTTGTCAATAATCATAAAATTTCTTTCTTCATCGTAACTTATCCAATGCTTACCATTAGTTGATTTTCCCGGAACACCATTTTTTGCAAAATTTGTCCAAAGCCTCATCATATTTTTTGAAGTATAAAATTTTGAAATTCCAGGCGGGTAAATTAAGTCCGACAAAGGGTATCCGCCTACCAAATCATAACTCCCTGTAAGCAATGGGATCTCAGTTGCATGAGCTGCACCAATAAGATTTTTAAAATCTGCTACAAATAATCTTCTATGATCATCCCAGTCAAACCTATATGCGTAAAGTTCTTTGTTCCCCGTCTTTAAAAAACTATTCAATGGATCATCCACTCCTCTTATCTTCCAAGCCATACTTCTATAATGATTAAACGCTTCAAATGCGTCTTTATCTTTTAATACAACCTTAGGTAATCCAATTATTGATCCAATAAACGAATAATCTACGTCAATAAAATATTCAGCTGTGGATAACCAAAGTTTTACTTCATCTAAATTAGACCCTGCAATAGTTGGAACTTTATTTACATGATTTTTATCTGATAATGAATTTTGAAGACCATTTTCAGAGATAACCACTCCATCAGAAGTTGTAAGTGGTAATTCCTGATACGTTTTTCTATCAACATAGTGCTTAAAAAAACTATCTGTGGATAGCCCCTTTAAAATATTCCTAATTTCTTCATTTGACATTTCACTTTGTTTTTTTGTTATATCTTGATCTTCAAAAATTTTGTTCACAATTTCCCAGCTAGAAAAATCAGAAGTTGATGATCTGGTTTTTTGTCTATATGCATCATCAGTAGTTGTTGAGGTTGTATATCCAGACATAGATATTGCCTTGTGGAAAAGTCCCTTAGCCTTTTTTGAACCAATTAGTGATAAAACGTTATGGCCCCCAGCTGATTCACCAAAAATAGTAATATTATCTTTGTCCCCATTAAAAAGGCTAATGTTACCTTGAACCCAATTAAGCGCAGCAATAATATCTAAAGTACCAAAATTTGATGTTTTATCCAAATCGGTTTGCATATTTTGAATAGCAGGATGATAAAACCAGCCAAAAGGTCCTAATCTATAATTTATTCTCACTACAATTACATTATGTTTTCTTACCATTTTAGAAAAATCATATAAATCTTTTAAACCAGATGTATTTCCACCCCCATGAATCCAAAACATAACTGGCAATTTTTCTAAACTAACTTTTTTAGGTGCAAAAATATCAAGGTAAAGACAATCTTCATTCCCAACATAGTCTCCATCTCCATCTACTCCACCCAATGAGGAGGGTCTTTGCACACAAAAATTGTTATCGATAGGTTTTATAGTTCCAGGAAATGTAATTTCTCTTGGAGCTTTCCATCTGAAAGTACCAATGGGCGGCTGGGCATAAGGAATATCTTCCCAAATAATAACTCTATTTTTGTTTGAACCACTTACATCTCCTGAAGATGTTGAAATAGTATATTCATCTCCCGGCAAAGAAATGAAAAAAGAAATAAATATAATTAAATATAATTTTTTCATAGGGGTTGGTGTGATATTGTTTATATATCAATATTATAACTTAAATATAGTAATATTCGGGATGTAGCGCAGCCTGGTAGCGCACTACACTGGGGGTGTAGTGGTCGTCGGTTCAAATCCGGCCATCCCGACCATCTTCAATAAACAATTGGCATATTAATTGCAATAAACTTAGATATGTGGGCTAAAATGCTATCATATTTATTAAAAATACTTATAATGATCGAACGTTAATACAAAATGTTTTATTTTGAAACATAATATTATTCCATGACTGAAACACTTTTATTTATGGAACAAAAAACATTTTTATGATTTAATACGGTAACTAGGGCTAATTAAGAGGAAAATAATGGCAAAATTTATAAAATCCAGGTTTAAAGTATTGTGGGGAACTGTTTTTGCGTTCTTTTATGGTTTTCTACCAAACAATATCCAAGCAGATGATCATGAAGTCGATGATGTAGTTTTAGAAGATGTTGATCCGATGGAGGAAGAGACAGATGATGTGGAGGATCTCGATTCAAAACCAGGTTCAGTTTCACTTAGCCCTGGTGCTATTGCTGCTGCTGTTGCAGCTGCCGCTGCTATACTAAGCGAGGGTGATGACAATGTAATCACTCCTGCTCCTGCGCCAACACCGGCTCCGACACCTGCGCCAACACCGGCTCCGACACCTGCACCAAGCACTGCAACAAGTACTTCTACTGACACAAGCACGTCAACTGGCACAAGTACTTCAACAGATACAAGCACTAGCACTAGCACAAGCACTAGCACAAGCACTAGCACTAGCACTAGCACAAGTACTAGCACAAGCACAAGCACCGGAACAAGTACAAGTACTGGTACCTAGTAATTTATTCATGATTTAAAAAGCGGGTTATTTACCCGCTTTTTTTTTAAAGTTAAATTTTAATTATCTTAGTCAATCGAGAAATCCACTCCACTGTCTAAATAGTTCATAATTGGTTGAGTTATATATAAGTCCCTTTAAATCTTTGTCATGAACTAATTTTGCTCCTCCATCTCTTGTTAGTGGAGATATTTTGAAAGTTGAATATTCTCCACTATAACTATTTGAAAACAAATCTAAAGGAAATTGAAAGTAAAATCCTTTATCAAAGCTTCCCTCACCAAAAATTTCAGCTGGTACATCTGTTCTTGTAAAATAAATACCAGATTTGAAACCAGATTTAATCGTTCTTGACAGATCCAAAGTAAACCCATCATCTTTAGCCAAATATCTACCATAGCTCAAACTTAAATCAACACCCTTAGCAAATCGATAACCAAAATTAATATGTCCTGTAGTGGTTTTATACTCTTGAAAATCAAGTCTTTTATCAAATGCCCTTTGTCTAACATAAAACATTTCAATGCCAATATTATAGTTTCTATTAAAAGGCTTATATAATAGTTCTCCCCCCAACCCACCATACATCTGTTCAAAAATACCAGCAGTTATCTTAGAATAAATTTCTTTATATGGGGACCAAATATAATCAAGCTGCATCCTATTAATATGAATATTATCTTCTTTAAGATACTTAACAACATCGGTTCTCACATGTTGCATCAAAGAATCTGGCTTATATAAAACATCTGAAAAATTATTAAATATTGGATAGATCAACTCTGACGATAATATAAGATTTCTATTGAATTGAATCTCGCTATTATAATTTAAATCAATACCACCAAAATAGAATTTTTCTGGACTTCCAACGTATGAGCGAACCGAAGGACTTAAAGATGAAAAAACTACTGGAAATTTAACTTTAGGTTTAAAATCATCTTTCAAATATCCGCCAGGATCCCCAGAATCAAGTTTAGTATTTCTAATTGTTAGTTCAATTGGAGTATCTTTATTGTCAAAATATTTAGCAAGATAAGAAATTTTGTTAGTTTCAATTCCAGCATTAACGTGGCTAATATTTATAGTTTTAAGTTTTACCTCATGCTCTTTGGCAACTTCATTGGCGATGAAGGATGCATAAGATGATGATCTTATTGCATTTCTATGTTCAGAGGTTGAAATAGATATATCCAAATTGCCTTCATCAAGATTAGATGTCTGTAATAAAAGTTTATTTTTATTTAGATTTTTTAGAAGATCTTCATAAAAATCTAATTTTTTGTTTCCGGTTTTATCTGAATTAGTTAATTCTGGAGAAAATTTAGGTTTGGTGCTTAGATTATTATTAAATGTTAGTCCGTAAGTAAAACTAAAATTAAGAGTATTTCCTTTAATATAAGAAACATCAAAAGTAAGATGATTATTCCATGGAAAGCTTAAACCAAAATTAATATCACTTTCTTTTTTTCTAATATCTGAAATGAAACCAAAAGAATTGCCTGCAGAAATGTCTAGATAATTAAATGGATCTAATTCTAATTTTAATTTGAGTCCTCTTGATTTTGGAATTAAATATTCAATTCCACCAAAAATTGAAGCATCCCCCCTGAACCACAAATCATAAGATGGTGATCCTCCCGAATTATAATTATCTGAACTTGATGGTCTATTAATAAGTCCCTCTGAAATAAATGAAAGAGGGTTTTCAAAAGAATCTTTTCCAGCAAATTTTCCCCACCCAAGCCCTAAAGAAAGAATTAAATTATTTAAACCTTTTGATATCACAATATATTCTTTTGTAAAAAGTCCAGTACCTGAAAAATCATCCAAACCTATTGCTATATTTGGAATTTTCGCTTTTTTGGATTTATATATGAATTTGACATTAAAACCCTTGTCTAAGTATAGTCCCCTTTTATTTCCCCATTCTAAATCAGATGGTCTATAGTAAAAATAGCCAGCCTCTAACCAATCAAAAGGTGAGACAGATAATGTTCCATATTTCCATATATCATTTCTATTTAAAATTAGTGATACTGAGCCCTCAGGTTTTGAAAGAGCAGATGGAGTTTGTATTAATCCAATCTGGCCAAATGAATTAAAAGTTGGAGAATAGCTAGGGGTAGGATTTAAGAAAAGGTAATTTTTGTAGTCAGCAGAAACTGTAAAAGCAAAAATTAGTAAAAAAAAAATCTCATATTTTAGTCTAATTAGAATTATTCAAGACTGAAAGTGATGTAAGGCTAAGAGCAACGCTACTAATTATTGGAGCCCAGATAGAAGCCACTTGAATAGACGAAGTAAAATCTGCTGATTGAGGTACATAAATAATCGAGCCAGGATATAACAAATTTCTTTCGTTTTCAGCAACAATAAATGAAAGTCTTGATTTATTTTTCAAATTAATCGTCTCACCATTAGGGTATACAACAAAAATATTATCTAGGTCAGAAGATTCTAAGGCTCCACCAGCTTTGTTAATATAATAATTAATGTCCTTACCAGATGAATATCTAATTGCACCTGGATTGCTTATTTTTCCTTGTATAAAAACTTGCTGAGTGATATTAGGAATAATTATTCTATCTCCATCAGAAATTAATGTATCTAATGAACTGTCGTTATCTATTAAATCAAGGTCAAATTCTGCAATAACTCTGCCAGTACTTTCTGAATTTTTTATTTGATCTATAAGTAATCCAAGATCAACACTATTTGAGCTTGCAGAGGTATTTAAAATTAAATTATCAATAAAAGTGTTATAAAGCTTTTCTTTCGATTGATTATTGATAAGCAATGCTTCTTTATTTTCTAGATATCCACCAAAAGGATAAGCCGAATCTGTGTAACCACCAGCAGTTTTAATTGCTTCACTTAATGTGGTTCCTTCCGAAAACTTGTATGTTCCAGGATTACGAACTGCTCCAATCAAATTTACTTTATTAATCTTATATTCTCTAATAAAAACTGAATCACTATCATTAAATTTAAAGTTTTCTAATTCATCTAATGTTACTTCAAGTACTTTACTTACACCTTCTTCAATTCTTTTTACAACAATATTATTTAAGTCACTGTTTTTACTAAATCCAGCACCATATAATAATATATCCTCAAAAGATTCATCTTTTTTTAATTCGAATACAGCTTTTCTTGTGAAACCAGATTCAAGTGAGATAATGGTGCCAATCGAGTTGACAACAATGCTATCACCTGATCTCAACCCTAATGGAAGGTTATAAACACCTTTTATAAGAACGTCATATAAATCTAGGCTTTGCAATACAGTACCATTTCTTATATGGTCAATTTTTCTGTAGCTACCAATTTCATTTAAACCACCTGCCATGCTCAAGGCATGCAATATGTTTGCATTACCATTAAGCGTATAAATGCCAGGATTAAATGCATTTCCAGCGATCAATATACTTATGTCTCTTACATTTTTTAAGGATATGTAAACCTCGGTACCAATAAGAGCACTACTAACCTTTGCTTTAATGAGTGAACTTGCGTCATCTAGTGACAGACCAGAAAGATTAACTTTTCCTATATCAGGTAAGTTTATTGAACCATCTCTTAAAATAGAATAAGAATTTATAGAGTCTTCCTGACCTAAAAACTGTATTTCTAAAACATCTCCGAAATCTAGTATATAGGATGAGTCAAGATTTGGCTCGTTAACTGGCATAAATGATGTTTGAACAGTATCAAAAAAATCAGAACCAAATAACTTGGTGCCATCCAAAAATCTATCAAGGCTCTCTTTATCTTCTTTATCTATAGAGGTTGATGCCCTTCTATAAACTGGTTGTTCTGAATTCTTTTTTAATTCCATCCTCTCGAGAACATCATTTCTGATATCTTCTGGTAAACTTTCTAAAAACTCATCATCTAGTTCTTGAGCTAATATAGGCAAAGAAAGCAAAACAAGAATAAAAAATCTTACAATATTAGTCTTAATCAATTTAGTATCTCTTTTGTTTTAACCGATGGTTTAAAAATAAGCTTTTTTGTGGGATTTATTATATACGATTCTAGTGTTTTTGGGTTTCTACCTATTCTTTTTGGAGTAATATGCTTAGAAAAGGTTCCAAACGCACTTAATTTAACTTTTTTTAATTTTGATTCTTTTTTTAGTATTAATAAGAATTTATCCAATAAAAGCTTGCTATCTTTCAATGTTATACCAAGCTCATTTGAGATATTTCTAGATATAGATGATTTAGTACTCAATTTTTGTAGCCGGGCAACTTAACGGATTTTATCTTTAAACATTTTGATATTATATCATCAATCAATGTATCTACTTCTTCATCTGTTATTGTTTTGATTTGTGATTGGAATATAAATCTATAACCTACTTTATTTATCTGAGTCTTGTTATTTTTATAATAATCAAAAACATAACAATCTTTTAATAAATCATTTTTATAATTAAGAATTAAATTTTCTAAGGTTTTTAATTGAGAATTTTCTTCTATTGAAAAAGATAAATCTCTAGATGATGAAGGAAAATCAGATACTGGAATATATTTTTTAAAAATTTTAGGCGGTGTGGACAGCTCTTTGTATTTTTGAATATCTAAATTAAAATCATCTAGCTCGATCTGCAAGAAAACTATCTCGGTTTTCAGTTTTGAGTTAATAGAATTTCGCGATACATTATCTAAAACAATTTTATCTTCTGGAACATATTTTTTTAATATTGATAAAAGATACTTCTCATTTAATTTTTTTGAAAAATCTATGTAATTTTTTCCAATTCTTCCACTCACAATAATTCCCAAAACCCGTTTTTTATTTATGCTTTTTTCATACGTATAAATATCAGATAACTCAAAGAGTTTAATGGAGTCTTTTTGTCTTCTTTCATTAAATAAAAGATTTTCAATTAAAGAGTTTTTTAGATTTGTTCTTAGAAAAGATTTGTTTGAATCTAATGGATTATCAATCTTAATAGCAGTCTTACAACTATCTTTTACAAAAGGATTATTGATTACTTCATTGAAACCATTATCAATCAAAAGTCTTTTTATTTTGTACTCATTATTTGAGCCATATTTTTGTTCGTAATTTGTAATCTTTAATTCAGTTAAAGGAATATTGTCATAGCCTATTATCCTGGCTATTTCTTCAGCAATATCATTTTGCGTTCTGATATCATTTCTGTATGAAGGAACTTCTACTCCAAGATTAGTCAAAATGAATCCAAGTTTTGAAAGATAATTTGTATATTCTTCCTTAGAGATTTTTATACCTATTATCTTGTTAATCAGATCTATATTTATAGGGATAATATTTTTATTAAATTCTGTATAATTGTATGAGACCATCTCAATATTTTTTACTTTTGAATGTTTAAGGACAATTTTTAAAAATCTCCTTAAAACTAGTTCATGACAATTACGATCCGTATTTCTTTCAAATTTGTGAGCTGCTTCTGAACTTAAATCATATTTTAGTGATTTTCCAATAATTGCATCAGGTTTAAAATATGCACACTCAACAATCACTGAAGAAGTATCAACAGAGCAAGACGTATTTTTTCCTCCAATAACACCAGCTAAATTAATAATTTGATCTTTGCAAGAAAAAACTAAATTTTTACCTTTAAGATCTAATTTTTTGCCTAAAAGAGTTTCAAAATTGTAGCTCCCGTTAACATAATTCAATGATAAATTACCCTCAACCTTGCTAGCATCATAGCAATGAGTTGGTTGACCTGTTTCATATGAAACATAATTAGAGACATCTGTAAAAAAATTATTCTTATTAGCATCCAAATCATTAAAGTAATCTTTAAGTTCATCCTTATATGGTTGAATTTCATAGTTTTCTAAATCAATTTTCAAGAAAGATATAGTAGGACAATCTTTACATGCTTTGTTTATAAAATCTAAATCAAAACTTTCAATTTTTTCTTCATATCTTTCGTCATATAAACATACGTCATAAAATACAGCTAAGTCTCTAAGGATCCCATTTACAGATAAACAATCTCCTCTATTTGGAGTAAATTCCATGTCAAATATTTCATCATTAATTTCATGCTCATGTCCTAGTTGAAATAATTTGTCAGAAATATCTTCAATGGAGGGTTTTGAATGAATACGTTCTATTAAATGTTTATAAGCTATTTTCATTTGAACTGTTTTAAAAAATCTAAATTTGATTTATAAAATTCTCTGATGTCACTAACTTCATATTTAAGCATTGCTATTCTTTCAATACCAAGACCAAATGCAAAGCCACTATATTTTTTTGAATCAATATTGCAATTTTCAAGAACAACTGGATTTACTATTCCACAGCCAAGAATCTCTAGCCATTTCCCATTGTTTGATAGAATATCTACTTCAGCAGATGGCTCTGTAAATGGGAAGTATGATGGCCGAAACCTTATTTTGATGTCTTCGCCAAAAAGCGATTTTATTATCTTGAATATCAAATCTTTTAAGTTTGCAAGACTAACATTCTTGTCTACATAAATTCCTTCTATTTGGTGAAACATTGGTAAGTGAGTTGAGTCATCATCTTTTCTGTAAACCTTCCCTCCAGAAATAAATGCTAAGGGTGGTTTTGTTTCTAGCATACCTCTTATCTGAACAGGTGATGTATGTGTTCTAAGAACATGAGATTTTTGATTTACATAAAAAGTATCATGCATTTGTCTTGCTGGATGAGATTCTTTAATATTCAACATATCAAAATTAAACTCTTCTGACTCGATCTCAGGACCATTTAATATTTCAAAACCAAAAGATGTTAAAAGATTCATAATAGAATCCTTCATATGACTTATTGGATGATCTGCACCAAACTCTTTTAATAAATTTGGGGCGCTTATGTCTTTTGATTCTGGCATTAGACCAGTGTTTAGCTTATTGCTGTTTCTACAACCTTTTTAAAAGTTGAATTATCAGAAACAGCAATATCTGATAGAATTTTCCTATCTAATATTATGTTTTTTTGGGAAAGTGCATTAATTAATTTTGAATAGGGAATGCCCATATCTCTCGACCCTGCATTAATTCTTGAAATCCAAAGTGATCTGAAAGACCTCTTTTTATTTTTTCTATCCCTGAATGCATACTGAAGCGATTTTATATTTGACTGTTTTGCAGTTTTATACAACCTACTTCTCGCACCATAGTGACCTTTGGTAGCATTTAAAACTTTCTTGTGTTTCGCTTTTGCAGTTACAGATTTTGTTACTCTTGGCATAATATTTACCTATTAATTAATTTTGATGCCATTTTAAGTGTTGTTCCAGTTAACTTGTTAAGGCCTCTGTTATGTCTTTTTCTTTTTGTAGACTGCTTTGTAAGAATATGATTTCTGTTTGCACTTTTACTCTTAACAGAGCTACCTGTCTTTTTAAAACGTTTTGCAGCTCCTGAATGTGTTTTTAACTTATAACTCATAATATTCTTTAATTATTTCTCTTTAAAGGCGAAAGAACCATTAGTAACTGTCTACCTTCAAGAGATGGTTCTTGATCGACTTGAGCAATTTCTTTAAGCTCTAAACTTACTTTATTTAGTAAATTAAGTCCCATATCACTATTAAGTATCTCTCTTCCCCTAAACCGGACGCTTATTTTAGTCTTATCTCCGTCAAGAATAAAGCTTTTAATTTTTTTTAATTTGATATTGTAATCACCTACATCTGTAGAAGGTCTAAATTTTATTTCTTTTACAGTAGTCCTTTTGACTTTAGCTTTTGAAGAAAAATTTCTTTTCTTTTTTTCAAATACGTGTTTTCCATAATCTAATAATTTACATACAATTGGATTAGAATCAGGTGATGAGACTTGAACCAGATCTAAAGATGCAGCTTGCGCAGAATTTAATGCCGCATCAATTGAGACTAAGCCATGCTTGTTGCCATTTTGATCAATTAGCATAACCTCAGCGGCTCTGATTTTTTCATTAATTGGCGTAATATTTTTTTTCAATGAAGCTATGAGACTGACCTATCGTAAAAGATGTACATTATTTACTTAACAAAATGAGATTTTAGGCAATTTTTAACATAATTCATAATTTGAAATATGATTTTAAACTAATTGATTAATTTTAAGCAAATCTTTTTACCATTTGATTAGGGTTGAATTATCTTATGATCCCAATTAGTGCCATTAAGTTGGTAAACATCACGTTTATTTATTCTTGATTCATGCCCTTTCCAAAACTCAAAATAGTATGGGGTAAAAGCAAACCCTCCCCAAAAATTCGGACATTTTAGTAAGTTTTCTGTTTCTAAAACTTCATTATACTTATTAACTACATCCTCATAACTTTGAACAAATTGAGATTGATTTGAACTTATGGCTAAAGCATTTTTATGTTTTGATCTTTTTTTAAAATATTCATCATTAAAAGACGCTGGAGTTTTCTTTATTTTAGCTTTTATTCTAATTTGAACATCTATTGCCGACCAATAAAATAATGCAGTAATCTGTGGATGCAGTTTGAATGCTTCAGATTTTGGAGATTTATAGTTCGAAAAAAAAATAAATTCTGCGCCTTTTAGAAGTTTAATATTTACAAATCTTGAATCTACTTCACTTTTTTCAGAGTTAAATGTAGATATAGAAATTGCCTCTACATTCTTCTGATTCTCTAGGACTGCTATTTTATATAATTCTTTAAATAATTTGTAAGGTTTTGCTTGGTCTACATCTCTAAAATCTATCATATGAATTTTATTTACTCTGTTTCAAAGATCTGCTTATCAGAATTATCTTCGATGAACTCGTAACGAAGTGTTCTTTTCAAAGCATCTTCAATATTTATTGGTGCTATAAATCCAGTATTTTTGATTGATGAGTCAAATTGTGTTGTACCTAAAAATTTTTTCACTCTTATGCTGCTGACTGGTAATTTTGTACCTGATAATTTTGCAAAAACATCAGCAATGTAGCCTATTAATATACCAAAAAAAGAAGGAAGTCTTATACCAACATTGTTCTTGTTAAAGAGAGTTTCTCTTGTTTTTGCTATCAAACTATTCATATCAAAATCTGGTTTGTCAATGTAATTATATGTCTGCAGCTTCTGTTTTGATTCTATGCAATATTCTATAAAAGCTGTTACGTTATGGACATATGCCATAGACTTTTTATTTTTACCATTTCCAAACATAACAAATTTCTTAGAAAATATTTGTTTGAGCAAATTGTAGACATTTCCTCTATTTCCTTCACCAAAAATTACAGTTGGTCTAATTATGATAAGTGATCTATTTTCTTTGTCTTCAGCTTGCCATTTTTCATATACTTTTTCAGCTAAATACTTTGTCCTGCCATAATGATTAAAATAGTTTGGTTCTCCATTTTCATCAGTGTTTGGCGGCGCAAAACCATAAATAGCTACAGAGCTAGTAAATATAATTTTATTAATATTATGCTTCCTTGCAGCATTACATATATTTTCAGCACCTTGGACGTTAACTTCATCATACTTACTAATTGGTTTAATATCATCTCTATGAACAGCCGCAAGATTAATAATTACATCTATCTCTTTATCTGCGATACAACTAAAACTTGCTGGATTGGTTACATCAACATGTAAGAAATTTTTACAATCTTCTTCGTTTATGTCTCCACAATACGTTTTATAATTTTCATGGTTAGTGTTTAATCTTTTAATAAGATTAGTTCCTACAAAACCATTTCCACCTAAGACACATATTTTTTGCATTTTTTTATATATGATAATTTATAGTTGTTATTTTACTTAAATTAAACTAATTAAAGTAAACTATTAAAAAACATACCTAATATATTTATATGGATACATTTTTACAGGAATACTATAGCGAATATGCCTCAAATATAAAACCAACTTGGTTATTTGAAAATTTAACTTCGTTACATAAAATCATCTGTGAGACAAGCAAACAAGGTAACAAAGTAATACTTGGTGGAAATGGTGCAAGCGCAGCAATTGCTGCGCATGCTGCTCTTGATCTAACAAAGCAAGCAAAAATTAAATCAATTGCATATCACGATCCAGCATTAATTACAGCATATTCAAATGATTATGGTTATGATAAATGGCTGGCTAAGCTATTGGAATCACATATGAGCAAAGGTGATCTTCTTATCCTAATAAGTGTGAGTGGAGAATCGCCAAACATTGTTGAAGCTGCTAAATATTCAAGAGGAATTAAGAATAAAGTTATAACATTTACTGGAAAAAATGAAAAAAATTCTCTTAAAGAGCTAGGCGATATAAATTTTTGGGTAAATAGTGATGCTTACAATATTGTAGAAGGTATTCATATGATATGGATTACTACGATTGTTGATATGATAATCGGTAAAAGTATCTATTCTGTCAATTAGAATGAGCTTTAATATCATTACTATTGTATATTATCTTTGTTCCATCATTTTCCATTTTTAAGTCAACTTCTTTTAATTTGATTAAAGCATTTCTTATATGATTATGTGACTTTTTTGGAGCAATAAATGTAACAAACCCTCCAGCACCAGCTCCAAGCAATTTTCCAGCATTTGCCCCGGCACTAATACCTGTTTCATAAACATCATCAATAAAACTATTTGATATTTTGGAAGTCATAGACTTTTTAAGAGCCCAGTTTTCATTCATAAGTTCAACAACTATATCAAAATTAGACTCTTCAATTGCAGCTTTAAACTCTCTTGCTATATTAGCCATTCTTCTTAAGATTAACTTTTTATCTCTGTTAGATGAAATCTTAGTCTGATATTCAAGAATTTTTGATGCTGATCTTGTTGACCCTAAATAAAATGAAATATTAGATTCATTTAATGTATTTTTAAAAGAATCTGAACAATTTATATCACTTATTTTTACAGATTCATCTGGCATAAATTCGTACATTTTTAGACCACCAAAAGCAGCAGCAAATTGATCTTGTTTCCCTATGGGTTCACTACATTTATTAATTTCAATATCACATGCATCAGAGGCAATTTTGTAGCGGTCGATCTTATATTTTCTAAATTCATATAAAGCATTCAATAATCCAACAGTATAACTACTTGATGAGCCTAGACCTGTTCCCTTACCTGGAATATCAGCAGTAGATGTTATTTCTAGACCTCCTGCTATACCTGTTAATTTTAAGCACTCTCTAACAAGTGGATGTTTTATTGCTTCAACACTGCTTACCTCTTCAACATTTGAGTAAGCAATTCTTATACCTTCATCAAATTTTTCATGTATAGAGACATACATATATTTACTTATTGAAGTTGAAATCACAGCACCAGGTTCGTTTTCATAAAATGCCTTTATATCTGTGCCACCGCCAACATAACTCATTCGAAAGGGGGTTTTACTTATTATCATTGTCTTAAATTTAATTGAATTTGAGTGATATTTTAACTAAAAATTAATCTGTTGAAAGAATATATTTGACTGCGTCATAAATATTCTTTTTTATTACAGTTGGTTCATATTTAATTTTACTTTTGTCATATTTGTCTCCTATTAGGATACTTTTGCATCCGGCGTTCTGCGCAGCGCCAATATCAAACTCACTGTCGCCAATTAACCAACAATCCTCTATATTTAGATTAAACTCCTCTTGTGCATTTATTAACATACCTGGCTTTGGTTTTCTGCAATTGCAATTAATTTTTAGCTCCTTGACTTCTCCTTTAAAACCACTATCAGGATGATGCGGGCAATAGTAAATATGATCAAGATACGAACCTAGTAACCCTAAATCTGATTCCATTTTATTGTGAATCCTTTCAAGTTGTTCAGGTGAACATTCTCCTCTTGCAATTACGGGTTGATTGGTCACACATATTGCCAAAAATTTAGATTTATTAATCATTTTAATTGCATTCCCAGAATATTTTGTCAACTCAAAACCATCTAAATCATTAATATAGCCGTTTTCAATATTTATGGTTCCGTCTCTATCAAGAAAAATTGCTTTTCTTTTATTAGATGTATTTCTTGAATACACAACACCATTTTTTATATCTTGATTAACGTTTACTAATCTTTCTGGTGTGCCCATATCTTTAATATATTCGGAAGTCTTATAAGCCAAAATATTTACTCCTTTTTTTAATAAATCGGGAAACATATCTTGTGCTATATCAAATTTTGTATTTCCAAAATCTGAAAGATGCAAAAAAGAAGATTTATTGATTATGTACATTGCAGCATTTACTAGATTTTTCTTGATATTATTTTTATGAGGATGAGGGCTAAATAGTAAAACCTTATTATCTTTAATTTCAACAATATCACTATCATGAGGATGATCATTTGGGTGAACTACTATAGATATTTCTGATTCGTTATTAAAATGGAAACTAAAAAGATTGTCTATGTTCAAGTCAGAATAAACATCGGCATATAAGACTAAAAAAGTATCTTTAAGAAGATCTTTAACAGCAAGCAATGCTCCTCCAGTTCCCATTGGTATTTCTTCAACAAAATATTTAATGTTTACTCCATAACTACTCCCATCTCCAAAATAATCTTTTATTTTGTCTGACATATGATGTAAAACTATAAGTATGTTAAGACGATTATATTTTTTACATTCAATTATTAGATGTTCTAATATCGGTTTGCCTTCCACAGGAATCATCGGCTTTGGTATATCTGAAAAATCTTTTGACATTCTTGTGCCAAAGCCTCCAGCTAAGATTACAACATCATAATTTTTCATTTTAAAATTAACTCTTTAAGAAAAAAAATAATTCTTCTTTTTGTGACGTCCAAGACATAAAAGAAATAACTAAATGAAGCAATAAATATATTGAGGCCTAGTTCATTCCTGTATGAGTGCCAAACAGTAAATTGATTATTCATTATCTTTGATGACAGAGATCCTTGCACAATCCTATAAATACATAAATCTTTTTGAAGAGCATATGCAATATTGCCCTTTCTTAGAATTAACAACCACCACAATGTATCTTCTCCATGACTTTTG
Organism: uncultured SAR86 cluster bacterium; assembly: GCA_902516285.1. GTDB lineage: Bacteria > Pseudomonadota > Gammaproteobacteria > Magnimaribacterales > D2472 > SAR86A. The sequence continues at coordinate 16,960 of CABXXT010000009.1, forward strand.
CCTACAGTATTGAGAACCTCATTATCAAAACACTCCCTTTTGATCATGGCTGTACTATTTGCTATTCCTCTTCTCCTTAAATATTGATTAAAAGTATTTGAATTATGCCCTCCAATTGATGCTCTGCTCAAGTAACCTCCTGGATACAATTTTCTATATCTTGTAAACGAGAATTTGTAGTTATTTTTGAGCATAAAATTTAATTGCATCTCAAGTTTATTTTCCTTCCATAAATCATCTGAGTCTAAAAAAGCAATAAATTCACCACTTGACGCTTTGATTCCTTCACTTCTTGCTTGCGCAGGACCGTCATCTTTTTGATTATTAATAATCTTAATCCTTGAGTCTTTCTCTTTATATTTTCTTATAATGCTTAAAGTTTTGTCTTTAGAAATACCGTCAATGATTATTAATTCAAAATTCTTATAGGTTTGTTTTTGTACAGATTCAATGCACTCACTAATATGTTTTTCAGAAAAGTATGAAGGTACTATTACAGAAATAAGAGGATTTTTTTCACTAAACTCTCTCATCAAAAATCCACTCATTTTGTATAAGCCAGTTAGTTGTTTCTTTTATTGATTCTTTGATAGTATTCCTTGGTTTCCAGCCAAGTTTTTTTATTTTAGAAATATCTAAAAGTACAAAGGGATTGTCACCCACCCACCCTCTTTTGCCGTGACCAAAATAAAATTCTGGCTTCAGCCCTAATTCATTTACTATTAATTGTGCGCTCTCAGATACCTCAATGTATTCTTCCATTCCAAGATTAAAAATCTCAAAAGAATTATCAAGATCTTTTGCAGGCCTGAGATCTTCACAAATTAACATTAAGGCCGAAATACAATCATTTATATGTAAATAACTTTTTTGTGCAGTACCATCACCTAGAATTTCTAATTTTGATGAGTCATTTTTAAGTTTTTTAACAAAATCAAAAACGTGACCATGTGGATACCTTGGACCCAATAAAGATACAAACCTAAAACAATATCCCTCCATATCAAAAGCATTGCAATATGCAGATACAAGGCCTTCGCATGCCAACTTTGATGCCCCATAAAGCGATGTTTGAATAGGATTTGGTAAGTCTTCAGGTGTTGGAAAAGATTCAGGTTCACCTAATGCAGCAGCCGATGATGCAAAACAAATTCTACTTGATGACTTGCTCAATCTCATTGCTTCTAAAACATTATATGTACCAATTGTATTTTGTTCTAAATCAATTTTTGTATCTTCAGTTCCTCCCCTGATATCAGCATTTGCTGCCATATGGTAAACAATATCAACTCCTTGCATACAATTACACAGATCTTCAAATTTAAGAATATCTGATTCAACTTCATAAAATTTTTCATTTTTTCTTGCATCATCTAAGAATCTTCGGATACCCGTAGATAAATTATCTAGCCCAATTACTTCATAATTCCTTTTTAAGAGCTCATCTACAATATGGCTTCCAATAAATCCAGATGAACCTGTAACGAGTGCTTTCAATTCAATCCTCTTAAATTAATTTTTAATTATACAAGACCATGCAAGAAACCTTCCTAATCTAAGTTTATTTAAAAATAACTTATCAAGACGTCTTGCAAAAGGAGAATGTCTTTTGAGAAGAATAGCAAATATTAATGTGAAAAAACCATAATAATCGATTGTAACTTTATCAAAAGAGTTTTTTATAAACTTAATATCTTTAACACTTAACGGTCTTTCATCAGGAGTTCTAAGTTGGGGAGTAAAGTACCTGTAAAGTCTAATTAATGGATTTCCTGATAATGGTTCCCCAAATAAGATTTTTCCATCATTTTTTAGAACCCTCGATATTTCAGCAATTCCTGTATTTATCTCTAAATGATGAAGCACTCCTCGAGCTAGGATTAAATCGAATGTATCATTTTGATATGACATATCATGAACATCTTGGATTTCAAACTTAATATTTGAACTGAGTATCTTAGTTGATAGGTAATTAATAGCTTTTGTGGAAATATCGACAGAGGTTAACGAAAAATTAATATCTCTTTTCAAGGCAATAGTTTCTAACCCTGCACCTAGTTCTAAAATATTTTTATTAGCATTTAATTCAAAAACAATATCTAAGTAATCTTTATACCAATCCTCAAGCGCAAAATAGAAAGTTCCAGTAGATTCATCCCTTGTATCATGATGGAATCTTTCGTCATGCCATACTCTTTCTCTTTCAACTCTCTCTTTTATTTCATTATTTTTCATATATCTAGACTTAAAACATATTTACATATTTATTTAACCATATTGTTTATTTAAAAACATTCTTTAATTAATTAATCTAAAAAATCTCCATACCAAAAAATTGTTGGCAATAAGTAGTTATTCAAGTATAAATTTTTTGCACATACTAACGCCCAAAATGAAAAGGTTGAATTGGAGAGAAATAAATTCTTTGACAAGCAAAGAAATTTAAAATCCTCTAATTCATTTTGTTTATTACTATAGTTTTTATTTGATACTGAGGGGAAAAGGGTCATTGCATCGTTTTTTGAATTAGTTACGATCCTTATCTCAAAATGATTTTTGTCTGCAAATTTTAATGCATTTTCAACATCTTCTGTCGTTGTGAATTGAATGTGCTCTCTTTTTGCCGAATCAAATTCATTGCCTCTAATATGTATTGAATAATCACAAGATGGATTTTTATTTTTGATTGATAAATAATCTAATAAAACTTCAGAGACTTTATTGATCGCCTCAAATGAAACATGTTTTCTTGATTGGAAATATCCAATATCAATTGGGAAATTATTATTTAAATTATAGTATGTATTAAAATTATTTTTCTTAAGAAATCTTTTTTGAAAGAAAACATAAATTATAAAAAAAATATCTGAAAAACTTGGTTCTTTACATTCAATTTTAATTATTTTAGAAATCTTATTCATTTCAATCCAGTCGTTATGCTGAGTAAGATTTAAAAATTTATATATTATGGATTTACCTCTTGTTATATTTATTAAAGTTACATTTTTACCGTCTAATTTATGTTGATATGCCCTACTTAATTGAAATAATTGATTTCCAATACCCCCAAATAATAAAACTTTTTTTAATTTCATTTTTACAATTTTCATTTAATCCTTAGAGTAATATTTAAATAACATAATTCTTAACTTTGTTAGATTCTGACTACCTATAATTTTCTTTACAAAAACTTTTACGATTAAAAAAAACGACTTATTTGCAGAATATGATCTACTCTTTCCCATAATTCTCCACAAAATGTATGTCTCCCTAATATTAACAAAACTTAATTTTGACGATACTCCTTCGAGATCGTAAGAAGTAATTGGCTCATTGATAATCACATGCCTTTTTAGTTTTCTAGCATTTGCAAAAAAAACTTGATCTGAAATTAATTTAAACTTTTCATTATAGCCTCCAAGCATTTTATAAACATCAAAATGCACAAGAACAGATTGGTGAGGCCAAAGGCTATCTTCTGTCGGTGAAAATTTCATATTTTGCAGCCCTTTATGTCCTGCTAATTGTTCAAAAACATAAATTTTTGCTTCTGGATTTCGATTTAGCTCTCTCAAAATTCTTTCTCTAGTTTGTGGAAGGTATATATCACCACTATTTAATATCTGTATTAATAAATTACTACATTTTTTTATACCATAATTCATAGCTGGATAAATTCCACTAGGATTTATCCAAAAATTTGAAATCTTAAATTTTGGTTTTTCTTTATTGATATAGTTTGTTATTTTAGAAATATCATCTGAACTATCAATAATAATAAGCTCATCGTCTACCATTAATTGATTATAAATACTTTGATATGTGTAAATAAATGCAGAAAGATCGTTGTATGTGGGAATAATAACTGATATTGGTTTTCTATTAATCATAAGGTAAATTTCTTATTTTAAATATTTCTATTTGTAGATTTTTTGTATTTGTAATCAATGATGATCTCTTTAGGTATATTTAAAACTATTCTTCTAACATTTTCATGAGAATTATAATATTGAGAAAAGTTTAAAATCCTATTAATTCTCAAGGCTAAAAACATTTCAACTAGAATTCCCTAATATAAATTATGATAGATGATAAAGTTAGTATCCATAAAAATCTTATTGGTTTTAGTCCATAAGATAAAAATATTATTGACACAGCCCAGCCCATAAAAGCAAGAAACATAAAGCTAAATAAGCGCAAGGTTAATAAATCAAAAGGAAGCAAAAAAAATCCTGCAGCCATACAGAAAACCCATATTTGTAGTGTAAAAGGCCCAAGTTTTCCGTCATGTCTAATACCAAATACTTTTGACAAAACCAAAAAGGAGCATAAGAGAAGAAAAATAAATAATGAAAAGATAAGCGTGTTTTCATCAAGATTGCTTTGACTTATTTCATCTGTTAAATAAAAGCCCGCCTTATATGAAAAAATACTTATTAAATTTAAGATATCAGAAAAGTAGATTGATGCATAAAACGCAATAAAAATAAGAAAAATTATCTTGATCCAACTTTTTCTAAAGAAAACCAGCAAAACTATTGGTAAAAATGAAGACATATGAGTTAAGAAGGATAATATTGCAAGTCCAAACCTTCTCCAGATAGAAGTAGTAACTAAAAGCATTGCTATTATTCCCAAAGATAATCCTTGTCTAGTTGTTTGCGAAATCAATATTGGTGAAAAAAGTAAAAAAGTATTTGAAAGAAAAAATCCCGTCTCATATTTAAATAATTTTGAAAGTTTAATTGTTGAATAAGCGAAAAATGATGAGATTATCACTCCTAATAAAAAAAGTAATTCTTCAATTAAAAGGTTTGGGTTTATTGAAGAAATTATTTTGAGCAATATTGGAAGAATAACTTCAACTTTCTCAAAAAACTCAAGAGATTGATAAAATGTGCCACTAGATAAGAAAACATAGTTTGCATAATACGCTTCAAAATCTGGTCCTGCATCAAGCGTTAAGCAAATTGATATGACAAAAAAAATAAAGGCTAAAAATTCTTCAAAAAATGAATTTTTTACACCAAAAAAACCAAAAAAAATACATGACGCATAGAGTGGAATTGAAGGATGGATAAAAGTTAAAAATGTTAAAAGGAAACCAAAAAATATTATAGTTAGTTCTCTTAAAGATAAATATTTTAAAAAATTGCTTAGCATTAATTGAATTACATTTTACCAGTTGTAAATTTTTGATAGATATCTTTTGTTTTATTTGCACAATGTTTCCATGAAAAACGTTCTATATTTTCAAAACCAAGTTTGGCTAATTCATTTTTAAAAGAGTCGTCATAAGTTACTTTTTCAATTGAATGGAGAATTTCTTCACTTTCCAGTGGATCAAATAATAAAGCTGCATCATTGACAATTTCTGGAATAGAGCTTTTATCTGAAGCAATAACTGGACACCCAGAAGCCATAGCTTCTAAAGGAGGCATACCAAAACCTTCGTATAGTGACGGATATACTAATGCTAGAGCGTTTTGGTACAAATTTCTTAAAAGCTTATCATCTCCACTAAGATTGAAAATTCTATTTTCCGGTATTTTAAGATCTTTGAAAAGAATCTTTTCATCTTTTGAAAATTTTCCGCCTCCAAATGTTACTACATTTACGTCGGACTTTAGATTTTTTGAAATGCTATATGATTTAATAAAATTAACAAAATTTTTATATCCATTTCTTGCGCCAACATAAAGCAGATATGGCTTCAAGTTTAAATCTAATTCAGCAGATTTTATTTTAAAAAAATCTTTATCAACCCCATGGTGAATTACAGAAATTTTTTCTTTTTCCACACCATAAATTTCAATAATATCTCTTTTGGTATTTTCAGATATTGCAATAATATGATCAGACTGTAAGATGGCTTTTCTTTTATGTTTTGAAGTTAAGTCATAAAAAGGAAAATAATTTGGAAATTTTTCATGAATTAAATCATGAACTGTAGTGATGCTTTTAACACCTTTTAATTTTAATGAACTGTTGTACCAAGTTCTATGAATGATTTCTGGTTTCCAATATTTGATACTACTAAAATTTTGAAATAAATTTATGCTTTCAAGAAAAAACGTTCTTGAGAATAAACCTTCTACCTTTTTACCTTTGATATATCTATCTGGTATTTCGTTTAGATAATTATTTTTATGGAAATTAGCAAAAACTTTAATACTTAATTTGCCATCTTTAATTAGCTCCTTAAATAGATGAGTGAAATATTTTGAAACTCCTCCATAAGTTTGAATAACGAAAATTTGATTATCAAAGGCAATTTTCATTTTCTTTCACTGAAATTTTAGAAGGCTTTTAACTTTTTTATACACCATGAGTAGTTTATGTTTAAAGTTGAGATCTTTTCTTAAGATAAAATCTTTTGGAGTTATAACAGTTTTTGATAGCAATACACCATCTGCTTCTTTATTTGGTTTAATATCTTTAGGATGTAAAAGTGGAAAACTTATTTCTTCAGTTGGCAGGTTTGCAAATAAGCCAGTGTCTTTTGTGTGTGTTGCTTCAGGCCCAAAGCCTATATTTGATATGAGATTTTTATTTGGGGATATTGAGAGACCAAAATTTGACCAAATGCTAAAATTCCAAGAATAATCCCATGTATTAATTTCATTATTTGAGACCTTATTTAAAACATTTTTATAGTAGTATAATTGTGATTTATTTTGTACAACATCTTTGAGGATATTATTTAGCGATTCATCGTTTAAATTTTTAAGCTCTTTGTTATATAAAGCCCATCTATTTGACCACGTTGCCCATCCCCAAACATTAGGTAGTCTAGAAAAATAATAACTTTCAACAATTTTTGTTTTGTCGTCTTGAAAATTTACTCCTGAAATATGCCATATGCGCATATCATGCTCATACTTTCTTAAAAGTTCCTCACAAAAAAAGAAAAAGCTTTCTGTTGGCAAGCAATCGTCTTCAAGAATAATTCCTTTTTTTTCAGTTTTAAAAAACCATGAAATTGCTTCACTTACAGCATCTTTACATCCTAAGTTTTTGTCTCTAAATAAAGTATTTACTTCACATTCCCAGTTAATATTTTGAATAATAAACTCTCTCAATTTGATTACTATATCAAGTTCATTATTGATCTCTCTTGCTCCATCAGATGCTAGATAAAGCCTTTTAGGTTTTGATTTAGCCAAAGCCTTAAAAACTTTTTTTGTTTCTATAGGTCTATTAAAAAATAAAAATAGTATAGGAGTATCTAATGAAGAAGTTTCATTAAATTTCATCAACGTTCCAATTTTTTTCTTTTAACTTAGATATATAGCTTTTAAGATCATACTTCGATTTCCAACCTAAATTTTCAGTTTTCTGAGTAATTAAATCGGCTGTCATTCTATTGCCCTCTCTTTCAGGAATAATTTCTATTTTTCCACCAAATAGCTTAGCCAGATCCAAGATCGAATACACCTCTCTATTTCCAATACCAAATTCATCTCCAATTGCATTTTTACCAATAAGAATTAGCCCATCAATGATGTCATAAACATGTGTAAAGTTTCTTTCTTGTGTCCCTGGTGATACTACAGTTAAAGTTTTTTGTTCTTGCATTAACTTAGTAAATTTCGCAACAACAGTTGCATATTCTCCATCTCTTATTTCTCTTGGACCATATACATTATAAAAATATGTGATCGCATATGGAATGTTAAACCATTTTCCATAGTTAATTACCAAATCAGTATTTGAAGCTTTTGTCCAAGCATATGGACTTGCAAACCTTCCAAGGCCGCCATCCCCAAATTTTGTACTGCTCCCCGCATAAACAATCTTAGAACAAGATTTTCTCACAAATTCTAAAACATTAAATGTCCCTATCATATTTGATTCCCAGACAATAGAAATATCTTTAAAACTTTGCTCAACTCTTGAATATTCGCCCAAGTGGTAAATAATGTCAGGCTTGAAACTTACCAATTTATTGATGTTTGACACACAGCCCTCAATATATTCCACCTTTGGAACATGATTAGTGGCCGAACCCATTAAATAATTATCAATTGAATAAACTTTATTTTTGTTATCTTGGGCAAGTCTCTCGCACAAATGACTTCCTATAAAGCCGGCACCTCCAGTGACTAAAATATTATTTTTCTTCATCTTTTTTAATCCTTATTAAAAATATCTCTGGAATAAACTTTATTTTTAGCCATTCGAATCTCTGAAGTCAACCTATTAGCTAGAATGATATCTGAAGTATCTAGAAAGAAATTTAGATCATTTATTATCTTACAGCCCTCAAAATATTTTTCGCTTATGCTTGGCTCATATACAATTATTTCAATGTCAGAATGTTTGATCAAATTTAAAATTTTCATTAATGCAGATTCTCTAAAGTTATCAGAGCCTTTTTTCATTACCAATCTATAAACTCCCACAGTACTTGGTTCTTTCTCTAAAATTCTACTTACTATAAATTTCATCCTTATATCATTTGATTCAACGATTGCTCTAATAAGTCTTTGAGGAATATTTTTGAAATTTGACAATAATTGCTTAGTGTCTTTTGGGAGACAATAACCTCCATATCCAAAACTAGGATTGTTGTATTGATTTCCAATTCTTGGATCTAATGAAACTCCATCAATTATTTCTTTAGTATTTAAAGAATTTAATTCACTAAAAGTATCTAACTCATTAAAATAAGATACACGCATTGCAAGATAGCTATTTGCAAATAGCTTAATTGCTTCAGCTTCTTTATTGTCTGTTTGGAGCACAGGAATATTTTCTGCATGTGCAGCCTTTTGCAATAATTTTGCAAAATTACTTCCTTTATCTGATTTATCACCAATAATTATTCTCGATGGATAGAGATTGTCATACAAAGCTTTTCCTTCTCTTAGAAATTCCGGCGAGAAGAAAATATTATCAATTTGCTTTTCTTTTTTAACCATATCAATAAAACCTAAAGGTACTGTAGATTTAACAACGATTGTGGCATTTTTGTTGAAAGCAATACTATCCTCAATTGCCATTTTAACCAGAGTTGTATCAAATTGCTCAGTTTCTGGATTGTAATCAGTTGGTGTGCAAATTAATACATAATCAGCATTCAAATAAGCTTTTTCTTTATTCTTTGTTGCGAATAGATTTAAATCTTCGTTGGCAAGGTACTCAGTTATATCATTATCAATAATTGGTGACTTTTTATCATTTATGCAATCTACTTTTTCTTGAATTACGTCTAATGCAGTTACTTTATTATATTTAGATAAAAGAACTGCTAAAGAAGCACCTACATAGCCTAAACCTACAACTGTAATATTCATTTTTTTTTTAATGTCATAGCCATTGTACATAGGTATTTTTATTTAACATAAAATAAGAAAGCCTTTACTTTTAATTTAAGTTGATTATGAAGTCTTTTATCAAAAAGATCATACATAAAATTAGCAATAAATTGTGAGATTAATGTTGCAATTGCAGCTCCAATAACGCCCATTTTTGGTATTAAAAAAATATTTAAAACAATGTTTGAAATTGCACCTGTCAATGTCCTCTTCAATGAAATCGTAGTTAAGTTTTCATTTATTAGATATTTTTCAGACGCAACACCTATAAAAACAAAAACCATAGATAAAGCATGTATCTTGAGAACCCTAGCTGATTCAGCATAGATATCACCAAAAAGGAGATTTACAATCAAGTCGCTAGAAAAAAATATAAACGTAGTGATAAATATAGCAAGCCAAACTAATGCTGTATAAAGAATCTGCATTGATTGCATATAAGAGGTTAATGATTTTCTTTTTGCAGCAATTAATAATGGAAATACAGAAGTAGTTATTATTATTGGAATAAAGTAAAGTGCCTCCGATAGTTTTATAGAAATAGAGTAAATTCCAACTTCGTAGCTTCCAAAGAAATAATTTAGCATTATTTGATCTATTCTCATGTAGACTATAACTGCTAAAGCAGAAATGATTAGTGGAAATGAGTCAGAAATCAACTTTTTAGCAATATTAATTCTAAAATATTTCGGAAAAAGGCTAAAAGCATTGCGATTTAAAACACTCAAGTATGCAATTGAAATGACTAATGCATCGATAACAAAAACTATAAAGAAAAAGTATAAGTTAGCCTCAATATAAATTAAAAAAATCTTTAAAGCTGTCGATATTGCAACTTGAACAAATTTACAAATAGCTATAACTTTCCCTAATACTTTAGCCTCAAGATAAAATTGGATTACATCAAAGCTCTGAAAAATAAGTACGCAAGACATTATCATCAAATATGAGTAATTAATTGAATCCCTGTTGCTTAGCATAAAAACAATTGCTACTGTAATTATTATAAAAATACTAAACGAAACTTTTAGCCAAAAAGAAGTAGACAAAATATTTTTTTCTTTCTCTTCATTATTGACAAAATCTCTGACCAAAATTCCATCTAAACCTAGCTTTGATAAAGCATGAATAATAGAGTAAATGGCTATTATAAAATTGAAAGTACCGAATTGAATTGGTCCTAAATAGCGAGCAAGCAATATACTAATAAGAAGTGTCGCAGCTGCTCTGAAGACATGCTCTATCATTAGCCAGTTTGTATTAAACAGGTAACGTTTAAAATCGTAAAAATTTATCATATTTTATATATCAAAGGATTCAACACTAACTACGAAAATTTTTTACGTTATTTTTGTACCATTGATATGTGCTTTTCAAACCATCATCAAGAGAAACTGACGGTTCCCAACCAAGTTTTGAAATTAGCGAAATATCTAATAACTTTCTTTTTGTTCCATCTGGTTTACTTGTGTCCCACTTTATTCTTCCACTAAATTCAACAGTTTCAGCAATCTTTTTGGTTAACAATTTAATTGAGCAATCGACACCAGTTCCAACATTTATATGTGATTGCATTGGTTCTATATATTTATCAATTATATTTTTCTCTAAATTCATAACAAATATGCTTGCATCAGCCAGATCATCTACATGGAGAAACTCTCGCAAAGGTTTGCCTGTGCCCCATACGGTTACTGTCTTTAATTTTTTTTGTTTAGCCTCATGAAATCTTCTCAACAAGGCAGGTATAACGTGAGAATTTGTTTCGTGAAAATTATCATTAGGGCCATACAAATTAGTAGGCATTATTGACCTATAGTCTCTGTTATATTGACGATTGAAACTTTCACATAACTTAATACCAGCAATTTTTGATATAGCATAGGGTTCATTTGTTTTTTCAAGCCTCCCTGTCAAAAGATATTCTTCCTTAATAGGCTGTTTTGAGTCTCGTGGATAAATACATGATGAGCCTAGAAATAGAATTTTCTTTATGTTGTTGATATGACAAGCATGAATTATATTTGATTCAATACAAAGATTTTGATGAATAAAATCTGCTGGGAATATATTATTAGCTTCAATCCCTCCAACCTTTGCTGCGCAAATATACACCTGATCAATTTTATTTTTAGAAAAAAATTCTTTGACACAATTTTGATCTAAAAGATTAAGGTTTTCTTTGTTAACAGTTATTAAATTCAGATCTTTGTTTATGCTAAGTTTTTTTAAAATTGCATTTCCAACCATTCCGTTATGACCTGCAATGAAAACATTTTTCATAAATCTTTTTTCTTAGTTAATTTTAGTTTGGGTCTATTGACTCTCGAGAAATATTTATTTCATAACCATTTTCTTTTAGAAAAGCATTTTGTTTTGCTATCTTTAAGTCCTCTTTAATCATCTCTGAGCACATTTCTCTTACAGATATTTCAGGTGTCCAACCAAGTTTATTCTTTGCCTTGGTTGCATCTCCTAAAAGGGTTTCAACTTCTGCAGGTCTGAAATACTGCGGATCAACCCTTACAATAACGTTTCCCTCTTTTAAAAATGGAGTTTTTTTCTCGTTTTCAACTTCCTTGACTACTCCAACCTCATCGACTCCGACTCCATCAAATTGAATCTTAACACCTAGTTCCTCAAGCGACCATTTAATAAAATCTCTCACAGAATGTTGCTCACCAGATGAAATTACATAATCTTCGGGATAATCTTGTTGAAGCATCAACCATTGCATGTGAACATAATCTTTAGCATGCCCCCAGTCTCTGAGAGCATTCAAATTCCCCATATATAGACAACTTTCTAGACCTTGACTTATGTTCGTTAGTCCTCTAGTAATCTTTCTTGTTACAAATGTCTCTCCTCTTTTTGGTGATTCATGGTTAAATAAAATTCCATTGCAGGCAAACATATTATATGCCTCTCTGTAATTGACTGTTATCCAATAAGCATAAAGTTTTGCAACTGCATATGGAGAACGAGGATAAAATGGTGTCGACTCCTTTTGCGGTGTTTCTTGAACTAAACCATATAGTTCTGAGGTTGAGGCTTGATAAAATCTTGTATCCATTAAGCCAAGCGATCTTAATGATTCAAGAATTCGCAAAGCACCTAATGCATCTACATTTGCAGTATATTCAGGAGTCTCAAAAGAGACAGCTACATGAGACTGAGCACCTAAATTATATATTTCACTTGGCCTTACTTTGTCAATAATTCTATTTAAGTTTAGAGCATCAGTTAGATCTCCATAGTGTAAAAAGAATCTGCTATTTTCTACATGAGGATCTGTATATAAATGATCAACTCTCTCAGTGTTAAAAGATGAGGATCTTCTTTTGATTCCATGTACTTCATACCCTTTATCAAGTAAGAATTCAGCTAAATATGATCCATCTTGTCCTGTAATTCCTGTAATTAGGGCTTTCTTCATGTTTCTGCACTATCATTAAATCTTTTTGAGCGAAGATAAAGAATTAAGGAAAAAATAATTGACAATAAGAATCCAAAGATTGCTCCAGAAATACAAATAATAGCTCTACGAGGCTTAAACTTATCTTCTGGTACTATAGGAGAATCAATAACCTTCAAAACATAATCCTCGCTTGCTGATATTAGCATCTGATTCTTAATTTGTGTTTCAAGTAAGCGAGCAATAGCCTCTTTGACCTCACTTAGTCTTGCATTTTGAAGATTTTCATTCAGAAAAATAACGGATTTAATAACTTCCTCTTCACTTTTTTCTCTCATGCTTTTATTAATGTTATCTATTAAAATTTCTACCCATTGCTTGGCAATGTATGGTGATCGATGTTCGACTGATACAAGAATGAACTTAGTTTTATTATCCTGAGTAATAGTAATGATCTTATTAAATTCTTTGTAAGCTTCTTGAGCAGAGGGTATTTTTTTCTTTGGAAATGAAACTTTCCTTATCCATGTTTTTGTCGAATCTTGGAACATATTTTCTTTATAAATTATTTTATTCGTCTCAGGAATCCACTGTTTTACTGCTAACAAATTCTCCAAATTAATATAGGGTAAAAAATGCTCTGAGAAAAATTTAAATGAATCAAGTCTTTTGAGTGCTTCAGAGGATTTATCAATACTTTGTCCTGGTATGCTAATACCGGATATTGAAGCCAATCCAGATAGTGAGCTAAGTTGAGATTTAAGTGAGTTATCATCATCAACAGGTGCCAGTACTGCTGAAGATTGATAATAGTTTGGTAATGATAATGCAACTATTACAGATATAATTATTGACAGTGAGGTTAGTGAAACAACTAAAATCCTATTTTTCCAAACAGCAGATATTAAATCTTGGATCTCTAGATTTTCTTCGTATTCTTTTTTGAGATATTCCATTTATCTTTACTCAATATATTGGTGCCCAGAGCCGGACTTGAACCGGCACGAAGTCACCTTCGAGGGATTTTAAGTCCCTTGTGTCTACCAATTCCACCACCTGGGCATTACAAAAAAACAATTATAGTTTAAAAAAATAAAATTAGTCATTTAGATCAAAATAAATTTTCCAAGATTCTATGTTGTAGCAATAACACATAATTACTTCAGACATCACTTCATCTAAATTTTTTGTATTTGAATAGTTCGTTATCTTATCAAATGCTAATGCTAATGCTTCTTGAAAAAGATCACTAGGCCGTTTTACATATTGTGATCCAAAATAACCAAGTTCTTTAGCAACAATATATCTCATTTAAATATCCCCTATTAAAATCATTTTGAATTATATCATCTCCTATACATGGAGGCTGAAGCCGGAATCGAACCGGCGTAAACGGCTTTGCAGGCCGCTGCATAACCACTCTGCCATCCAGCCAAAATAAATATACAGCATTGTATAACAATTATATTTATTATTAGAGAAATTATTTTGGTGAGTAATATTCTGTTCTTTCAATATCATCCTCTATACATGCTTCACCATACTGTATTTCAATAAGATGACATGTATCTTCAAAAGGATTTGTTATTTGATGCCAATGGCCCAATGGAACAAGATAATGGTCAAATTTATTGAGTTGTATGTTTTCTTTTTGTTCAGGATCTTTTTTACTGTAATTTACAACACATGATCCCTTGCTAACCATCCAAATTTCACTTCTTTTGAAATGTTTTTGAAAACTCATTCCTTTTCCAGGATGAACAATTAATTCTTTGACTTTTACTTGCTCTTCTTCGAATAGGTTATAAAAGGCTCCCCACAGCCTTTCTTCATAATAATACTGCCATTTTTTAAGAATCCATGAAGATGAATTTTTTTTATCCTCCCCTCCAACACTGAATATAAACTCAATGCCACCTACAGACATCTCAGGAATGTTTTTATCATTCCTGTCACCACCATTTGCAAAGAATAATTTATCATTTGGAAACATTAATTTTGCTTTCTCAAGAGCATCAATACAACTTCCAGCTTCGTCATCTTTAAAATCAATAACTTCATCAACGAAACCAATGCTTTCGATAATTGCCTTTCTTTCAATAAAAGGCATAAAAAATTTACTTTTTTTATTTACAAGCCATTCATCACTATTCAACGCAACAATTAATTTATCACCAAGTTCTTTTGCAGATTTTAAATAAGCTATATGTCCAGAATGTATCGGATCAAATCCTCCACTAACTATAACAATTTTCACTTTGATTACATATTATATTTAAACGTCTATATTGTAATTGATAATTTAATTAGTTTCTCTTTTTAAAAGTATTTAATGTATATAAATAGCCTGTGTATAAAGTTACAAGCAATGAAATTAACATAAATATATCACCTATTATTACAAGCAACATAATGTTAAAAGCTAAAGCAATTAGGTAAATAAATATAGTCAATAGTTGAATCAAAGTTTTTATCTTGGCTATAAATATAACTTTAGTAGCCTCAACATTTAAATTTCTTGAATTAAAGTCTCTTAAAGCGCTTACCCAAATCTCCCTTGAAATGATACATGAGCCTACAAAACCAATTAAG
The DNA here is from genome assembly GCA_902516285.1 of uncultured SAR86 cluster bacterium. Lineage (GTDB taxonomy): Bacteria > Pseudomonadota > Gammaproteobacteria > Magnimaribacterales > D2472 > SAR86A. The sequence goes on from CABXXT010000009.1 coordinate 32,287, forward strand.
TAACTAGACAAATTTATAGAAAGACCAAAGAAAAGAAAAATAACAAGGATCTTATCTGCTATTGGATCAAGTATTTCACCTAGTTGTGATGTCAAAGAGAATTTTCTAGCTAAATATCCGTCAAGATAATCAGTTAATCCAGCCATAATAAATAAGATCAAGGCAACTTGAAGGTATTTATCAATCATTAATAAAAGAAATATGACAATAGCAAATACAATTCTTGAGAGAGTTATTAAATTAACTAGAGCTACTTTCATTTCAATTTTTCTTTTATCTTCATGGCTATTTTTTTATTGATACCTCTAACGCTTGTTAATTCTTCTTTAGATGCTAATTTAATGTTTTTTATGTTTTTAAATTTTTTAAGTAGTTTTTGCTTTTTGATTTTACCTATTCCGTCAATGTTATCCAATTCTGACTTGGTTATTTTACTCCTTTTGTTTTTTCTTTGTGCTTTAATTGCAAACCTGTGTGATTCGTCGCGTATTTCTTGCAATAATAAAAAAGCCTTTGAGTATTTATCTAATTCAAGAATTCCAGTCTTTCCAATAATAGTTTCAGTAGCCTTAACTCTATTTACTCCCTTGACAATAGAAATTACTTCAAGATCGTTATGCTTTGATTCATCAATTACCTTTTTAACAAAGTTTAATTGAGATTTTCCTCCATCTATAAGAAGCAAATCAGGTTTTATTTTTGGATCATCATAATATTTAAGTCTTCTTTTAATAACATGTTCCAATGACCCGGGATCATTTGCTGAGAGGTTTTTAGGAATATTAAACAATCTATAATTATTTTTTGAGGGGCCTGTTTTTGAGAAAACAACACATGATGCCACAGCGTTATCACCAGAAATATGGCTTACATCATAACCTTCAATTCTATTGATATCTTTCATGCCTAAATAATTGCCCAGCTCATTTAACGCAAAAGTATATTTGTCCTCTTTGCTTATATGATTCTTTATTACTTGCATTGCATTTAAATTACATAAATTAAATATCGGTCTAATTGATTTGCTAGGTGAATGAATTATTTTTACTACTTTTTTATGTTTTGCTTGGAACATGTTTTCAAGAATTTTTTTGTCTTCTAAGGCATAAGCACAAAGAATTTTTTTAGGAATGTCTATCTGATTATCATAGAAGTTAAATATGGCACTTTGATATACATCATCAAAAGAGTCGAAATGTGCTTGTTTAATTAGGTGTGTTTTAGTACCCCTAATTTTTCCATTTCTTACTACAATTATGGATATACCAAGATAGGTCATTTCAGAGCTGACTGAAAAAATGTCAATGTCATTAGCCTGGGTAACTACCGATTGTTCTTCCTTTAATAAACTTAATCTTTTAAGACGGTCTCTTATATCAGCAGCCTTTTCGAAATCAAGCTTTGATACAGCTTTTTCAATATCACTTGTAAGTGTTTGAATAGTTTTAGTGTCTGAAGACGAAAGAAATGATTTTGCGTTGGTAATATCTTCAAAATAATCAACTTTGTTTATGTTTTGAACACACGGAGCAGAACATCTTTTCATTTGAAATTCTATACAAGGCCTAGTCCTATTGACAAAAGTATTATCGCTACAATTTCTTATTTTGAAAATCGTTTGAATTTCTTTAATAGATTTTTTTACTGCTTCTGAGCTTACAAAGGGTCCAAAATATTTTTTATCAACAGCATTTTTTGTTCTTTTAGAGTATACACCTGGAAATTCATGGTCTAACGAAAAATAAATATAAGGATATGTTTTGTCGTCTCTTAATAAAATATTAAATTTTGGCTTATTTTCTTTAATAAGCATTTGTTCAAGTAGTAATGCTTCAACTTCGTTTTTAGTAGTGAATGTCTCTATTTTGTTTGTCAAAAATTTTATTTGAGAAGTTTTTCTATCTTTGAAGGACTTTCCAAAATATGAAGAAACTCTTTTTTTTAAATTTTTAGCTTTGCCGATATAAATTATTTCTGAATTGTTAAAGAATTTATAAACACCTGGAGTATCTGGGACTTTTTTTAAATTAATAGGCATTACAAAAAAATATTTCTGGTATTAATCTTTGTTGGATAAATATTTTTTAGTATAAATCTTACCTGCACTGACTCCAAATTGATCAAAAGGATTTATTTCTAACATTGCTGCTGTAATATATGTTCTATGCTCCCATGAAGCTATAAGATAACCCAGGGTATATGCATCAACTTTATTCAGTAAAAAAAGATTTAGAGGAATATTGCCATTTATTTTTTCTTCAGCCTTTAATAAATCGTCTGTCCCATCTGACAAAATTTTTGCCTGAGTGACAGCTTGGGCATATGCCAGGCTTTTTAAATTTTCTTTAGAAGCAATAATATCTGCGCAAATATCTTGAGTGCCTTGATGCAATAATTGAAAATAAGAATGTTGTGCGGTTGGTCCATAGCCACCAAAGATTATTTGTCCTGTTTTCTGAAAAGCAGAATTTTTATTGGGTTGTTTTCCTAATGATTCCATTTCAAGCTGCTGAATATAATCTGGAAATGATCTTAATTTCCAACTATATGATAAAACCACTCTAGCAGTTTTATTTTTTGAATTATTTAACCAGATATCGCTATAAGATAATATTTTAATAAATTCTAAGTACTTTTTATTACTTTGAAGATCTAAATCTGCCTTATTGCCACCCATGAGAAAGTTATCTGGCTCAAAAGTTGCATCTAGAAAAGCAGGAACAGCAATATCAGACCATATTGAGTATCGTCCTCCAATCTCATTATCAAATTTTATGATGTGTTTGAAATTATATTTAGATGCCTCTGAATCATTTGCTGTGATCGCTATAAATTTATTCATATCTCCAGACCACTTAATTGCATCTTTTAGAGTCTCAATTGTTTCATCGGTTGTGAATGACTTTGACGAAATTATAAATAGAGTCTCACTTTTTTTAAGATTAGAGGTTTTCTCTGTAAATTCGTGTGGATCTGAACCTGTTATAAATAAATGATTTAAATCTGTTTTAGATCTAATTAAACTTTCAATCAATAACTTTGGTCCTTCAAATGAACCTCCGATTCCAAGAACAACAATATTGAGCACACCATCAAGAAGTCCATTATTTAAGCACTTAGATAAGTTTTCAGAAGGCCAATTAGGTTTATTTGCTCTGTATTTTGGATGCCATGCAGCACGGTCTTCAGTGTAATTGACATTTTTACCAGCAAATAGTTCTTCTATCTTTGAATTAACATTAAGCTCTTCAAATTTTGTATTAAATTCATTGAAAATTGAATTGTTAAATTCTTTTAAATATGGCTCATATCTTAAAATATCATTTTCAAAAAAATAATTATTTAGCGTATCCATAATTAATTAATACTTTGGTGTATTTTATTTAACGCTTCTGAAACATCTTCAGCAGAAGTTATAGGTCTTCCAATAACTATATGATTTGAACCAAGGTCTATTGCTTGCTTGGGAGTCATTACTCTGCTCTGATCATCATTCACATCTAACAAACGTATTCCAGGAGTAACCGAAAGAAGCGACTCTCTTGCAGTCACAAGTTCAAGTTCATGAGGAGAACATACAACTCCATCAATTTTAGCTTCTTCTGCTATATCAAGCATTGCATTTACTTGATTAGTAACTGTTCTTTGATAAATTTGATTTGTATCTAAATCAGATAGGCTTGTTAAAGCAGTAACTCCGAAAACTTTTATGTTAGTTCCTTTTAATGCTTCCATTGCAGATTCCATCATAAGTTTTCCTCCTGATATATGAACGGTAAGCATATTTATTGGAAGGGTTGCTAATCCCTCTATGGATTTTTTTACAGTATTTGGGATATCATGAAGCTTTAAGTCTAAGAAAATATCAAAGCCTCTCTTTGCAGCTGAATAAATAGTATTATGGCCAAGTGAATTAAAAGAGACGCTCCCAATTTTTACCATACAAAGGTTTGGATTCAATGCCCCAAGAATTCTATCAAATGAAGCTTTTTCGTACTCATCAATAGCTACTATGATTGATTTAGCCATGTTAATAATATTAAACCAAAATTTACTTTTCTAACAATGATTTAGAAGGTTTAAAATGCATTGTTGCTGTTTCTCCTAAATAAGATATTTCTTTAGTTTTTGGATTAATAAATTTTCTTGGCCTTATAAGTTTTTTTGAAAAAGTACCAAAACCTCTTACCTCTACCTTACCATCTAATGCAATTGTTTCCACAATACAATCTAAAATAACATTAATTGCATCTTTGATCTGAGATTTGGTTAATTCTGGAAATTCTTTACAAAGAGCAAGTACTATATCTGATCTGGTAAAAGTTTTTATATTTTTATTCACTCAGTTTTAATGAAATTCTTTCTCTTTCTGCATCAATTGCAAAAACAATACATTCAAGTTTTTGATCTTTTTTATATTGATCTAGTGATTTTTTAGGATCTTCCTCATCTGAAATGTCTGAAAGATGAATTAGGCCATCAATATCACCTTCTAAACCAACAAAAATTCCAAAGTCAGTTATCGACTTTATTACACCATTAACATTATCTCCAATACTATATTTGTTACTAAAATCTACCCATGGATTAGGTTTGGTTTGCTTCAAGCCTAGTGAAATTCTTCTTTTGTCGTGTTCTATTTCAAGAATCATTACTTTTATTTTTTGTGACATTTCAACTACTTTTGAGGGATGGATATTTTTGCTTGTCCAATCTAACTCTGATAAATGTATTAGACCTTCAATACCCTCCTCTATCTGGGCAAAACAACCATAGTCTGTAATATTAGAAACTTCTGCCTCATATATTCCTCCAATTGAATATTTAGACTCGACATTTTCCCATGGATCATTCTGAATTTGTTTTAACCCCAAAGAGACTCTAAGTTTCTCTTTATCAAAGTTTAGGACTTTTACATCTATTTCTTCACCAAGATTTAAATGATCTGATGGATTAGTGACTCTCGACCATGAAATATCAGTTATATGAAGTAGGCCATCTAGACCGCCTAAATCTATAAAAGCACCATAATCTGTAATATTTTTTACAACACCTTTGACAATTTGACCTTCGTCGAGATTTTTTAATAACTCTACTTTCACCGCTGAATTATTTTTTTCTAACACCGCTTTTCTTGATAAAACAACGTTATTTCTTTTATAGTCTAATTTAATTACTTTAAAATCTTGAACAGTATTTTCAATATCTGGTGCTTCTTTTACTGGTCTCACATCTACTAATGAGCCAGGTAAAAATGCTTTAACCATGTCAACTTCGACAGCAAAACCACCTTTAACTCTATTATGAATTTTGCCAGTTACAAATTCTCCAGTCTCTAATGCTTCCTCAAGCATTTTCCAAGTTGTAATTTTTCTTGCTTTTTCCCTTGAAATTCGTGTTTCCCCATATCCGTCCTCAACTGCCTCTAGTGCAACTTCAACCTCATCACCAACATTAATTTCAACTTCGCCATCATTATTTTTAAATTCATCAAGCGAAATAATTCCTTCTGATTTCAAACCTACATGAACAGTTACCCAATCATTATCAACATCTAAAACAACTCCTGAAACTATAGATCCAGGTTTCATATCTAATGTTCCTAAATTTTCATCTAATAATGCTGCAAAAGATTCACTCATTTAATAATATTCCTTTTCAATCAACTTTTTAACGTGCAAAAACACCTCTTCTGCAGACATATTTGATGAGTCGACTACGTGAGCATCATCTGCGGGAAAGAGAGGTGATAAGTGTCTTGAACTATCATTAAAATCTCTCTTTTCAATATCTGCTATCAGATCGGGCATATTAACTTCTTGACCACGATTCTGCAACTCTAAATATCTTCTTTTTGCTCTTACTTTTGTTGAGGCGGTTAAAAAAATTTTCAATCTTGCATCCTTGAATACTACTGTCCCCATATCCCTGCCATCAGCAACCAAACCTTTGGAAGAATAAAAATTCCTCTGAGTACTGAATAAAGTTTGTCTTACTTCTTCTTTTGAACTCAGTTTAGAGGCAAGCTTTGCAATATCTTCAGTTCTAATATCATTAGAAATATTTTTTGATTTATATATGATCTCAATATTCATATTTTTAAGTTCAAACTTTATTTCCTCACTTATCTTCTGCTTTATTTCATCATTATCAAGTTTTAAGTCTGTAAAATATGCATACAATCTATAAAGTGCTCCACTATCAAGAATATCTAGATCAAATTGACTAGAAATTTTTTTTGCTAAAGATCCTTTGCCTGATGCAGATGGACCATCGATAGTAATTACATCAATCTTTTTCATTAATGCACATACCAAGGTTATTCATTAACATAGTAAAATTTGGAAATGAAGTTTCTATATTTTTACAGTCTCTCACAATTATGCCATTCTTTGATCTTGCTCCAGCTATCAGAAAACTCATTGCGATCCTATGATCATCAAAGGAATTAATGGTTTCAGATGTATCTATTTCGCCACCACATCCCTCTATAGATAAACCATCATCAAATAATTGATGGCTTATTTTTAATTTTGATAGTCCGTCAGTAATAGCATTTAATCTATCAGACTCTTTTACCTTTAGCTCTGATGCATTCTTTATTGTTGTAGTACCCTCAGCAAATATTGCAGCAACGCTCAAAATAGGTATTTCATCAATAATATTTGGAATAATTGTTTCTGGAACATTTACACCTTTTAATTCAGATGATGAAACATGTATATCACCAACTTCTTCATTACATTGAATTTTTTTATTAGATATTTTAATAGCTGCTCCCATTGATAAAAGAATCTCAATTAGTCCACTTCTAGTTTTGTTTAGACCAACATTCTTAATAGTCACATTTGAGTTTGTAGCTATTAGTGTTGCAACAATAATAAAAGAAGCTGATGAGAAGTCTCCAACTACAGAATAAGTATTTCTAGACTCGAGGTTAGTTTTCTTCAATATTATTGCTCCTGGATTTTTTGAGTCGCCATATTTAATGTCTCCACCAAAATATTCAATCATTCTTTCAGTATGATCCCTAGTTATTTTTGGTTCAAAAATCTTTATCTCTCTATTTGATGAAGCTGCAGCTAGTATTAGACAGGATTTAACCTGTGCGCTTGCAATTGGCATTCTATATTCAAAACAGTTAATTATTTTTCCACCTAAAGTTTTTATAGGCAATTTTCCATCATTAGTTTCAATGCTAACTCCCATTTCTTTTAGAGGATCTACAACTCTTAACATTGGCCTATCTGATAATGATGAATCGCCAACCAATTTTGCATTCAAGCCTAGACCAGATAACAAGCCAAGCATAAGTCTTGCCCCAGTTCCTGAATTACCTAAATCTAATTCTTCGATAGGATTTGTGAAAGGATCTTTTCTTTTACTGAGAATAATTTTTTTATCCTTTTTTAAAATCGAAGCACCAATTTTATTTAAAGCATTGAGTGTAGAGTTTGGATCATAAGCATCTAGAAAACCATCTACTATCAAATCACAATTCAATAACGATCCAAGTATTAAAATTCTTTGAGAGATTGATTTATCTCCTGGACATATAATTTCGCCCTTTAAACAATTAGTTTGATTAGATATAAGATTCAAAATTTATCTTCTTTAAAGGTCTTTATCTCTTCCAGTTCGTCTTTTAACATATCTTGGTGTGAGAGCATCTCAGGAATTTCTTTTGTTTCAGTAATTAGCTCTAAAAGGTTATTTATTGAAACCTGCATACCCGCGAGGGCTTTTATAATATCAACTCTGTTAATAGTAAAAATATCTCTCCACATTTCAGGATTAGACCCACTTAATCTTATAAATTCTTTCAATCCTCCACCAGCATTATCGCCAACTTTTGTGTTAGCTAACCTTATTGAATCTATTAACGCAAACGCAATTAAATGAGGAAGATGGCTTGTCATTGCAAAGATTAAATCATGCTCACTAACACTCATTAATTCAGTTCTCATTTGAAGTGCATCTTTCCAAAAATTTTCAACTTTCTCAACATGATTTTTTTCAGCTTTAAATGGATTACATATTATATTTTTTTTGTTAAAGAATAAGTTGGCATCTGCTGCACTTGGGCCTGACTTATCAGATCCCGCTATCGGATGTGAAAGAATAATATTTGATACATTATCCAATTGAATATGGTTCTTTACGCTGCAAGTTTCCGTGATTGTTATTTCTGTATTCCAGATATCATATAGATTATTTAAAACATCTAAAGTCTGTTTTGGTGGAACTGATATGATAATTAAATCTATGTCGTTTGAGATTGGTTCTTGACTTATTTGATCTAATGACTCCAACCCTTCATGAATTATTTTTTCATTCAGCGCCACTTTGATGTTAGATTCACATAGGTCATATCCATAAACTTTTAAACCTTTTTGCTTAGCAGCTAAGCCAATCGAAGCACCTATCATTCCTATTCCAATAATAAGAATGGTTTCAACATGATTACTCATATGTATTCTGGGTATGAACCAAAGTTTCTTATTATTGCACCAGTTTCATTTACTTCTTTAATGACAAGACTTAATTTTCTGTCTTTAATGTGGCCCTCGCAGTCAATAAAAAAATCATGAGAATTGGTATTTCCTCGAGATGGACGAGTCTCAATCTTACTTAAATTAATCTTTCTTTTATCAAAAGGCTTCAAAACAGACATTAAAGATCCTGGTTTATTAGGTGTCTGGATTAAAAAAGAAGTTTTGTCTCTGCCTGTTTTTTCAACATCTATTTTTCCTATTACAAGAAATCTTGTTTTATTTTCAGAATAATCTTGAATATTTTCTTTAATCAGCTTCAATTTATAATTTTTAACTGCCATAGCATTTACTATGCACAAGATATTCTTATTCTCCTTGGCATACTGAGCAGCAACTGCAGAGCTTGGCATTTCAAGTCTTTTTATATTACCAATGTTTCTTTCAATCCATTTTGAACATTGACCCAATGCTTGAGGATGTGAGGCAATAGCAAAAGCATCTTTAATATTTAATTTATTTCCTGCTGCAAGCTGATGTTCAATATCCAAATAAATCTCGCCAATAATTTTTATATCTTCATTATCAGCAAGGCAATTTAATGTTGTATTAATTACGCCCTCAGATGAATTCTCAACAGGTACAACTCCTATATTTACTTCATCATTTAGAGTCTGAAAAAACACATCTTCAATTGTGCTTGTTGGTATTCTCATTACTTGCGATCCAAATTGATTATGAACAGCAGACTCTGAGTGTGTGCCCTCAGGTCCCAAAAAAGCTACTTTCAAAACTTCTTCAAGGGAAAGACAGCCTGAGATAAGTTCCTTAAAAATAATTCGAATTTTTGAATCAGGTAACAAGCCTTTTTCATTAGCTTTTAAAATATTTCTTAAGATCTTCGACTCTCTATCTGGTTTGTAGTAAGAATCTTTTGGACTTAATTTTGATTTTAATTTCCCTATGTCTACTGCGTATGATGCTCTTTTTTGAATAAGTGCATAGAGATCCTGATCAATTGCATCAATACTATTTCTCAAATTTTTAAGTTTTTTAATAGTCATTAAAATTATCCATACTTTGATTCAAAATACTTCATAAACTCTATCAATTCCTCTACTCCCTTTAAAGGCATTGCATTATATATGCTAGCTCGCATTCCTCCAATAGATCGATGCCCTTTTAGGCTAAGCAAGCCATTTGTATTTGATTCTTCTAAAAATAAAGAATCTAAACCACTTTCTGCTAATACAAATGTTACATTCATTATTGATCTATTATTTATATCTACAGGATTACTGTAAAATGATGAACCATCTATATATCCATATAATTTTGACGCCTTTTTGTGATTAAGTTCCTTAAAGTAATCTAATCCACCAGAATTTTTAATCCATTTGAAGACTTTTCCCGCCATGTACCAAGCAAAAGTTGGTGGTGTGTTTAACATTGAATTAGACTTTGAATGCTGTGAATATCTTAAAAGATTTGGAAGACTATTATCGTCCATACTCATAAATTCTTTATCAATAATTACTATGGTTAGGCCTGCTGGCCCAATATTTTTTTGTGCTCCTGCGTATATTAATGAGAATTTACTTATATCAATCGGCTCACTCAAAATCACAGAAGACATATCAGCAATTAAAGGTTTATTTATATTTGGTACATCGTGAATAGCATTACCTTGGATTGTTTCATTAGGGCAATAATGAACATATGATGCATTTTCTGAAATTTCTAATTTTTCTATATCTGGCGCACATGTAAAATTAGAATCTTCTGATGAATATATTTCATTAATATCAATAATTTTTGATCCCTCAGCGTGAGCCTTTTTAGTCCAAGTCCCAGTTGTAACATAATCAGCTGTTCCTGTGAGATGTTTAAAATTCATTGGTATCATTGAGAATTGATAAGTTGCACCCCCTTGAAGGAACAGAACTTCATAATTATTTGGAATATTTAAAATTTCAATCAGATCGCTTTTCGCCTCATGAGCTATCTTTGTGTATATTTCTGAGCGATGGCTCATTTCCATCACTGAAGTACCAGAATTCTTGTATTCTAATAGCTCTGATTTAAGATCTTGAAGAACTTCTTCAGAGATTGCTGCAGGGCCTGCACAAAAATTCCACTGCCTCATGATATTAATCTTCTTCTTTGGGGATGGTTACACACTCCATAAGTTTTTCACCTTCTTTAGGAGTAATTATTTTTACCCCTTGAGTATTTCTGCTCAATGTCGGGACTTGAGAAACATTAGTACGTATCAACGTACCTTTATCACTTATCAACATAATCCCATCTTCTTCTTCTACAAGAGTTGCTGTAACCATTAAACCATTTCTTTCACTAGTCTTGATAGATATTACTCCTTGGCCACCTCTGTTATGTGTAGGAAAGTCATCTAATTGAGTTTTCTTTCCATATCCATTTTCTGAAACACATAGAACCGTTTTTGACGAATCAGCAACGTTAAGTGATATTAATACCTGATCTTTTTTTAGCTTGATACCCTTAACGCCTCTGGCAGTCCTTCCCATTGGTCTTACTTTTGATTCTTTAAATCTTATAAGCTTACCTGCAGACGATGCTAAAAGAATTTCCTGATTACCATCTGTAATTGCAGTACCTATTAATTTATCATCTTCATCAAGATTAATTGCTTTTATTCCTGATTTCCATTTTCTTGCGAAAAGGCTCAAATTTGTTTTTTTTGTAATCCCCTTTCTTGTAGCCATAAAGATATAATGTTTGTCTGAGAATTCTTTCACTGGAAGTATTTCGCTTACCCTTTCATCATCATCCAAATTTAACATGTTAACTAATGGCCTACCTTTAGAGGTTCTAGATGCGACTGGGATTTCATAAACTTTTAACCAGAAAACTTTTCCCTTCGAAGTAAAACAAAGTATTTGAACATGGCTACTTAGAACATATAAATTTTGAATTAAATCCTCTTCTTTTACAGAAGCTGCTGCTTTTCCTTGGCCACCTCTTCTTTGTTCTCGATATTCATCAAGAGGTTGAGTTTTTGCATAACCACTTCGTGAGACAGTTAATACTCTAATTTCCTCAGGTATTAAATCTTCATTTGTTATCCCTCTTCTAGTGTCATTAATTAATGTTTTTCTTTCATCACCAAAGTTACTTTTTATTTCTTCAAGCTCTTTCACCATGAGCTTGATTAGTGTTTCCTTATCATCAAGAATCTTTTGTAACCCAATTATTTTCTCAACAATTTCAGAAAATTCTTTACTCAAGTTTTCTTGTTCTAATCCTGTAAGCCTACCAAGCCTTAATTCAAGTATTGCCTTTGCTTGATCTTGTGATAATTTATATTTTTTTCCTTTTAATCCAAGATCTTTACTCAAACCTTTTGGTTTGCACGCATCACTACCAACTTTTTTAAGCAGAGCCTCAACAGGTCCTGATTTCCATATTTTTTTAGTAAGTGCTACAGCTGCAATTTTTGGATCTTTTGATTTTTTAATGATGGCAATAATTTCATCGATGTTAGCGATAGCTACCATTAAGCCCTCTACAACATGGCCTCTATCTTTTGCCCTTTTTAAATCATACTTAGTCCTTTTGGTTATAATGTCCTTACGATGTTTCACAAATGCTTGAAGCATCTCTTTGAGATTTACTTCTTTGGGTTGTCCCTCTGATAAAACTGTAAAATTAATTCCAAAAGATTGCTCTAGTTGTGTCTGAGCAAATAGATTGTTTTCAAGAACATCAGCAGAATCTCCTTTTCTGATTTCAATTACAACTCTAAGGCCATCTTTATCAGATTCGTCTCTAATTTCTGTTATTCCTTCAATTTTTTTCTCTTTGACCAGTTCAGCAATTTTTTCAAGCATTTTTGCTTTATTTACCATATAAGGTATTTCATTGATAATTAACGACTGCTTGCCAGATTTGTCCTCTTCAATAGAAGTATTTGACCTAATATGAATTATTCCTCTTCCTGTCTTATATGCCTCATATATGCCAGCTTTTCCATCAATTGTTCCACCAGTAGGAAAATCAGGACCAGATATGTGCTTGATAAGTTCATCAATAGATATTTTAGGATTATTAATTAAATTAACGCAGCCATTAATAACCTCTGTTAAATTGTGTGGTGGGATATTTGTAGCCATTCCAACCGCAATTCCAGAAGAACCATTAACAAGTAGATTTGGTATTTTTGTTGGTAAAACATCTGGAATATGTTCACTACCGTCGTAATTTGGTGAAAAAGATACTGTTTCTTTTTCAATGTCACCAAGCATTTCATCAGAAATTTTTGCCATTCTAACTTCTGTATATCTCATGGCCGCTGGAGGATCTCCATCGATTGAACCAAAGTTACCCTGTCCTTCTACTAGTGGGTATCTCATTGAAAAATCTTGTGCCATTCTGACCATTGCATCATATACAGCTGAATCACCATGAGGATGATATTTTCCAATTACATCGCCAACAACTCTCGCAGATTTTTTGTAAGGTTTATTATAAAAATTTCTTAAGTCATACATAGCAAATAAAATTCTTCTATGGACAGGTTTTAGTCCATCTCTTATGTCAGGTAATGCTCTGCCATGAATAACACTTAAAGCATAGCTTAAATAAGATTGCTTAAGCTCATCTTCAATGTTTACAGATAGTATTTCTTTCGCAAAATCACTCATTTTTTGCTCGAGTAGTCCTTAAAATTTTGACGGATTTATCCCCTCAATTATGTAAATATTTTAACATAATTAGGGTCTGATTTATTCTTTAAATTCAGATACAAGACCACCTATAGAATCTTTTGCATCACCGAATAACATCCTAGTATTTTCTTTGAAAAATAAGGGATTTTGTACTCCTGCAAAACCAGATGACATTGATCTTTTTAAGACAAAAACAGTTCTTGCATTATGTGCTTCTATAATTGGCATACCATATATTGGACTTCCAGGCTCTTCTGTTGCAGATGGATTTACAACATCATTTGCACCTATAACAACAGCAACATCAACAGTATCCATCATCGGATTTACATCCTCAGGCTCTACTAATACATCATAAGGTACATTTGCTTCTGCTAATAAAACATTCATATGTCCTGGCATTCTTCCTGCAACTGGATGAATACCATATTTCACTTCTGTTCCATTTGATTCAAGAAGTTCACCAAGTTCTCTTACAACATGTTGTGCCTGGGCAACAGCCATACCATAGCCAGGAATTACTAAAACAGAATTTGCATTTTCCAATATTAGATATGCATCTGAAACATTAATGGGTTTAACTTCTCCTGTCTCTTCAGATTTTGAGCTTGGAGATGAGGCAGCATAACCAACAAAAAGAATATTTCCAATAGATCTATTCATAGCTTTAGCCATAATTATGGTTAAAATTAAACCACTTGCACCTACTAAGGATCCTGCAACAATTAAAACATTATTTAGCAGCAGCAAACCTGCAAATGCTGCAGCTATTCCAGAAAAAGAATTTAAAAGTGATATAACAACAGGCATATCTCCACCACCAATTGGTAAAACAAATCCAACTCCACCTAACAAAGTCAAAACAAGCAAAATTGTAAAAAAGTCAAAAGTTGGTATGAATATTTCTGTTAGTGCAGCTGAGTAAAAAAGATAAACCAAAGAAATATAAAAAATCGTAGTAAATAATTTTGTAATTATTGATGTTTTTGCAATCTTAAGTCTTTCTGATAATTTGCCGTAGGCGATAATACTCCCAGAAAAGGTAACACCTCCAATATAAACTGTTAACATTATTAATATATATTGAAAAGAATTATCAATAGACGAATTAAACTCAGACCAGGCAATAAAGAATGTTGCCAATCCTCCAAAACCATTAAAAAGAGCAACCATTTCTGGAATTGATGTCATTTTTACCTTTAACGCAATTAATGAGCCAACTAATGCTCCTATAGATATTCCAATTATGATCAGCAGCGGATTAAAAATATTTATTAGTGTTACAGATACTGCGATTAGCATTGCAAGTGCTGACAAAAAATTACCTCTTACTGCAGTGTCTTCTTTCCCTAGCATCTTAATTCCTGATATAAATAAAATAGAGGAAAAAATATAAATTATGTTTTGAAATGATGAGATATTGTCTATGAAATTCATTTTTATTTTTTCTTAAACATTCTTAGCATTCTATTAGTAACTAAATAACCACCAAAAACATTGATAGATGCAAATGTTACAGCAAGAAATGCCAATATTTCTTGTAATTGCGTGTCAGATCCCAAAGACAATGCACCTACTAATGCAATTCCAGAGATTGCATTTGCGCCAGACATCAATGGAGTATGCAAAGTACTAGGTACTTTTGAGATTAACTCAAGGCCTAAATAAATTGATAATATTAAAACAAACCCAAGTAGAATATATGTTTCCATTATTGAAACCTCTCATTTGTGATTTTACCTTCAAAGACCAAAACACTACTTTTGATAATTTCATCTTCAAAATCAAATTTGATATTAGACAATTCAACATCATAAAAATCAGCAATCCAATTATTGTAGTTGTTAGATAATGCTAAAGATGCATGATTAGAAACTTTGGAAGCTATATTAGAAATACCAATTATCTTTACACCATTTCTTTCTACAATTTTATCGATTGCTGAGCCTTCAACATTTCCGCCAGATTCAACTGCCATGTCAAAAATTACACTTCCTGGTGCCATTTTATCTATCATCTGATTATCAACAAGAAGAGGAGCAGGTCTTCCAAAAAGCTGAGCAGTTGTAATTACAATATCTGATCGTGCGCAAACATTTGATTGTAATTCTTTTTGCTTATTAATTTGTTCTTCTGAAAGTTCTTTTGCGTAACCTTGATCTGTTTCCCCAGTTTCTCCAAGATCAATTTTTACAAATTTGGCACCAAGAGAGTTAACCTGCTCTTCCACAACATCTCTTGTATCAAATGCTTCCACTCTAGCACCCAATCTTTTTGCAGTTGCGATGGCCTGAAGTCCTGCAACTCCAACTCCGATTACAAATACTTTAGCAGGTTTCAATGTACCTGCAGCTGTCATCATCATGGGCAAAGCTGTCGATAAATGTTTAGCAGATTCTATTACAGCAACATATCCTGCAAGGTTAGCTTGAGAACTCAAAACATCCATTTTTTGAGCTCTAGTAATTCTTGGGATAAATTCCATACTGACAAGATTTATATTTTTGTCTGAACATGACTTAATGAAAGCATTATTGTTAAACGGATTTACCATACCTAATATTGTTGAACCAGATTTAACTAGTTCTAGCTCTTCAGAACTAAGTGATTCGTTTGTTAGTAAAAAATTTGCATTTTTTAGACAATCATTTCTAGAATGTTTTTTTAAACCAATATCCTCAAATGCACTATCATTTACATTAATACCAGAGCCAACTCCCTCCTCAAACCAAACTTCTATTTCAAGATCAATTAGAGTTTTAATAGTATCAATATGAATTGGGGACCTAGTATCAGTATGATTTGTCGATTTGAGTGCAGAAATAATCACAATTTAAATTCAATATAATAATTTGTAGTGAAGTTAATCTTAACAGCTCTATTAAGTCAATTAAATTAAAAAATACCAATTTAAAGTAAATTTAGATGCAGATAACTGTAGTTTCACTACAAATATAGTTTTTTTATTTGTTCTTTAATAAATTTTTACGAGTTAAAATATGGCCATGTCAAACATTGATCAACAAGAAGTAAAAAAATTTTCTGATATCGCTGAAAGTTGGTGGGATAGAAATGGTGACTTTAAACCACTGCATGTTATTAATCCACTGAGAGCGTCCTACATTAGTGAAAAAATTAATCTAGAAAATAAGAATGTATTGGATGTTGGTTGTGGAGGTGGTCTTTTGTGTGAGGCTATGTTTGATCAAGGCGCAATTGTAACTGGCATTGATGCAGCAGGACCTGGAATTGAGGTTGCAAAAATACATTCTCAAAAAAATAACAAAAATATTGACTATTTTGAAAAAACAGCAGAAGAATTGATCACTGAAAAGAAAAACTATTATGATGTCGTTACATGTCTTGAAGTATTAGAGCATGTTCCTGATCCAGGACATCTTGTAAAAGTTTGTGTTGATCTTTTAAAACCAGGTGGTTTTCTTTTTCTTTCAACTATTAACAAAAATCCAAGATCATGGATTACTGCAATAGTCGGTGCAGAATATATTTTTAATATCCTCCCAAAGGGAACTCATGAATTCAGCAAGTTCATTAAGCCGTCTTCTTTGGCAAAATTTGTTAGAGAAGCAAATGCAGAATTAATTGAAACAAAGGGCATGTTCTATAATCCTTTGACTCATAAAGCAAATCTGAATAATGATCTTGGTGTAAATTATCTCATGTATGCCAGAAAATCATAAAACTAAACTTGTCTTATTTGATTTGGATGGAACTCTTGTAGATACAGCTCCAGATTTTTTGATATCGCTTAATAATATTTTAAAAAAATATAATCGACCTAAGGCTTCAATTGAAGGAATAAAACATCATATTTCAGAAGGAACCTCAAAATTAATTAAGTTTTTTTTTGAAATAGACGAAACTGATTTAAATTTTAAAAAATATAGATCTGAATTCCTTGCAGAATATGAAAAAAACTTAACAAATGAGTCAAGACTTTTCTCTGGAATACCTGAGCTCATAGAATTCTTAGATTTAAACTCTATTAGATATGGAGTGGTAACAAATAAGTTTTATAAATATGCAAAGCCTGTCTTAGATTCTTTTTCAGAACTTAAAAATATTAAAACGATTGTATGTCCTGATCATGTTCAAATCTCTAAACCAGATCCTGAAGGAATATTGCTAGCCTGTAAATGCTTGAGTATAGCTCCAGAAGAAACAATATATCTTGGTGATCATCCAAATGATTTGAAGGCAGGACTGGCTGCCGGAACAAGGATACTTGGATGCTCTTATGGATATTCATTAGAAGAAATTTTTTTAAAAGAAAATGATTATCCCTTTGTAAATGAAGTGTCAGAAGTCATATCAAATCTTAATCTATGAATATTGATATTGAAGATACAAAATTTTTATTAAATAAAAATATTCTAATTACAGGTGCATCAAGAGGAATTGGAAAATGTTTAGCACTTAATTTCAGTAAGTATGGCGCAAATACTATCCTATTATCAAAAGATGAAAAACTTTTAGATCAGGTTTATGACGAAATCAAAAGTAAATATAAAACTAATCCAATGATAATAACGTGTGATTTGTATAATCTTGATGAGAATTATTGTCAAGAAATTACAAACAGTATTCAAAAGACATATGGCAATCTTGATGCGCTTATTAATAATGCTGCTATTGTTGAGAAATTGTCGACAATTGAAAATTACGACTTAGAAACATGGGAAAAAGTTATAAAAGTTAATCTCACAAGCTCTTTCTTACTATCTAGATTTTTATTACCAATTCTTAAAATTTCTGAAATACCAAGGATTATATTTACATCATCAGGTGTTGCTAAAAAAGGAAGTTCATTTTGGGGAGCTTATTCTATTTCAAAGGGTGGAATTAAAATCCTTGCTGAAATCTTAAAAGATGAGGTTGAGACAACCTCGAAACTGAAAATCTTTAATTTTGATCCAAAAGCAACAAGAACTAATATGAGAGCTCATGCCTTTCCAGCCGAAGATCCTCTTCAATTAAAAAAACCAGATGAATTAATTAAATACTATCTTTGGATGTTGTCTGAAGAAAGTTCTGGCTCAGAAAATAATTATATTGAATACGAAGATTAAATAGTTACATTTTCATCTTCGAGAATTCTCCACAAAAATAAGCACATATAACTTCTGAATGGACTAAATTTTTCATAAAAACTTTGGTTATATGTTTTCAAATCAAATATTTTTAAATGAGCATTTTTTAATCCCAAGTCAAGAATTGAGAATATATCTGGGTCACCAACATAAAAAATACGAGACATTTCTATGGACCACGGACCTATTCCTTTTAGCTTAATTAAAAAATCATAATACTGGTTATAGTCCATTTTTATTAGATCTTTTTTTTTCATATCTATTAATTCTTGATTAAAAATAATTCCATTTAAATATTCAATTTTTTGTCTAGATAATCCAGCAGACTTAAATTTTTTATTCAAACTATCATTTGGTTTTTTGTAATTGCTTTCATTAAGTATTTTTTCAGTTCTTTTCCAAATTGCAGCAGCTGATTTGACTGATAGTTGTTGTCCGACAATTATTTTTACTAGATGGTGAACAAATTTCATATTAGATGTTTTTATTTTTAGAGGGCCAACTTTTTTAATATGTGTAGCAAGTTCTTTAAAGTCCATGCTTATCGATTTTTTTAAAAGAAAATCAAAAGCCTTTTTATGTTCCATAGTTCTTAATTAATTCAATTTCTTTATTTGATAAACTTAGATATTGGCCTCTCTTTAAACTCGAAGGCATAAATATTGGTCCAAATCTAGTTCTTTTTAATCTGCTAACCTCAAGACCCATTGCATTGAAAATTTTTCTTACTTCTTTATTTCTTCCAGTCATTAGACAAACCGAAAACCATTGATTTGAAGATATTTTTTCACCTTCAACAATATCTGACAATTTATATTTCTGGCCTTTTATATTAATACCCTCAAGCATTTTTTCTTTAATCTCCTGATTAAATTCACCTCTAGCTCTTACGAGGTACTCTCTATCAATTAGTGATGAGGGGTGCATACAAAAGTTTGCAAATTTACCATCATTAGTAAAAAGCATTAATCCTGAAGTATTGATATCTAATCTACCAATTGAGATCCATCTTGTATCATCATCTTTGCTCGGTAATAAATCAAAGACAATAGGCAAGTTTTTTTCTTTTTTATTTGAGGATAGAACTCCTTCTGGTTTGTTTAACATTAAGAGTTGTGTTTCTTGATCAATGAATTTGTAAATTTTTCCATCAAACTCAACTATATCTTTTTTATCGACAGATGCACCAATTACAGCGATAGCCCCATTAACTTTAATTTTTTTTGATTTAATTAGCTTTTCGCAATATCTTCTTGATCCCAATCCTGATTTTGCAAGGAACTTTTGCAGTCTTTCTGCCATAATTTAAACTGCTTCAGATATTACTTCTTTATCTTCAATGTCAACAATATCAGGAAGCTGAGGCAGATCCGAGATATTTTTCATATCAAGATCATCAAGGAAATTTTTTGTTGTAACATATAAAGCTGGCCGTCCTGGAACATCTCTGTAACCAGATACTTTTATCCAATTTCTTTCTAACAATGTTCTTATGCTTCTAGTACTGACTGTGACACCCCTGATGTCCTCGATATCTCCTCTTGTGACAGGTTGTTTATATGCAATAATTGATATAGTTTCCATTAAAGCTTTAGAAATTCTCGGAGTTTTGTCGCTCCATAAATGTCCAATGCTTGAACTATGCTCTTCTTTAATTTGAATTCTATACCCTGATGCTACTTCCTTTATTTCAATTGAAGTATCTTTATATCTATCTTCAAGAACATTTATTGATTTTTTTATTTCAGACAATTCAATACTCATTCCGTCACTTTCAAGTATGCCTCTTAATTCAGATAACCTAATTGGTCTAGCTGCTCCATACAAAATTGCTTCAATACTATTAATAATTTTAAGATTCAAAACTCGAGCTCCTTTTGGACTTAATGAATAACTCTTCGCTTCTATTTTGAATTAGATCAATATATCCATCTTTTGCTAATTCAAGAGATGCTAGCAAGGTAACAACTACTCCTTTTTTGCCCTCTGATTTTCTTAAAGTTTTTGAAAAGCTAAGTATTTTATTTTCTTTTAAAAATTCTAAGATTATCTGAATTCTTTCTTGAGTAGAGAGCTCCTCAAAATCAATTAAGTGATTCGATTTATAGTTTGGCCTATTAAGTACTTCTTTAATTGTTGATATAAGCTCGTGTTCTGAGATTGTGAATTTTTTCTTCTCAAGGGTTTCAACATCAGGAATTTGTGCAGATGCAATATAAAAATCTCTATCAACCAATGGGAGTATTGCAATTTTTTCAGCAACTGACTTATATCTTTGATATTCCTGTAATCTTCTTATTAGTTCAGCTCTCGGATCATCTTCATATTCTTCAGATGACTCCTTTGGTAGCATTAATCTTGACTTGATTTCAGCTAATGTTGCTGCCATTACTAAATAATCTGCAGCAAGTTCAAATTTTAAAGAATCAACCATCTCAATATACTCAAGATATTGATCTGTGATAGTCGAAATATTTAAATCTAAAATATTAATATTCTCTTTTCTTATAAGGTATAGCAAAAGATCCATTGGGCCTGAAAAAGATTCTAGACAAAGCTCAAGTGCATTAGGGGGTATGAAGAGGTCCTCTGGCAAACTATCAAATTGTTTTCCCAAGATGGTCGGAAGTTCTGACTGTACAGGACTAATATTTTGCATAAAACACAATATAATGTTATTTGAGTATATATTAATACAATATATTGTGTATTTCCTTAAAAAAATGTTTTTATATCAAGTTTTATTGAAGTAAGAATTTTCAATAATTTGTTTATATTATCTTGCTTTCATTTAATAATAAGCATCCACTAGTAATTTTAAATTTTAAAAATATGAATTATTCGACAGATAATACAAGAATCATTGATCGTAGAAAGGTCCCTGCTCCCTATGAGCTTGTGAATAAATTTCCAATTAATGATGAAATTGCAAAACTTGTATACGGAACAAGAAATGAAATAAGTCAAATTTTGCATGGGAAAGATGATCGTCTTTTTGTTGTCGTTGGACCTTGTTCGATTCATGATCCAGAAAGTGCAATCGAATATGCCACTAAGCTTGCGGAACAAAATTCAAGATTAAAAGAAAATTTGCTCATAATTATGAGAGTATATTTTGAAAAACCTAGAACAACTGTAGGCTGGAAAGGATTAATTAATGATCCAGATATAAATGAAACATACGATATAGCTAAAGGAGTTGAAATGGCAAGGAAACTTCTTATTGAAATTGCTAATCTAAAACTTCCTGCAGGAACTGAATTTTTAGATCCCATATCACCACAATATGTCACAGATATAATATCTTGGGGTGCAATTGGTGCAAGAACTGCAGAAAGTCAGATTCATAGAGAGTTAGCGTCAGGCTTGTCCTGTCCCATAGGTATTAAGAATGGGACTAATGGTGGACTTAAAGCTGCTATAGATGGAATCCAAGCTGCAAATCATTCACATGTTTTCCTGGGAGCAACAAAAGAGGCTGATATTGCTATGCTTAAAACAGCTGGGAATCATGACTCACATATTATTTTACGTGGAGGAAAAAATCCTAATTATGACCAGCAATCTGTTGAGGCTACTTTGACTGCTTTGAGAGAAGCAGATGTAAATGAATCTATTATGATAGATGCTAGTCATGGAAATAGTCAGAAAAAATTTAAACAACAAATTCCTGTAATTGAAAATATTTCAGAACAAATAAAGCTTGGTGATAAGAATATTAAGGGGATAATGATTGAAAGTCATTTAAATGAAGGTAATCAAAAAATATCAGACAATTTAACATATGGGCAAAGCATCACTGATGCGTGCATGGGTTGGGAAGATACAGTTAACTGTTTAAACAAACTAAATGATGCTGTTATAGAAAGAAGGAGTAGGTAAGTATTGTCAAAAAGTAAACTCTCTTTTTCTTCAGAAGTAGCTGAAACCCTTGGATTACATTGCGCAATTGTCCTAGATTTTTATGAAAAAGAAAATTTTAATAAAATCTCCTCAAGTAATGAACTTACAAATCAACTTGCAAAACATATCAGTTTTATAGACGAAGGCTCTTTAGCTAAGTCAATTAATAAATTAGTAAAATATAAATTTATTAATTTTGAGAACAAAAAAAGTAATCATAATTATGAGGTTAAGGAACCAACTTCGAATAAAACCTTTTCTAGACTTTCACAAGATTGGATGCCCTCAAAAGAAAGTTTAGACATAATTAAAATGACAAAAATTAGTAAAGAGTTTTTAGATATTAAGTTAAAAGAATTTAAAGTATATTGGATAGAAAGAGCGCAACAAAGAAACAATTGGAATATCACATTTATTGATTTTATTAGAAGGGAATGGGCAAAAGAATCCAGTTCTAATAAGGGTTTGCCATTTTCTATTGATGAAAGATGGTATCCAGGTGAAGAAGTATTTGATATTCTTGAATTGTCAAATATATCAAAAGATTCTGCGTTAAAATACTTAAGAGAGTTCATCCTTTATTGGAAAGATAATGGATCAGCATTCACTACATGGAATTCAAAGTACATTGAACATGTTAAAAGAAGATATACTCACAAATACATAGATAATAATGAAAAAAGTACAAAACATTCTGAACCAGGTAAATACTCGAAAGCATTCAACGAAAGGAAAGAAGATGATTCATGGGCAAAAGAAATTAAATTCGACTAAAGAAGAGTTTATAAAAACTATAGATCTTTTGTTTCTTAAGCTTGAGCTAGCCTATCATTATCAGTTTTATAAGGTTTTTGGAACTGACGAAAGATTGAGTGAAGGAAAAAAAATTTGGGCTACTAGTTTGAAGAATATTGATAACGAGGTAATTATAAAAGCTGTGGAAGATGTA
>CABXXT010000010.1 GCA_902516285.1 uncultured SAR86 cluster bacterium
TCAGAATCTACTGCAAATATAATATCTTTTTCAATTTTTATAGTTGTTGGCGCAGCAATGTTTACTTGGTTAATTCCTCTTCTTTATGTGCAACTCCAATCTTTTGTTCTAGACATACCAAGACTTTTTAATGATTTTCTAAACTTTGTGTCAACAATGCCTGCAGCATTCCCCGAACTTGTTAATTCTGACCAAATTTCATTATTTTTCCAAGCAGTTTCTTCTGAATTATCTTCTATTACTCAAAATATTGTAAAGTCTTCAATTGCTGGAATTCAAAGCACGATTACAGTTCTCCTATATGTTATTTTGTTTCCTATTCTCGTTTATTTTTTTCTTTTTGATCGAAAAAATATCATTGAAGGGTGTTTAAAAATAATACCCGGCAATAGAGAAATGCTATCTAAAGTATGGATAGAGATGGATATTCAATTAAGTAACTATGTTAGAGGGAAAGTTCTTGAAATAATCATTGTTGCAATTGCTGCAGCAATATTATTTTTTTTATTTGATTTAAATTATGGTGCTCTACTCGCAGTATTAGTTGGTTTATCTGTTTTAATCCCTTTTGTTGGAGCATTCTTGGTAACAATTCCAATTGTGATAATTGGATTATTGCAGTTCGGTTTGGGAACTCAGTTTTATTTATTGATAGGTTTATACATGCTTCTTCAATTCATAGACGGTAACTTACTCGTACCTTTAATTTTTTCTGAAGCAGTGAAGCTACATCCAATAATAATAATTCTTGCTGTATTTATATTTGGTAGTATGTTTGGATTCTGGGGAGTATTCTTTTCGATACCACTTGCAACATTCATTAAAGCAGTTTGGAACGCGTGGCCAGGATTACCTTTTAAAAATGAAAAATAAGTTATGCCTTTTAGTATTAGTTTCATTTAATATAATGGCCAACGAAAATTTTGGAATAGCAGTCCATGGTGGTGCAGGTGTTTTATCAGGATTAAGTTCAGAACAACAAAAAATTATTGAACAACAAGTTTCTAAGACGCTTTTGTCAGCATATAAAATTCTTGAACAAGGCGGATCAAGCATTGATGCGGTTGAATTTGCTGTATCAGAATTTGAAGACTCTCCTTTGTTTAATGCTGGCAAGGGATCTGTATACAATGCTGACGAAGTCCAAGAAATGGATGCGTCAATAATGCATGGTAAAGATAGATCCGCTGGAGCAGTAGCTTCTGTTAAAAGAATTAAAAACCCTATAAAGCTCGCTAGAAAAATTTCGGAAAATACTGAACATGTCTTTTTAGTTGGCGATGGTGCAGAATCTTTTGCGGAGTTAATTGGTGAAACTATTGTAGATCCCAGTTACTTTTATTCAGAAAAAAACTTAATTCGTTTAAGAAAACAAAAAAATCTTGTTGCTAGCGAAACTAACATAAAGGATAAAATTGGGACAGTAGGTGCAGTTGCGCTTGATAGGATGGGAAATATTTCAGCTGGAACTTCTACAGGGGGGATGACTAATAAAATGTCTGGAAGAGTTGGCGATTCACCTATTATAGGTTCTGGTACCTGGGCACAAAATAATTTTTGTGGAGTTTCATCAACAGGCCATGGCGAATTTTTTATTAAATATCAAGTTGCTAAAGAAGTTTGTACAAGAATGGAATATTTAGGACAATCATTAGAGGATGCCTCCTCTAAAATAATTCGAGAACTAGATGATATTGGTGCTTCAGGGGGATTAATTGCAATTGATAAATTTGCAAATGTTGCTATGCCTTTTAATACGAAAGGGATGATAAGAGGTAGTTTAACCAACAAATCAGATATAAATGTAAAAATTTATTAAAGTTCTTCTGCAGCGCTAAGAACTTCGTCCACATGTCCTTTCACTTTCACGGACCTCCATTCTTTTACAACCATTCCTTTATCATTAATTAGAAAAGTTGACCTATCCACGCCGATGTATTGTTTTCCATACATTGACTTCATTTTCATTACATCAAAAGCTTTGCACATCTTTTCATCTGGATCCGACAATAATTCAAAAGGAAAAGATTGTTTTTCTTTGAAATTATTATGAGATTTAACGCTATCTCTAGAAACACCAAGAATAGCAGTATTAAGTTTTTTAAATTTTTTAAAATTATCTCTAAAATCTTGACCCTCTAAAGTGCAGCCAGGAGTACTATCTTTTGGATAAAAATATACTACTAAGTTTTTTCCAATAAAATCTGTATTCGATAACTTAATATCACTAGTGCAGTCGCCTGAAAATTTTGGACATTTTTTGCCAACAAGTTTTTTTTCCATTATTTTTCCTTACTAATAAATTTATAATATAGTGTATAGTCTTATTTTTACTTATTTATAGAATGATGCAAGTCTTAAATGGAAGTTTGGTAGCTCTTATTACCCCCATGTTAAAAAATGGAGAAGTAGACTTAATATCATTAGGAAAACTAATAGATTGGCATATTGATGAAGGTACAAATGGAATAGTGTCTGTTGGAACAACTGGCGAATCGGCAACAGTAAATGTTAACGAACATATTAGGATTATCGAGTATACAGTCAAACATGTGAATAAAAGAATACCTGTTATTGCCGGTACTGGAGCCAACTCTACTAGTGAAGCGATAGATCTTACTAAAGAAGCATTTGATCTTGGGGCAGACTTTTCTCTAATAGTTACCCCATATTATAATAAGCCAACTCAAAAAGGCTTAATTGAACATTATTTAAAGCTAGCTGATTCAGCTGCTATACCTCAAATACTTTATAATGTGCCATCAAGAACTGCATGTGACTTATTGCCTTCAACTGCAAAAGTTCTGTCCGATCATGAAAATATCGTTGGAATCAAAGAAGCTGTAAATGAAAAAGAAAGAATTAAAGAATTAATAGATATTGGTAAATCAAAAAAGAATTTTAAAATTTTTTCTGGTGATGATCCTACATTTTTTGATTTTCTTAAAATGGGAGGTGATGGCGTTATTTCAGTTGCAGCAAATGTAATTCCACGATCAATTTCTAGTATTTGCAGACATGTAAGTGAAAATAATATTAGCCAAGCAAAAAAGTTAAATGAAGATAACGATAATCTTTATGAATTGCTATTTGTAGAATCAAATCCAATACCAGTTAAGTGGATCGCCTACAAAATGGGCTTAGTTGAAAACTCTATTAGGTTACCATTGACTATACTAGACGAACAATATCAAGAAAACATTATTTCAGAAATGCTAAAATTAGAAATGATATGAAAATATTTTTAGTATTTTTGATTTTTTTACCCTCATGCTCGTATATAAATGGACCAGAAGGTTATTTCCCGGACAAAAAGAATGAATTTTTGAAGGATAAGATTGAAGAGGACATAGCTTTACCAAGCTCTTTATCAGATCCAAGCACTGAAAACCATTACCCAGTAACTGATCTCGAGCCGATTGAGGAGAGTTTACAAGTTCCTAAACCGAGACAAATTTTTGCTTCATCTGGAAATAGTTCTGTTCAACTCAGAAGACTTGGTGAATTGATGTGGATTTATATTGAAACTTTGCCATCTACTTCATGGCCAATTTCAAAAAATTACTGGGAAACCTCTGTTTATGATGTAACAAAAGCTGATCCTAATTTAGGTGAAATTATCATTGATTTTGATCAAAACAATAATTTGATGATGAAAGTTGAACATGGAATAAAGGAAGCATCTACAGAATTATTTCTATATCAAGTAAATAAAAAAAATCAGACTATTGAGAGTAATCCAGAATTTATTCAAGCTGAAATGGAAAAAATTGTAGAATATTTTGCTGAGTCTGTAAGTACATTCTCTGGAACGTCTTTAGCAGCACAAAATCTAAACGAAATGAAAAAAGCTAGTATTTTTACTGAGGATGGAAGGACAGTTATTGCATTAGAACTCACCTATGATAGAGCATGGTCATCAGTTAATAAGGCATTAAATGAAGCAAGCATTGTCACTAATGATAAAGACAGAAGCAGAGGCATTTTTTATGTAAGTTACGCCAAAGAAGAGGAGAGTCGTTTTTTTGGTTTATTTGGAAGAAATAATAAAGATAACGCTCTATCAAACGAACAAATTGCATTTGGTGAAGAATCACAGTTTGAAATTTCAATATCTGAAGAAAATAATAAAACTTTTGTGAGAGCAGTTTCAAAAAGTGGTAATATTGAAGAGTCTGAACAGCTTTTATCAAAAATCAACGAATCTTTAAGTTAATGAACAAATTAAAAGAAATTACAAAAGGAAAAGCTAAATCAATGTTTACTACTGATAATGGTGAACACTTGGTAATGCATTTTAGTGATGATACTTCTGCTTTTGATGGAAAGAAAAAAGAAGCACTTTTAGGAAAGGGAGCCGTCAATAATCAGTTTAATGCTTTCATTATGGAACATTTAGAAAATAATGGAATTGAGACCCATATGGTTGAAATTATTGATAGCACTGATTCATTGGTTTATAAACTGGAAATGTTTCCAATAGAATGCGTAATAAGAAATAGAGCAACTGGATCAATATGCAAGCGTTTGGGTACAGAAGATGGCTTAGTTCTAGAAAAACCATTATTTGAATTTTTTTTGAAGAATGATGAGCTTGGAGATCCATTAATTAATGATGAACATATAATTTCATTTGGATGGGCAAAAAATGACCATATTATAAAAATGAAAGAAATTACATACAAGGTAAATGAAATTTTATCCAAATTATTTATAGAATCTGGACTAATTTTAGTAGATTTTAAAGTTGAATTTGGTCTATATAAAAACAAAATACTACTTGCTGATGAGTTTACTCCAGATGGATGTAGGCTTTGGGATTCTAAAACATTAAAAAAAATGGATAAGGATAGATTCAGACAAGGTCTTGGTGGAGTAGTGGAGTCTTATCATCAAGTAGCAGACAGATTGGGTATGAAAATTGAAACTTGACTAAAATAGTCAGGTATTTATAATTCACTCGTGAAATTAACTACAAAAAGCAGATATGCAGTTAGTGCACTTGCTGAATTAAACTTTTTGCAGTCTTCTGGACCCGTTTCTTTAAGTGATATTTCTTTGAATCAAAATATAGAAATCTCATATTTAGAACAGATCTTCAGAAAACTAAGAATAGCAGGAATCGTTAAGAGCATTAGAGGAAGAAATGGTGGATACTTGTATGCCAAGGATCCGTCCAGTGTTTCAATAAAAGAAATAATGCATGCAGTTGATGAGATACTTGACGCCACTAAATGCAATGGGACGTCTTCATGCCATAACGGTAAAAAATGTAACTCTCATGATTTATGGGATCAACTTAATAACATAGTAGAAGGTTACCTTGAAAAAATAACGATCAACAGTCTTGTAGAATCAAATAAATGCCCATATATTAAGGTTAAAGAGATAAATTAGATGAGCACACAATCAACAATTTACTTAGATTACGCATCGACTACTCCTGTTGACCCAAGAGTTGCATCAAAAATGATGGAATTTTTGACTCCTGATGGTGAGTTTGGTAATCCTGCTTCAAGATCACATAGATTTGGATGGAAAGCTGACGAAGCTGTTGAAGAAGCAAGATCTCATGTTTCAGGTCTTGTAAACTGTGATCCAAGGGAAATTGTTTGGACATCTGGTGCTACTGAAGCTGATAATCTTGCAATCAAAGGTGTTGCAAGGTTTTATAAATCAAAAGGCAATCATATTATTACATCTAAGATTGAGCATAAAGCAGTCTTAGATCCTTGTAGACAATTGGAAAGAGAAGGATTTGAAGTTACTTATCTTGATCCAAACGAAAAAGGTGTGATAACTCCTGAAGTTATAAAATCTGCGATTCAAGAAAACACAATACTTGTATCTATTATGCATATTAATAATGAGCTTGGCACAGTGAATGACATTGAAAAAATTGGAAAAATCACCAGAGATAATGGAATTCTTTTTCATGTAGACGCTGCTCAAAGCACAGGAAAAATAAATATCGACTTAAAAAATTTAAATGTTGATTTAATGTCTTTTTCTGCTCACAAAACATATGGTCCAAAAGGTATAGGAGCCTTATATGTTAGAAGAAAACCTAGAGTTAGGTTAGAGGCACTTATTCATGGTGGCGGTCACGAAAGAGGAATGAGATCAGGCACTCTTGCAACTCATCAAATTGTAGGCATGGGCGAAGCATTTAGGATTGCTAACGTTGAAATGGAAAGTGATTGTGAAAAGGTTTCTGAATATCATGAACAATTCCTTAAAAAAGTTCAAGAAATTGATCATGTATATATAAATGGCGATCTTAAAAACAAAGTTCCTAATATTTTAAATGTAAGTTTCAACTTTGTTGAAGGAGAGTCATTAATCATGGGTCTAAAAGATATTGCAGTTTCTTCTGGCTCGGCTTGTACATCAGCTAGCCTTGAGCCTTCCTATGTTTTAAGAGCGTTAGGAAGAAAAGATGAACTTGCTCATAGCTCCATAAGGTTTTCATTTGGAAGATTTACAAATGATGATGATGTTAATAATACTCTAGAAATTCTAAGTAACGTAGTTCATAGATTAAGAGAATTATCTCCATTATGGGAGATGCATTTAGATGGAATTGACCTTGATACAGTAGAGTGGAAACTTCATTAGGAGAACAATATGGCATATAGCAAAAAAGTTGTAGAAAAATTTGAAAATACTATTAATAATCCTGAAGCTTTTAAGGTTGGTAGATTCGATCCAAAGGAATTAAATGTTGGCACTGGAATGGTCGGTGCACCAGCGTGCGGTGATGTAATGAAACTGCAAATTAAATGCGAGCCAAAAGGAAATACACACGTTATAAAGGATGTGAAATTTAAAACATATGGTTGTGGTTCAGCAATAGCATCTTCAAGTGAGTTAGTTGAAATGCTCATTGGCAAGACTCTTGAAGAAGCAAAAGCAATTAAAAATATTGAAATTGTTGAGGCTTTAGAATTACCTCCTATTAAAATTCATTGTTCTGTCCTTGCAGAAGACTCAATAAAACAAGCAATAGAAGATTACGAGTCAAAACAATAGTTTTATGGGTAGTATTAACGCTAATGCACTAAACTTTTCTAAAAGCGCCTTAAATCATTTTAATGATGCTTTAATGCGCAGAGGTAAAGGCAATGGCGTCAAACTTGGCATCAAAAAAGCAGGCTGTTCTGGCTATGAATACACTTTTGAATATGTTGATAATATTGATGAAACTCTTATTAATGTAAATGCAAATAGTGATCTTAATATCTATGTTGATTCAGATAGTATGCCGTTCCTCAAAGGCAGTTTGATTGACTACATCGACGATGGTCTTAATAAAGGTATAAAATTCATAAACCCAAATGCTAAGGCGGTTTGTGGATGTGGCGAAAGTTTTACTTTATAAATTATGGCAAAAATAAAAATCTGGCCCCATGAGGAAATCTGCCCCAATGGAGTAGAAATAGAATCACGTCCAGATGAAACCATTTGTGAAGCTGCTCTTAGAAATAACATAAAAATTGAGCATGCTTGCGAAATGTCATGTGCATGCACAACATGTCATTGTATTATAAGAAAGGGTTTTGAGAGTTTAGATGAGGCAAGTGATACAGAAGAAGATTTACTTGATAAAGCATGGGGTCTCGAACAAACCTCCAGATTAAGCTGTCAAGCCATTCCTCCAGTAGATGAGGATATTGAAATCGAGCTTCCTAAATATAACATTAATATGGTTTCGGAAGATCATTAATGAACAAAATTGACTGGGTAGATGTAATCGATATTTCAATTGAACTATTTGAAAAATTTCCTGAGATTGATCCACAGTGGATTAGTTTTCCAGATTTACATAGTAAAGTGTGTGCATTAGATAATTTTATTGGCGATCCAAAGAAATCAAATGAAAAAATACTTGAAGCTATTCAGATGCATTGGATAGAAGAATATCAATAAGTCTAATATAATACTGCATATTTTTTATATTAAGCTATGAGCATTGAAAAAACATTGTCAATAATTAAACCTGACGCAGTTAGCAAGAATATTATTGGAAAAATTATAACCAGGTTTGAAGATAACGGATTATATCTCGTAGCTGGTAAGCTCTTACATCTTTCCGATGATGATGCAGGTGGTTTTTATCAAGAGCATAAAGGTAAACCTTTTTATGAAGATCTTATTAAATTTATGACATCAGGACCGGTTTTTATCCAAGTTTTAGAGGGCGAGGATGCAATTACAAAAAACAGAGAATTAATGGGTGATACTGACCCTACAAGGGCAATAAAAGGAACAATTAGGGCTGATTTTGCAAATAGCATAGATGCAAATGCAGTTCATGGGTCTGATTCTCAAACAAGTGCTATCAGGGAGATTGAGTACTTCTTTAAAGCTGAAGAAGTATTGAATAAGTAAATTGTCTCAAAAAAAGAATCTTTTAGGCCTGTCTCAAGATTCGCTAGAAAAATTTTTTCAAAAAATAAATGAACCAAAATTTAGGGCTAAGCAGCTTACAAAATGGGTTCATCAAAAAGGAATTTTAGATTTTGATCAGATGACTGACTTTAATATAAGCCTTAGAGAAAAATTAAAAGAAATTTCATCACTTCAAATTCCAAAAGTATACAAATCTTTTGAGTCTAAAGATGGCACTATTAAGTATCTAATCCAACTTGAATCAGGATCAATGATTGAAATGGTAGAAATTCCAGATAAAAAGAGAAGAACACTTTGTATTTCATCACAAGCAGGTTGCGCATTACAGTGTACTTTTTGTGCAACTGGTGCTCAGGGGTTTGATCAAAATTTATCTAGTGATGAAATTATTGGTCAATTATGGATATCCAATTTCTACAAAAATAATAAAAAAACTATTACTAATGTAGTTTTCATGGGTATGGGTGAACCACTTTTAAATTTTGAACCTGTTATTGAAGCTGCAAAAATAATGAAAGACCAATTTGCATATGGTTTATCTAGAAAAAGAATTACGATAAGCACTTCTGGCATTGTTCCAAATATTGATCAACTTTCAAAAAATATTGACGTGTCTCTAGCAATATCTCTTCATGCTGCTGATGATAAGTTAAGGGATGAGATTGTTCCAATTAATAAAAAATATCCAATCAAATCACTTATTGAATCATGCAGAAATTACTTGATGAGCTATGAAAATAAGAGAAGTATAACTATTGAATATATTCTAATTAAAGATATTAATGACTCATTAAAAGATGCTGCAAAGGTTTCAAAACTACTATCAAATATTACTTGTAAGATTAATTTGATACCATTTAATAGTTTTAAAGGGTCTTCATATGAAAAACCCTCAAATAATAAAATCCATGTTTTCAAAGATTTCTTAATGAATAAAGGATTTATCACTACCCTAAGAACTACAAGAGGAGATGAGGTATCTGCAGCCTGCGGTCAGCTTGTTGGCAATTTAGTAAGACCAGTAAAAGGCAAGAAATTAATATCACATAAATCATTATGAGTAGTAATGTTCTAAAATCAGCAGCTTCAGCAAAGACTGGTAAAATTTTTTTAAACAAGAGAAATGAAATTGGGCTCTCGCATGAGGAAATCACGGAAACACTGGGAATCAATAAAGATTATATTTTTGCAATTGAGTCTGGTAATTATAAAATTTTTCCCAGCGAATTTTTTGCAAGAGCTTATTTCAAAAAATATAAAGAATTTTTAGATATTGATGCTTCATTTCCCGTGCTCTACAAGGACATTGATAAGAAAAGAATTGTAAAGAGAAGAAGTTTAAGCTATGTAAAAACTATTGATAGAAGAACCTTATCTCTCATTACATTAGTAAGCATATTTTTACTTTCATTTT
Organism: uncultured SAR86 cluster bacterium; assembly: GCA_902516285.1. Lineage (GTDB taxonomy): Bacteria > Pseudomonadota > Gammaproteobacteria > Magnimaribacterales > D2472 > SAR86A. The sequence continues at coordinate 9,827 of CABXXT010000010.1, forward strand.
TATTCATAATTAACTTTTTTTCATTTTCAAATAATTCAAATCAAATAAATATTACTGAATTTGAAGTAAGCAGTGAAAATTTTAATAGTATCGAAATGCAAATAAAACAAAATAACGAAATAAAAGAGTCTAAAATTTTGTTATCTAATAAATTAATATTGGATTTTAGTGACGAATGTTGGATTGAAATATATGAGAATAATGAAATTCTAGAAACAAAATTATTTTTTTCTGGTGACATATATGAAAGAGTTATTGAGCAACCATTTAAAATAGTAGTTGGAGACTATGAAGCTTTAAAAGGTTCTTATAATAAGAAGGAGATTGATTTTCTTGTTAATGCTAATAGACTAACAAAGGTTAATACTATTTATTTTAATAATGAGTAATTGGATTAAGAGAAAGAAAACTAAAACACTTAATGTCGGTGGAGTAATGGTTGGAGGAAGCAATCCAATTTCTGTTCAATCTATGACAAATACAAATACTTGTGATGTTGTTTCTACAGTTAAACAAATAAATGATCTTGTATCTGCCGGTGCCGATATTGTTAGAGTTTCGGTGCCTGGATTTGATGAGGCAAAAGCATTTAAAGAAATCAAAAAAGCAACCTCTGTCCCATTGGTAGCAGATATTCATTTTGATTATAAAATTGCCATTGAGGTTGCAGATACAGCAGATTGTCTTCGAATTAATCCAGGAAACATTGGTAAGGAAGATAGAGTACGAGAGGTAATTAGTGCAGCAAAAGATAATAATGTTCCTATTAGAGTTGGAGTAAATGCTGGCTCTCTTGAAAAGGATTTACAAAAAAAATATGGTGAACCCAATGCAGATGCATTAGTAGAGTCTGCAATGAGACATGTTGAAATTTTAGACAAGCATGATTTTGACAATTATAAAATGAGTTTGAAAGCCTCAAATATAGAGATGACAGTTGAATCGTATAGAAAAATATCAAAGTTAATAACTCAACCTCTTCATTTAGGAATCACAGAAGCTGGCAGCTACAGAGCAGGTGCTGTGAAATCCTCAATTGGTGTAGGAATGCTTTTATCAGAAGGAATTGGCGATACAATTCGTATTTCACTTGCATCTGATCCTGTTGATGAAATTAAGATAGGTTGGGACATACTTAAGAGTTTAAATCTAAGAAGTCGAGGATTAAAAATAATTGCATGTCCTAGCTGCTCAAGACAAAATTTTGATGTTATTAAAGTTGTAAATGAGCTTGAAGAAAGATTAGAGGACATAGTTGATGATATTGAGGTTGCCATTATTGGATGTTATGTAAACGGTCCCGGCGAAAGTAAGGCAGCAAATATTGGACTGACAGGAGCAAGCCCAATGAATCTTATGTATATTAATGGATCACCAAATAAAAAAATTAAAAATGAAAATATAGTTGATGAGCTAGAAGATCAAGTCCGTACAAAAATTTTAAATATGAAAAATAATTCTGAAAAAATTATTTTGAGGAGCTAAGTTGGAAAAAATTAATTCCCTTACTGGAATGTTAGATTTGATTTCTAATAAAGCCGATAAATCTGAGTTTGCAGATAAAATATTTTTAACTGAAAAATATTTAAAAAAAATCTTTCAAAACTATGGGATGTCTGAAATAAGAACTCCAGCATTAGAGGACACAAACCTATTTAAAAGATCAGTTGGTGATGCATCTGACATAGTCAATAAGGAACTTTACTCTTTTAATGATAAAAATGACAAGAATATCGTCTTAAGACCTGAGGGAACTGCAGGAGTAATTAGGGCAGTTATCCAAAAAAAAATTGACTTAGAAGCTCATAAATTCTGGTACATGGGTCCAATGTGGAGGTATGAAAGACCACAGAAAGGAAGATACAGGCAATTTTATCAAGCAGGTGTTGAAATTCTTGGTAATCATGAGGGTTTGCCTGAATTTGAAATGATTTCTTTGATATGCTCAATTAATCAGTATTTACTAATAGACAAACCCTTAATCAAAATTAATCATCTCGGCGATAATAAAATCAAAGAATTATACTGTGAGGATTTAGTAAAATATTTAAGCCCATTAAAATTAAATTTAGATGAGAAAGATCAAAATAGATTGAAAAAAAATCCACTTAGGATTTTGGACTCTAAAAATGAAACAACTCAGAACATATTAAAAGATGCTCCAAAAATAAATAACTATATTTCAAATAGTTCTAAAGTGTTGCTTGATGAAATCATAAAAACTTTTTCTCCTGAATGTAACATTCAAATTGATTCAAGTCTTGTCAGAGGTCTTGATTATTATACTGGTTTTGTTTTTGAAGCTATTTCAGATGACCTAGGCGCTCAAAATGCCTATTTAGGAGGAGGAAGATACGATAATCTTTCTAGCCAGCTTGGAGGAAAAAATCTTCCAGCTATTGGCATGGCCATAGGCCTAGAGCGATTATCAACTCTGGTTAATGCTGAAGAAGCATCTAATAAACTCCTTTCTTTTATAATTTTATCAGAGAAAATTAATCCAAAAGCATATAAAATAGCTCACGATTTAAGGTTACTTAATGAGAATGTAAAGATTGACATTCAGTTATCAGAAGGTAGCCTGAAGTCTAAGCTTAGAAGAGCAAGCAAAGATAATGCAGATTATGCTCTTATATTGGGAGATCAAGAATTGGAATCAGAGACTGTTATAGTTAAATCTTTAAAAGAAAGCAATTCTGAACAAAAATCTATGAGTATCGATGAACTAAATGGGTTTATCTCAGCAATAAGTTAAAGGAATTCATTATGAATAATATCTATGAAAATAATATGAGATTTTTGCCTTTATTAAAGTTTTTAGATAAGTATAAAAAATTGCTGATAATTTTGATTACTTTAATTATGCTGTCTGCAATATCATTATTTATATTTTTTCAAATCAAGAATACTAATAACATTAAAGCTGCAGAATTTTACACTCAATGGGAGACAGAATCATCAAAAAGTGAACCAAATATAGAAATACTTGATGAGATTTTTACCAATATTGAGACAAAATACTCAGGAACTGGATACTACAAAACTGTTTTGCTTAATAAAGCCAATTTGGAACTCAATCAAGAAAAGCTTGGAAATGCCTTAGAGAGCTTCGATAAATTAATCAAAATCACTGATGGTTTCAATGGAAACAAAATCTATAATAAAATTTCACGTATCAGCGCGGCAAGAATTTTATTAACCAATGAAAGATATGATGATGCTCTAAAAATGATCAGTTCTTACTCATCATCTGATACAAATGCATTTATTCATGAGCTGACAGGGGATATTCTTTTAAAGCAAAATAAAATTCAATTAGCAATTGATCAATATCAAATTGCATCACAAAAGTATTCTGATGAATCCTCAAGATCTATTGTCGAAATTAAAATTGCAAATATTGGCAAATAGCATGAAATCTAACAATATATTCTTTCCAGCAATTATTTTAATGCTCTTAACTTTAAGCGCTTGTTCTTCTATGGATAGATTAAAATTTTGGGAATCTGAAGAGATTGATCTTGATGAACCTGCGAAGCTTTTAAGTATTTCTGAAGAAAAAACCATTGAATTATTGTGGAGTAAATCTTTTTATGGCATAAATGATCTAGGAAACTTTCAGCCAGCTTTCAACTCTCAGGATATATTTTTTGCTAGTTCTGATGGAGCAGTGATATCTATGGACATTGCTAATGGTAATGAAAATTGGAAAACTGAACTCAATTTTTTAGCTTCGGGAGTTGCTTCAGGTTTTGGTATTGTTGTTATTTCTGATATCGATGGAAATGTAATTGCACTAGATCAAGAAAATGGATTTGAATTATGGAAGACAAATGTTAAGGGTGAAGTTCTAAGTAGTGTTGCAATTGATCCAAGAGCTGTTGTTGTTAAAACTGGTTCCGGTGAACTTTTTGGACTTGATAAAGACAATGGTTTGACTAAATGGTCTTATAGGTCAAAACTACCATCTCTTACAATAAGAGGAAGTAGCAGCCCAATCATTGTTGATGATAAAGTTTATGTAACTTTCGACAGTGGTAGACTAGGAGTCTTTCAAATTGAGTCAGGATTCCCTCTTTGGGATGGAGCGATTTCATATGTTACAGGTTCTTCAGAATTAGAGAATTTGATTGATTCAGACGCCAATCCTGTAATCGAGGGAGGGTTAGTTTTTACGACTAATTACCAAGGAAATTTAAATATATTTGACTTAGCACAAAAAAGATCAATTTGGTCGTCTCCAATATCTTCTTTCTTTTCTCCGTTAATTACCAGAGGCATGATAATTGTAATTACATCTAGCTCTGAAATAAAAACATTTTCGTCAAAGACCCTTATAGAGTCATGGAGCTCTTCTGATTACCTTAACAGAAGCTTATCTAATCCAGTAAGCTTTAAGGGCAATGTTGTGGTTGGAGATTTTGAAGGGTTTGTTCATGTAATCAATCCAATAAATGGTATTACCTTGGGTAGAAAAAAAATATCTAGGAAGCCAATAAAAACTATTATTGGGAGAAGTAATAATTTATTTGTTATTGATGAGGCATTTAATTTATATTCACTTAAAATATAAATGATAAAAAATAATGTTTACTTCGTTAGCAATAATAGGACGTCCAAATGTTGGAAAATCAACCCTTTTTAATAAATTAACAAAATCAAGAAACGCAATTGTATCGGACCTTCCTGGCTTAACAAAAGACAGAAACTATGGTTTTATAAATTTTCGAAATAAAAAGTCATTAATTATTGATACAGGTGGAATCCTTGAGAATCTAAAAAATGAGAAATTAAAAGACTCAATATCTAAACAAGCATGGATAGCTGTTGAAGATTCAACAATTATAATTCATGTTTTCGACGGCTCAGAAGAACTTAGTAATGAGGATATAAATATTATTTCTAAACTAAGAAAATATGATAAAGATGTTATTACTGTTTTAAATAAGTCTGATAAAAAATCTTCAACGTCTATAAAAGAAGATTTAAGTAGATACGGAGTAAGTGATTTTATAGAAATTAGTTCTGAGCATTCATTAAACTTAGATGAATTAAGAACAATATTAAAAAGTAAGATTCCAGATAATAATACTATTGATCACTCTGGAAAAAGGGTAGCTATTCTGGGAAGACCGAATGCTGGCAAATCAACTTTTATTAATAGCATTATTGATGAAGATAGATTAATTGTAAGTGAACAAGCTGGAACGACAATAGATGCCATAGATATACCTTTTAAATTTAATAATGAAGAATATATTTTCATTGACACAGCTGGAATTAGAAAAGGGTTCAAGAGAAATCATAAAACTGAATATTTTTCTTACGTAAAAGCTATTCATGCAATTGAAGAAAGCAATCTTGTTATTTTTATGTGTGATGCAAGCCAGGGTTTGGTTGACCAAGATTTAAAAATATTAAATATGATAATAACATCAGGTAAACCTCTACTTATTGCCCTAAATAAGACAGATTTAGTATTAAAATCCAATCTAGAAAAATTATATAAATCTAGAAACATGCAACTAAGTTTTATAAAGAATATGTTCATAGTCGAAATCTCAGCAACAAAAAAGAAGGGCTTTAAAACTTTATTCAAACATTCAGACTATTTAATTAATCAGTCTCAAAAAAAATTCAGTACATCTCAATTAAATAGAATGTTGAAAAAATTTGTTGATTCAAGTTCCCCTCCATCGATTAATGGAAGAAGTTTAAAATTCAAACATGTGCACTTTGGTGGTATTTATCCAACCACTTTAATAGTTAATGCAAATCATGATAAAAAAATTCCAAACAATTACAAAAAATATTTAGAAAACTCTTTTAGATCAAGCATGAACCTTCAGAGCATTCAGCTTAACCTAATATTTAGAAAATCTAATAATCCCTATGAAGGTAAAAAAAATAAACTTTCTGAAAGACAGATCAAAAAAAGAAAGAGACTGCTAAAGCACGTAAAAAAATAATCATAATCCAATACTTATAAAAGGTTTAAATGAATTTCTGCTGTATAATCTCCAATAAATCTTTTTTAAAACTAGCACACAATGCAAGAAAGACCGGTATATCTTGATCTAACAAAAATTAGACTGCCATTATCTGCCTTAATGTCGATTACCCATCGTTTATCAGGTATGTATGTTTTTTTCGTTACACTACCAATCAGTCTTATCTTAATAAATAAATCTTTATCATCTAAATCAAGTTTTGAAAACCTTTTAACAGCAATGTCATCAATTTCATTTTTTTCTCTTATAGTTTTTATAAGTTTTTTAATTCTTTGGTATCATGTTTTGACAGGCGTCAGGCATTTGATAATGGATTTTTTTCATATTGGTGAATCGCTAAACGGATCATACTATTCTGCAGTTCTTACAATAGTTATTTGGTTTAGTTCTTTAGTAATATTTTTTGGATATATGTTCGTCTTATGAAAGGATCAATGATATGGAACTTGCAAAGATATAGCTCATTAATCATATTATGTTACTTAATTTATGTTGCATATTTTATCTTTTTTACTAAAGATATTAATTTTTTCTCTTGGTCGAACTTCTTTTTATCATTTCAAGCAAGATTTATAACATCAATTGTTTTTTTAATGATAATTACTCACGCATTTATAGGTTTATGGACTGTTGGAACCGATTATCTTACAACTAGAACTTTAGGTTTTTTGAGCAAATCAATAGCAAGAAGGGCAGCTATTTTAAGGAATTTATATTTTTTAATATTTGGTCTTACAGGAGTTCTTTATTTAATCAGTATTTTATATATAATATGGTTATAACATTTAATGATATATAATTATAACTATTATGAATAATATTTTTACTAGAAATATTAAGACTATTAGATTTGATGCTCTAATAGTGGGTGGCGGTGGTTCAGGTATGCGGGCATCTTTAGAGCTTGCTAAGTCTGGACTAAAAACTGCAGTTGTTTCAAAAGTTTTCCCAACAAGGTCTCATACTGTGTCCGCTCAAGGCGGTATTACATGTGCAATCGCAAGTGCAGATCCAAATGATGATTGGAGATGGCACATGTATGATACTGTCAAAGGTGCTGATTTTATTGGTGATCAAGATGCTATTGAGTACTTGTGTTCTGAGGGGCCACAAGCTGTATTTGAGCTTGAGCATATGGGCTTACCTTTTTCAAGATTTGATAATGGACGTATTTATCAAAGACCATTTGGAGGACAATCAAAGGACTTTGGAAAGGGTGGCCAAGCTGCAAGAACATGTGCTGCAGCTGATAGAACAGGCCATGCTCTTCTTCATACTCTTTACCAAAATAATGTTAAAGAGGGTACCAATTTTCTAAATGAATGGTTTGCTGTAGATTTAGTTAAAAATTCGAAAGATGAAGTTACTGGAGTTATAGCATTTTCAATTGAAAATGGTGAAGTGGCATACCTCAAGGCTCAATCCACCGTTCTCGCAACAGGTGGAGCTGGCCGCATATACGCATCTACAACCAATGCACTTATAAATACGGGCGATGGTCTGGGAATGGCGCTAAGAGCAGGATATCCCGCACAAGATATGGAAATGTGGCAATTTCATCCAACAGGTATATATGGAGCAGGTTCACTCGTAACTGAAGGATGCAGGGGTGAAGGAGGTTATTTAGTAAATAAGGATGGCGAGAGATTCATGGAAAGATATGCTCCAAATGTTAAGGATTTAGCTGGTAGGGATGTTGTGGCAAGATCTATGGTTTTAGAGATTCTAGAAGGAAGAGGTTGTGGAGATAAAAATGATCATATTTATTTAAAATTAGATCACTTGGGAGCGGATGTCTTAAATTCAAAATTACCTGGAATTTGTGAACTATCTAGAACTTTTGCACATGTTGATCCAATTTATGAACCTATACCAGTTGTACCGACCTGTCATTATATGATGGGTGGAACACCAACAAATATTAATGGCCAAGCTTACAAAAGGATTAATAACGAAGATAAGTTAATATCTGGTCTATATTCTGCCGGTGAAGCAGCATGCGTCTCTGTTCATGGGGCAAATAGACTTGGCGGAAATTCTTTACTCGATTTGGTTGTTTTTGGAAGAGCAACCGGTAAATTTATCCAGCAAGAAATTAAATCAGGCGGAGGAGTAACTCCTTCAACTCCTGGTGATATAGATAATGCTCTCGAAAGACTTAATAAATTAAATGAGTCATCCTCTGGGTTTGACACAGCAGAAGTTAAAAAAGAACTTCAAGAATGTATGCAGAATTATTTTGGTGTATTTAGAAGAGGTGAGTTTATGAAGAAAGGCTTAGATGATCTTGCTGAAATTAAGCATAAAGTTGATAACCTCCACTTAAAAGACAAAAGTGATGCATTCAACACAAGTCGTGTAGAGGCTATTGAATTACAGAACCTTTTTGAGGTAGCTGAGGCAACAGCGATTTCAGCTTTTGAAAGGAACGAAAGTAGAGGCGCTCATGCAAGAGATGATTTTCCTGACAGAGACGATGAAAATTGGCTATGTCACAGTTTATTTGATCCTGAAACAAAAAAAGTTTCAAAAAGAGAAGTTAACTTTCAACCGACACAAATGGAAGCATTTCCTCCTAAAATAAGGACTTATTAATGTTTGATAACAAACTACATATCAGCATGTATAGATATAATCCTGAAGAGGATAAGTTTCCCTATATGAAAGAGTATAAAATTGATAAGCCAAAAAAAGACATAATGGTTTTAGATTTACTTAATTTACTCAAAGAAGAAGATCAATCAATATCATACAGACGATCATGCAGAGAAGGTGTATGTGGTTCTGATGGCATGAATATAAATGGTAAAAATGGATTAGCATGTATTACACCTATATCGTCAGTTATTAAAAGAAATAAACTAGAATTAAGACCCCTTCCTGGACTCCCTGTAATAAGAGATCTTGTTGTAGATATGACAGAATTTTATGCACAATATGAAAAAATAAAACCTTTTTTACAAAATGAAACAACTGCACCAGAGCAAGAAAGACTTCAATCACCTGAAGAAAGGGAAAAGCTTGATGGATTATATGAATGTATATTATGCGCATGCTGCTCTACAAGCTGTCCTTCGTTTTGGTGGAATCCAGATAAGTTTGTTGGTCCAGCTGCTCTTCTTCAAGCTTATAGATTTTTGGCAGATTCTCGTGATTTGAAAACTAACGAAAGATTAGAAGATCTCTCAGATCCTTTTAGCGTCTATCGGTGTCATGGAATAATGAACTGCGTTAATGTCTGCCCAAAAGGTTTAAATCCAAATAAAGCTATTGGTGAAATAAAATCAATGTTACATAAAAATAAAAAGGATATAATTGCTACTGATGGAGTATAAAATATAGTATAAAAAATGAATTCATCGATGAAAGAGCTATGGGGTAGCTCGCATATATCATCTGGGCACGCAGCATATCTTGAAAGCCTTTACGAAGTCTTCCTCAATAATCCAAAAGAATTAACCAAAGATTGGAGAGAGTTTTTCTCCAACCTTTCTGAAGGAGATTTATCAAAAGACATTTCTCACAAAGAAATTATTGATCGATTTAAAAACTTACCACGTGTTACTCAATCTTTATCAAAGAATTCATTTTCTATTGATGAAAGACAAGGAAAAGTAATAAGATTAATTCAAGCCTACAGAAATAGAGGGCATCAAAAAGCTAAATTAGACCCACTTGGAATGATGGAAAGAAATATTGTTGAGGATCTAAATTTAGAATTTCATGGCCTCTCAACAACAGACCTCGATGAAGAGTTCTATACAGATACGCTTGCTACTAAAAAAGAAAAACTAACTTTAAGAGAAATAATTAAGCATTTAGAGGATATTTATTGTGGATATATCGGCATAGAATGCAATCATATTATTGAATCTTCGGAAAGAAGATGGTTCCAAAGAAAATTTGAGACTAAGCTACAAGATTACAAAATTGATAATGAACAAAAAACTCATATTTTTGAACGTCTTTGCTCTGCTGAGGGCCTAGCAAAATATTTGTCTGCTAAATACCCTGGCATGAAAAGATTTGGAATTGATGGTGCAGAAGCAATGGTACCTTTGATTGATAGCGTTATTCAATATTGTGGTGAAATGGGTGCCAATCAGATATGTTTTGGAATGGCTCACCGGGGTAGACTTAACTTGCTCGTTAATGTTTTAGGTAAACTTCCATCTGAGCTATTTACATCTTTTGATGAAGATTTTGAACTTGACGGAGCTAGCACTGGAGATGTTAAATACCATTTAGGTTTCTCATCTAACTTTAAAACTCCTGGAGGAGAAGTTCATGTTTCTTTAGCTAACAATCCTTCACATTTAGAGATAGTTGACCCAGTTGTAATTGGATCTGTAAGGGCAAGGCAGGATAGATTAGATGATAATGAAAGGACTAAAGTTATTCCAGTATTGGTTCATGGTGATGCATCTTTTTCTGGACAAGGCGTTGTAATGGAATCACTGCAGATGTCGCAAACAAGAGGTTTTGGTGTCGGTGGAACTATTCATATAATTGTAAATAATCAGATTGGTTTTACAACAAGCAATAAACTTGATGCTAGATCGACAGACTATTCAACTGATGTAGCTAAAATGATTCAAGCTCCAATAATACATGTAAATGGAGACGATCCTGAAATGGTAGTTAATGCTACAAGAATAGCTTGTAAATATAGAAATAAATTTAAAAAAGATATTGTTATTGATTTATTTTGCTATAGAAGAAGAGGTCATAATGAAGCTGATGATCCTTCAGCTACACAACCTTTAATGTATGAAAAAATTAAAGACCATAAATCTGTGCTTACACAGTATGAAGAAAAACTTATTTCAAATAATGTTATATCTTTAGATCAAGCTAAAAAAATTAAATCTGAATATAGAAAATCTCTTGAATCAGGCAAAAGTGTTGCAAAGAATATTGCTTCAAAATCAAGCAATGATTTATGGTTTGATTGGGAACCATATATGAATATTAAATGGTGGCCAAAAGTTAGTACAACATTCAATAGAAAAATATTCAATAAACTAGGTAAACAAATTTGTCATGTTCCAGACTCATTTAGTTTGGGCACGCAAGCAAAAAAGATATTTGCAGATAGACTTAAAATGAATAAAGGAGAGCTAAAAATTAACTGGGGTTTTGCAGAAACAATGGCCTATGCAACTCTTCTTCAAGAAAAATATCCAATAAGAATAAGTGGCCAAGATGTAAGAAGAGGGACCTTTTCACACAGACATGCATGTGTTTTTGATTCAAAAAATGGTCTAGGATTTATTCCCTTGTCAGATATTGCAAATGAATATAACTCAAGATTTAATATATATGACTCGCTTTTGTCTGAAGAGGCTGTTTTAGGTTTTGAATATGGATATTCAGCAACTTGGCCAGAAGGCTTAACAATATGGGAAGCCCAATTTGGTGACTTTGCGAATGGTGCGCAAGTTGTAATTGATCAATTCATTGTCTCTGCTCAACACAAATGGGATAGACTGTCTGGTTTAGTTATGTTGCTTCCTCATGGATATGAAGGTCAAGGGCCAGAGCATAGTAGTGCAAGAATTGAAAGATTTTTACAATTATGTGCATCAGAGAATATTCAGGTTTGTGTTCCGAGTACACCCTCTCAAATTTTTCACCTTTTAAGAAGACAAGCAATAAGAAAAATGCGAACACCATTAGTTGTAATTTCACCAAAAAGCCTACTAAGAAATCCTGATGCAGTTTCATCTATTGATCAATTAACTGATGGAGAATTCTCATGTGTTATTGATGATAATATTGCTAAAAAAAATCAAGTAAAAAAAGTGATAATGTGTTCTGGTAAAGTTTTTTATGATTTAGTTAACAGACGAGATGACAAGGATGTAAAAGATACTGCAATTATCAGAATTGAGCAGTTATATCCATTTCCATATGATGATCTTGAAGAAGTGTTATTAAAGTATCAAAATGCTCAAGAATATATTTGGTGTCAAGAAGAGCCTTTAAATCAAGGAGCATGGTTTAGCCACAGACATAGAATTCAAAGAGTTTTAGACAGACTTAGTAATGGACTTGATGTAAAATTAGTCAGCAGACCGGCAGCCGCGGCCCCTGCAGTTGGTTTAATGAAATTACATCTCCAACAACAACAAGAACTAATTAATAATGTGTTTAAATAAATGAGCATAGATATAAAATCACCAACTTTTCCAGAATCTGTTGCAGATGGAACAATTGCAAACTGGCTAAAAGCTGAAGGTGAGACTGTTTCACAAGATGAAGTAATTGCAGAGATTGAGACTGATAAAGTTGTTTTAGAAGTTTTAGCGCAATCTGATGGAACTATTTCAAAGATAATTAAATCTGAAGGCGAAACAGTTAGTAGTTCAGAAAAAATTGGTGAATACGAGGAACAAATTGAATCATCCTCTGAGACATCTCACAGTAAAATACATCACGATCAAGAAAAAAAAGAGCCTATAAAAAAACATGAAACAAACATAGTTGCAAAAAAGAAGAATGGACCTGCAGTAGAAAAGATTCTAGCTGAAAAAAACATTGATGCTAAGGTCGTGAAACCTACTGGGAAGGATGATCGTCTCACCAAGGCCGATGTTATTAATCATATTGAACAAGAACATAAGGCTGATAATTCTCTAGTCAAAAAGCATTCCTCATCTGATTCAAGAGAAGAAGAGAGAGTTCCTATGTCTAGATTGCGAACTACTATTGCAAAAAGATTGGTATCAGTAAAACAAGAGACGGCAATGTTAACAACTTTTAATGAAGTTGATATGTTGCCAATTAAGGAACTCAGATCGAAATATGGTGCTGAATTTGAACAAGAGCACGATGTAAAGCTTGGCTTTATGGGCTTTTTTGTAATAGCGGCAGTTCAAGCTCTTAAAAAATTTCCTCTTGTAAATTCATCTATCGATGGAAATGATATTGTTTATCATGGCTTTCAAGATATTGGAGTAGCCGTTTCAACAGATAGAGGTTTAGTAGTCCCAGTAATCAAAGATGCTGATAATAAATCAATTTCAGAGATTGAAAAGTCAATATTAAATTTTTCTCAGAAAGCAAAAACAGGTAAATTATCAATTGAAGAGATGCAAGGTGGAACATTTACCATATCAAATGGTGGTGTATTTGGTTCGCTTCTTTCTACTCCTATCTTAAATGCTCCTCAGACTGCCATATTAGGAATGCATTCAATTCAAGAAAGACCTGTAGCAATCAATGGTGAAGTAATGGTAAGACCTATGATGTATTTGGCTCTTAGTTATGATCACAGGTTACTTGACGGAAAAGAGGCTGTGTCTTTCCTTGTTTCGATCAAAGAGCAATTAGAGTCACCTGAAAGACTTTTACTTAATTTATAATTAAAAGGATATTTATGTTCGATGTAGTTGTTATTGGAAGTGGTCCTGCTGGTTATGTTGCAGCAATTAGAGCAAGTCAACTTGGCCTTAAGACTTTATGTATTGAAGAGTCCATTCAAAAAAATGGTGATGTTTCTCTTGGAGGCACATGCTTGAATATAGGGTGCATTCCATCAAAATCTCTTTTAGATTCTTCTCATAGATATTACGAAGCAATAAAGAATCTACCAAATCATGGAATCAATATTCAGGATATTGGTCTTGATTTGGAAACTATGATGAAAAGAAAAGACAATATAGTAAAAAAACTTACTGGAGGTATATCTTCTCTATTTGCACAAAATAAAGTCGAACACATTGTTGGAAGAGGAAAAATTATTTCTCATAACAAAGTTGAAGTTACTAAACCTGACAAATCCATAGAAAACATTGAAACAAAAAATATAATTATTGCTACTGGATCAAGTCCAATTGAAATACCGTCTGCAAAGTTTGGTAAAAATATAGTTGATAGCACTGGCGCACTATCATTTAAAGAAGTTCCAAAATCATTAGGAATTATTGGTGCTGGTATTATTGGCCTTGAGCTTGGAAGTGTCTGGTCAAGACTTGGCTCCAAAGTAACAATTATTGAAGCACTCGATGATTTCTTACCTATGACTGATAAAGATATAGCTAAAGAATCATTTAAAGAGTTTAAAAAGCAAGGTTTGGACATAAAACTTGGGTCAAAATTAATATCTGCTAAAGATCTAAAGGGGTCTGTAAAAATTATTTATAACAATGAAAAAGATATTGATATGGAGTTTGATAAATTAATTGTTGCTGTAGGGAGAGCTCCTAATACTAAGAATATATTTAAAGATGATATTGGAATAAGCATGTCAAATAACTTCATTGAGGTAAATGAATTTTGCCAAACAAATATTCCTAATATATGGGCAATTGGAGATGTGGTGAGGGGGCCAATGTTGGCTCATAAAGGAAGTGAAGAGGGAATTATGGTAGCTGAAAGAATTGCAAATAATTATGCGAAGGTAAACTATTCGCTTGTTCCCTCTGTGATATATTCTCATCCTGAAGTTGCATGGGTAGGCTTGAACGAAAGTGAGCTTGAGGAAAAGGGCATTCAGTTTAAAATTGGTAAATTTCCATTTGCTGCAAGCGGAAGAGCTCTTGCAATAGACCAGTCAGTTGGTTTTGTAAAAATTCTATCAGAAGCCAAATCTGATACTATTTTAGGTGTTCATGTCTTTGGACCATCTGCTGGTGAAATTGTTCAACAAGCTTTAATTTCCATGGAATTTGGAGCGAGCTCGGAGGATCTTGGAATGACAATGTTTAGTCATCCAACAGTATCAGAAGCTTTGCACGAAGCAGCATTATCAGTTAACAACGAAGCGATCCATATTGGAAATAGAACAAAATGAATTTGCACGAATATCAAGGCAAACAATTATTTGCTGAATACAATATCCCTGTATCAAAAGGTAAAATCATTTTTAGTCCTGAAGAGGTTATTAATGCTTGTAATGAAATTGGTGGAACAAAGTGGGTTGTTAAAACTCAGGTACATGCAGGAGGAAGAGGTAAGTCCGGTGGGGTTGAATTAGTTGATTCGCCTGAAATGGCACTTGAATTCTCAAAAAAATGGCTTGGAAAAAGACTGGTTACATACCAAACAGATAGCAAAGGACAATTGGTCAATTCAATTCTAATTGAAGAGTGTACAGAAATTAAATCTGAATTATATCTAAGTGCTGTTGTTGACAGAGAATCACAAAAAATAGTCTTTATTGGATCAAGTGAAGGAGGAGTCAATATTGAAGATGTTGCAAAAAATTATCCAGATAAAATTATCTATCAAGGTGTTGAATATAAGGATCAAAATTTAGTAGACCAGTCTATTAATATAGCTAATGTCTTAAAGTTAAATGACGATCAAACAAAACAATTTGTTCCAATGATTGAAAATCTTTTGAGGCTTTTTGTGGAAAATGATTTAAGTTTATTAGAAATAAATCCTCTTGTTATAAATGATAAGGGAGATCTTCTATGTCTTGATGCCAAAATTAATATTGATTCAAATGCATTATTTAGACAACCAAAAATTAATGATATGTATGATGAGACACAAGAGGATCCACAAGAAGCTGAGGCTGCTAATAATGACTTAAGTTACGTATCACTAGATGGAAACATTGGATGTATGGTTAATGGAGCTGGTTTAGCAATGGGAACAATGGATACAATAAAATACTTTGGTGGAAATCCTGCAAATTTTCTTGACGTTGGAGGTACTGCAACTCAAGAAAGAGTAACTAAAGCATTTAAAATTATTTTAAGAGATCCTGATGTTAAAGTTGTTTTAGTCAATATATTTGGTGGAATCGTCAGATGTGATTTAATTGCAGAGGGTGTTATTGCGGCCATCAAGGATGTTGATATAAAAATTCCTGTTATCGTTAGATTAGAAGGCAACAATGCTGAACTAGGAGCAGAAATTTTACTTAATTCAAATATTAGAATTATAAGTATTAATGACTTGGCTGAAGCTGCAAAAAAATCAGTGGAATTAGCAAAATGAGTATTTTAGTGAACAAAGACACAAGATTACTTGTTCAAGGCTTCACTGGATCTCAGGGAACCCTTCATTCAGAGCAATCCATATTATACGGAACAAATATTGTTGGTGGAGTAACTCCTGGTAAAGGTGGAAATACACACCTTGATAAGCCTGTTTTTAATACTGTAGAAGAGGCTGTAAAAGAAGTGGAACCAAATGCATCTATAATTTTTGTACCAGCTAAGTTTTGCAAAAACTCAATAATTGAAGCTGCTGAAGCAAACATTAAGTTAATTGTTTGTATTACGGAAGGAATACCAACATTAGACATGTTAGAAGTAAAAAAAACAGTTGATGAATTGGGCGTTAGACTGATTGGACCAAACTGCCCAGGAGTAATAACTCCAGGTGAGGCAAAGCTAGGAATAATGCCTGGAGACATTCATCTCCCAGGATCAATAGGAATAATCTCCAGATCTGGCACATTGACATATGAAGCTGTCAAACAAACTACTGATATTGGTTTTGGTCAAAGTAGTTGTGTTGGTATTGGTGGCGACCCAATACCAGGATCCTCATTTGTAGATATTTTAAAACTTTTTGAAGATGATGAGAAAACAGAAGCAATTGTGATGGTTGGAGAAATTGGAGGTAATGCAGAGGAGACTGCGGCGGAATATATAAGAGATAATATATCAAAACCTGTGGTTTCTTATATTGCAGGACAAACCGCTCCTGCTGGAAAAAGAATGGGACATGCTGGGGCAATCATTGCTGGAGGAAAGGGAACTGCAAAAGATAAAATTGAAAAATTAAAAAAATGCGGTGTTCATATTGCTGACAATCTTGTGTCTATTGGAGAAAAGGTTTCAGAGGTTTTATAGATTTATTTTTTTCTATATTAATTTTTATTATTTTTTTTAGTCTTGATATCGCAAGCACTGAGCAAAGCGATAAACCAATTATCATTCCGTACCACATCCCTTTTGCTCCAAGCGGATCTGAGAAACCATAATTTGTTAAAAAATATCCAATTGGCATTGCAAAGAACCAATATGAAATAACTAAAAGAATCATTGGAACAAAGGTATCTTTATAACCTCTCAAACTTCCTAATGCACCCATTTGTATTCCATCAGGCAATTGAAAAATTGCAGCAAAAATAATCAAGCTAATTGCCAGCTCTTTAACAGGAATTTCAGTTGTATATAAGCCTACTATAACTGGACCAAAAGCTATAATTACAAAACTATTTATCAGCGCACCCAAAATACATAAATAAACTGTTGAAAAGGAAGCAATCCTAGCTTGATCTGGATTTGATTCACCTATTAAGTTACCTACCCGAGTTGCTGACGCTAAACCAATTGCCAAAGGGACCATGAAAAATAAACTTGCTATATTTATTGCAACTGTATGACTTGCTACGACAACTTCACCAAGAATACTCAGTATAATTGCAGCTCCTGAAAACATACTAAGTTCAACAAAAATACCAATTCCTATTGGGAGACCTAACTTAAAAACTTCTTTAGTCGTGCTCTTTGAAGGTGGAGAAAAAGATGCAAAAGGCATTGTTCTTGAATAATTCTTTGAAAAAGCAATATAAACAAATAATGTAAACATCATTAGGAAAGCTACTATTGAGGTAGCAATTCCACATCCTACTCCGCCTAGCTTAGGTGCACCAAACCACCCATAAACAAAAATCAAATCAAGAGGAATATTTAAGAGCATTCCTAAAAAAGCAATTACAAAGATGGGTTTAGTTAGAGTCATTCCTTCGCTATAACATCGTAAACATGTAAAAACAGTAATAAATGCTATTCCTGGCGCTACCGCTTTTAAATAGTCTATTGATATGTCTGTTATAGAACTTTTAATAGGAAGGTTTTTTAAAAGTATATCAAAATTAAAAAATATAAATGCTAACAAAAGACCAAGCGATGATGCAATCCATAAAATTTCTCTTAGCTTTTTTCCAATTTCTATAAATTTCTTGGCTCCATATAATTGAGCAACAATTGGAGTTACTGAAAAAATGACTCCAGTAACAAAAAACCATAAGGTATTGGCAAAAGCAGTTCCAACTGCTAAACCAGCTAGATCATTTGCGCTTGCCCTTCCTGCAATTATTGTATCAGCAGTCCCCATTAACATATACGACATTTGCGATCCGAAAATAGGAATTCCAATTTTAATTAATTGTTTAAATTCTAAAATGTATTTATTATTCAATTTAATGCTTAAATATTTTTTGAGTACTTTATCATAATAAAAGTATTTATTTAGGAGATAATTATTAGAAAAGATAATAGACCTTATTGGTTAAAAAAACTTTCAAAAAAATTAATTAAGGCTTATGTGAAACAATTTCTTAAACCCCAATTTAAACATTTGGGGAAGGGTGGAGCATACTTTAAGCCCAAATATATTAAGGTATTTGGTAAGAATGTTTCTGTTGACGATTTCCCGACTTTAATTGGTGCAAGAGATGCAAACATCCAATTTACTTCATGGAATATTGGTGAAAATGACGGAATTATTAATATTGGAAAATATTGCCTCATAACTCCAGGCGTAAGAATTATGGCTGCAGAAAAAATAGAAATAGGTGATGCATGTATGATTGCTCATGGAGCATATATTTCAGATGCAGATTGGCATGGCATTTATGATAGGGCAGAACCTGTTGGTAATACCAAACCAATAATATTAAAAGATAATGTTTGGGTAGGAGATAGTGCAATTATATGCAAGGGAGTAACTATTGGAGAAAATAGTATTATTGGTGCAGGCGCTGTTGTTACCAAAAATGTACCGGAAAATTGTATTTATGCTGGCAATCCAGCCAGACTGGTTAAAAAAATTAATGAGAAAGAATTTAACACAAGAAAAGATTTTTTTAGTGACCCTGCAAAACTCGCTTATGAGTTTGACATGCTTGATAAATTTTCTCTTAAAGAAAACACTCTTTTGAATTGGCTCAAGAGTCTAGTCAATCCAGACAAAAAGCATTAAGTATCTTATAGGCATATAAATTGCATGTATATTATCAATTAATATATATTTTTTATAAATAAAAAGGATTTTTAATTGAGTGAACCAAATAAAACTAGATCTATTAACGTCTCTAAGAAATTAATCATAAATATTCTTGAACAAACAATTCTCAATAAAAGCATTCCTGATTCGCTGGGTTTTTTTCAATCAGATACATATAGATTTTTTTTCTTAATGAGTTTTATGTTGGAGTACTTTGAGGGTAACGAAATTTCTCAAGAGTATGCTATATCCTTGGTGCCAAAGAAATTTGCATCCAGAATTAAACGTCTCCAGGTTTTGAAGCAAGCTGTAAAACTTGGATACTTGAGTGAAACAAGTTCCGATCATGATAGGCGAAGAAGAATATACAAACCAACAGAAGGTCTTTTGAATGATTTTTTAGCTTACTCAGAAAAAATATCATCTTTTTCATAAGATAATCAATATTTTACTAAATCTACCTATATAACATCTTTTTAATTACAATGAATTATGGAAACTAATACTAAAAGTGACAAACAATGGAAAGATATCCTTGATGACGAAAGCTATAGGGTTACAAGACTATCTGGAACAGAGAGACCATTTACAGGCAAGTATTGGAATTTTAACGAAAAGGGTAGTTATAAATGCATTTGCTGTGGTGAAAAATTGTTTGAATCTGAAACAAAATTTGATGCTGGATGTGGTTGGCCGAGCTTTTTCATTCCAGCTGATCAAACTTGTATAAACGAATTTAAAGATGACTCATTGGGAATGAGAAGAATAGAAGTTAAATGTTCTAAATGTGATGCTCATTTAGGACATGTTTTTAATGATGGTCCAGAACCAACAGGTTTAAGATATTGTATTAACTCAGCCTCATTAGATTTTGAACAAAATCAATAAAAAAAAACAAACTTTAACCGATGGATTTTTTTATAGCCTAAGGAAAGTTATTTCTGGAACCAGCCTATCAAGATTTTTTGGTCTGATAAGAGATATCTCTACAACAAATCTACTAGGCGCCTCAGTATTTCATGATATTTTTGTTGTTTGTTTAAAAATCCCAAATTTATTTAGAAGGTTTTTTGCAGAAGGAGCATTCAACCAAGCCTTTATTCCGATCTATACTGATTATGAAAAAGCTAAAAATCACGATGATACTATTGAATTTTTAAATTCATTGTCTGGTATTTTGGTTAGTTTTTTATTTATTTTTACTATACTAGTCTTAATATTTGCCCCAATATTTATTTTTATTTTTGCTCCTGGTTTTTATTTTGATCCTTTAAAGAAAGAAATATCTATAAATGTATTAAGAATAATTTTTCCCTATCTTGCTTTGATATCTTTGGTTGCCTTTGCAGGCGGCATACAAAACACACACAAAAAGTTTTCTTTACCTGCCTTCACACCTGTAATTTTTAATATATGCCTTATATTTGCAGCAATATTTATTGCACCTATTTATGAGATGCCAATTTATGCTCTCGCATGGGGCGTTTTTTTAGCTGGTATTTTACAACTTTTAATTCAGGTCTTGCCTCTATGGCAAATTAATAGGCTCCCTGTTCCTAAAATGAATATGAGCAACTCTGGAGTTAAAAAATTTTTGAAATTGATATTACCTGCTATTTTAGCAGGTGGAATAATACAAATAAATTTACTTGTTGATACAATCTTTGCATCATTTCTGGAGACTGGAAGTCCAACATGGCTATATGTATCTGACAGATTGATTCAGTTTCCAATGGGAATTTTTGCAATCGCGATTGGTACTGTGTTATTACCAACACTATCAAAATATGATGTAGACGTTGAAAAAGATAAATTTATAAATGCTATTCGAAATGGACAAAGATTTGTTCTTTTTATTGGAATACCTTGTTTGATTGGGCTTTTCTTTTGCGCAGAAGATTTAATAAGTACTATTTTCTATAGAGGAGCATTTTCTGATATTGATGTTATAAATTCATCATACAGCTTAATGATATTTTCATTTGGATTACCTTTTTTTATGTTGATGAAGGTTCTTACACCAGCTTTCTTTGCAAGAAAAGATACAAAAACACCTATGTATGTTGCTTTAATATCCCTGTTGCTAAATGCTACATTTAATTATTATTTTGCATTTGTTTTAGATTATGGGCATGTTGGAATTGCAATTGGAAGCTCATTAGCAGCAACTATCAGTGTTTTTATTCTTGAAATTAGTTTGTATAAAAATGGGTTTATTATAGTAAAAAATATATTCAATATTTTTAATTTAAATATACTTTTATCTAGTATATGTTTAATTATATTTCTATATTTTTCTACTTCTTACTTAGATTTCATGAAATTATCTCAGATTGAAAGAATCTTTTATCTTCTGCTTGAGGTATCAGTCTCAATTATTATTTATTTTTCTGTTTCAAGATTAATTTTAAGAAAACCATTCAAATTACTTTTCAATTGATATGTATTTAATAAGAGGACAACATAATCTAAAGTTATTTAATTCTAGATATCCCAATGAGGCTTTATCTGGAACTATAGGTAATTTTGATGGTTTGCATCTAGGTCACCAAGCAATTCTAAAAAAAATAAAGAAAAATGCAGATAAATATAATGCTAAAACTATAGTCTTTTTTACTGAGCCTCATGCTTCTGAATATTTTTCTCTTATAAAAGATAAAAGTTCCAATCCTCCTCCAAGAATATGTCCATGGCGAGAAAAGTTTAAGCTTCTTCAAAAAAGTGGAATAGATTTCGCATGTTTTCTTAAGTTTAATAATAACCTTCGCACAATGTCTCCAGAAAGTTTTATATCTGAGATTTTAGAATCAATCAATTTAAAAAGTTTTACAGTTGGTGATGATTTTAGATTTGGAGCTGACAGGAAAGGTGATACAGACCTCCTTAGAGTTTGGGGAGATCAAAAAGGAATATATATTGAAAATACAGAAACTATTCTCTTTAATCAGGAGCGGGTAAGTAGCTCAAGAATAAGGAGTGCTCTTCTAGAAAATAATTTTGAATTGGCAAAAAATCTTTTAGGAAGACCTTACACTTTTTCTGGGAAGGTAGTACATGGCCAGCATCTTGGGAGAACTATAGATGTTCCAACAGCAAACATATGGCTTCCAAATCAACGACTCCCAATACGAGGGGTTTATGCCGTGGAATGTAACCTAAACAACATAAAACATAATGGTATTGCAAACATGGGTGTAAGACCTACAGTAGGAGGAGATAAACCAGTATTAGAAGTTCACTTATTTGAATTTAATAAAAACATTTATTCCCAAAGACTTCGTGTCAAATTTGTTAAAAAAATAAGAGATGAAAAGAAATTTGATAATTTAGACATGTTAAAATCTCAGATTCAAGAGGATATATCGACAGCAAAAAATATTTTACGTACTTCCAATGACAACTAATTATAGAGATACATTAAATCTTCCAAATACTGATTTTTCAATGAAAGCTGGATTGCCAAGAAAAGAGCCAGAAATATTAGATTTATGGTCCCGTACAGATTTATACGGAAAGATTAGAAAAAAATATGAAAATAAAGAGTTGTTTCTTTTGCATGACGGGCCCCCCCTATGCAAATGGTGATATACATCTAGGCCATTCGGTCAATAAAATCTTAAAGGATATAACTATTAAACATAAAACTCTTCAAGGTTTTAATGCTCCTTTTGTACCTGGTTGGGATTGTCATGGTCTTCCAATTGAGCTTAATGTTGAAAAAAAGCATGGAAAAAACAGTGAACTCGTAAAAAACAAAGAGGCTTTTCAAAAAGCTTGCAAAGAATATGCTGAAAGCCAAATAAATAAACAATTAAATGATTTTAAAAGACTAGGTGTGCTTGGTGATTGGGAAAATTCATATAAATCATTAGATCCAAAATTTGAAGCAGACATCGTTAGATCATTAGGAATTATATATAGTGAAGGTTATCTAGAAAAAGGTGAAAAGCCTGTTCACTGGTGCCAAGAAAGTGGATCATCCTTAGCAGAGGCAGAAGTAGAATATATTGATAAAACATCAAAAGCAATTGATGTTGCATTCAAGGTTGATCATGTATCTTTAAAAAAGTTAAATGATATATTCAATACTGAAGATACAGACGAAATATCATTTGTTATATGGACTACAACACCATGGACAATACCTTCAAATGTAGCTGTATGTATCAATCCTGAATACAAATATTCACTCATAAAAATGAAAAATAAATTTTATGTAATTGCATTTGAGATGATTGATCTATGCTCTAAAAGATGGAAACAAAAATTTGACGTTGTATCGACCATACAAGGTGAAAAATTAAGTGATATTGAACTTATTCATCCTTTTTTAGATAGGAAATCAGTCCTTCTTCATGCAGACCATGTCACAACTGAAGCAGGAACAGGTTGCGTCCACACTGCTCCAGCTCATGGTATGGATGATTATTTAGTATGTAAGAAGAATAATATTGAGACTATCCACTCACTAAATAACAAGGCTTTCTTCAAGGATGAACTAGATTTCATTGCAGGACTTCCTGCAATGAAAGCGGATCCGCTCATTGTTGAAAAATTACAAGAGCATAATGCACTTATCAATATAGAAGATTATCATCATTCTTACCCTCACTGTTGGAGACGTAAAACGCCTTTAATTTTTACATCTACTCCTCAGTGGTTTATTTCAATGAAAAAAAATAATCTTATAAAAGATGCTCTAAAACATATTAAGAGTGTTAATTGGGAACCCTCATGGGGTCTTCAAAGAATAGAATCTATGCTTACTGACAGACCAGATTGGTGCATTTCTAGACAAAGAAATTGGGGTGTTCCAATAACTTTAGTTGTTCATAAAGACACTGGAGAAATCCATCCTAGTCAAAAAGACCTGTTTGAAAAGTTTGCGCAAACTATTGAGAAAGAAGGAATTTCAGCTTGGGATAAGTTGAGTCTTAAGGATTATATCGAAGATCATGAAGAATATATTAAAACTTCCGATTCACTTGATGTGTGGTTTGATTCTGGGGTAACTCATTATGCAGTTTCTGAAAAAAGATTTGGTAATAATGTAGTTGCAGACCTCTATCTAGAGGGCTCAGACCAACATAGAGGATGGTTTCAATCATCATTATTATCAAGCATAGCTATGAATAAGTCAGCACCATATAAAACCGTTCTGACTCATGGGTTTGTTGTAGATGAGCAAGGAAGAAAACAATCAAAATCACTTGGAAATGTTGTCTCTCCTCAAAAAGTGTGGGACAGCTTAGGAGCAGATATTTTGAGACTTTGGGTAGCTTCAACAGACTTTAGAAGCGAAATGGTAGCGTCTGATGAAATTTTGAAGAGAACTTCAGATCAATATAGACGAATTAGAAATACTTTTAGATTTATCTTAGGAAATTTAAGTGACTTTAGTGATAAAAATAAAGTTAAGTTTGAAGATCAAGTTGAACTAGATAAATGGATCATTAATGAAACAAAAATACTTCAAAAAGAAATCATAAGCTTGTATGAATCCTATTCTTACCATAAGGCAATTCAAAAAATACATAACTTTTGTGTTAACGAACTAGGAGGAATATATCTAGATATTGTTAAAGACAGGCTTTACACATGCAAAGATGAGTCTTTAGCAAGAAGATCATGTCAAACAAGCCTTGATTTTATTTTGAATGTTTTAGTAAGACTAATTGCTCCGATCCTATCTTATACAGCAGAGGAAATTTGGCAAACAAGCAATAGATTGAATATTCAAGGAGGCTCTGTCTTTCTCTCAAATTTTGATACTTCTCAAATAAATTATGAGTCTAATATCAATCAATCTGAATGGAAAAGAATTTTTGAAATTAAGGATGCTGTTAATCAATCAATAGAAGCTATGAGAAATGAAAATAAAATTAAGGGTTCACTTGATTCTGTTGTAGATATTCAAACTACTTCAAATGACTTAAATATCCTAAAAAAACTAGGAGAAGAACTTCATTTTTTATTTATTTCTTCAGAAGCAAATGTTAATAAGGCAAAAAGTTTTAAAATTAAAGTTAATTCTTCGAAAAACACAAAATGTGTTAGGTGTTGGCACAGGTGTTCATCAGTGGGATCTAGCAAAGAACATCCTGAGCTTTGTAATAGATGTATAGAAAATGTAGAAAAAAATGGTGAACAAAGAAGTTTCCTATAATTTAAGATATTGTTTGCTAATAGTATTTCTATTTTTTACTGATTTATATTCAAAAAATCTTGCACTTCAGAACTTATTGTACGGTCAATCTGAAAATACTTTTTTGCCGATAATCGATTTATTACTTATTTATAACTCTGGAATAGCATTTGGAATTTTTGATAATGCTGGATCAGGCATCTCTTCAATCTTATTGGTAATAACAATGTTAATTTTAATATACCTCTTTTGGATGATTTTTAATGAGAAAGACATATATATAAAGACTTCATTATCCATCATTTCAGGTGGCGCAATTGGAAATATTTATGATAGAGCCATGGATGGTAAGGTTACTGACTTTCTCCACTTGGAGATCTTTAACAATTCCTTTTTTGTGTTTAACTTAGCAGATGCATTTATAACTATTGGAGCAGTTTTAATTATATACTTTGAAATTATTAAAAAACTAAAAAATGAGTAAACAAATAAAACTTGCAAATCCAAGAGGCTTTTGTGCTGGGGTTGATAGAGCAATAGATATTGTTAATAAAGCTCTGGAAATATATGGAGCACCTGTCTACGTGAAACATGAAGTTGTCCATAACAAGGTAGTTGTTGATGATTTGAAAGAAAGAGGTGCTATTTTTATTGAGGAAATTGAAGAAATTCCAGATAATTCTTTAGTAATATTTAGTGCACATGGTGTATCAAGCGAAGTTGAAGAGAAAACAAAGGCAAGAAATTTGAGTTTTTTCGATGCCACATGCCCATTAGTTACTAAAGTACACATGGAAGTTAGGAAGCATGCAAATGCAAATAAAGATATTATATTGATAGGTCATGAGGGTCATCCTGAGGTTGAAGGAACAATGGGGAGACATATAAATTCAGAAAATAGCTCAATTTTTTTGGTGCAAAACGAGCGAGATGCTAAAAATATTAATATTTTGAAAAAAGACAACTTAGCATTAGTAACCCAAACAACCCTAAGCGTAGATGAAACTAAATCAATTATTAAGATTCTCAAGGACAGATTTCCTAAAATTGAAGTTCCAAAAAAAGACGATATTTGCTATGCAACACAAAATAGGCAGGATGCTGTCAAACAACTAGCCCTTGAATCAGATTATATGATAGTTGTAGGTTCAAAAAATAGCTCAAACTCTAATAGACTGAAGGAGCTTGGTGAAAAATGTGGTTGTGACTCAGTTTTGATTGATGAATTTTCTGATTTAAATCTCGAAGATTTGAAAAATTGCAAAACCATTTCAATCACAGCTGGTGCTTCTGCGCCAGAATCAAGAGTTATGGAAATAGCAAAATCTCTTGAAAATTATTTTGATGCCAAACTTGTTGAAAGTGGTCACGATAATGAGGATGTATATTTTAAGCTTCCTCCTGGTTTGAGATAAATGGATATTGAAAATCATATTTTCAAGGACTTAAAATTTTTAAAATCTCCAAACTTTAATGAAAGGCCTGATGATAAGGAAATAAGCTTAGTAATAATTCATTCAATTAGTCTCCCACCAAAATGTTATGGAAATAATTACGTAGAGGACTTTTTTTTAAATAAACTTTGCATAGATGACCATAGTTATTTCAAAGAAATTCAAAACTTAAAGGTGTCATCTCATTTATATATAAAAAGAGATGGCGAGTTAATACAATTTGTTCCCTTTGATAAAAGAGCTTGGCATGCAGGAAAATCAACTTATAAAGGTATCGATGATTGTAATAATTTTTCAATAGGAATTGAATTAGAGGGATCAGATGATGATTGTTACTCTGATAAGCAATATAAAATGTTAACGATGGCAGTTCAAAAAATTATAGATCACTACCCATTAATTGATAAGCATTCTATTGCTGGCCATTCTGATGTTTCACCATTAAGAAAAACTGATCCTGGTAAAAAGTTTGACTGGGAGAGATTTTTAAACGCGCTATGATTAATAAAAACTTAAATAATATTGTTGCATTTACAGGATATGGGTTTGCGTCAGGATTACCATATGTTTTAATTTTTGTTACTTTAACTGCATGGTTGAGAGATATTGGTGTAGATTTAAGTCTAATAGGTTTTATAAGTTGGATAATGCTTACTTATTCTTTAAAGTTTTTATGGGCTCCTTTTGTTGATAGATCACCAACTAAATTATTTAAAAAATTTGGGCACAGAAGAAGTTGGATTATTGCAATGCAGCTTCAAATTATCATATCTTTAATTGTCTTATCGTTTATTAATCCTTTAACAAATTTATTAGTTTTTGCATTTTTTTGCTCTAAACATTGCGTTTGCGGGCTCAATTCAAGATATTGCAATTGATGCTTACAGGATAGAAAGTGCAAAATTAGAAGATCAAGGTAACTTGACAGCTGGTTACCAGTTTGGTTACAGAATTGCAATTCTGGTTGGATCTTCATTTGCATTAATTTATGCAGAAAATTTCTCATGGTCACTTACATACCAACTAATGGCATTATTAATGGCTTTAAATATATTGGTTACAGTTTACATTTCATCAGAAAAATCAAACCCTGATCTTGCGATATTAAACTATAAACAGTCGCTTTTAGAGCCTTCAAAAGATTTTTTAGAGAGATTTGGTTTAAAAATAGCATCAATCCTAATACTTATAATTGCTACTTATAGATTAACAGATATTGTAATGGGCCCAATGGCAAATCCTTTTTATATAGATATGGGTTACTCATTATCAGAAATAGGCTATGTGGTTAAAATTGTTGCTTTAGTTGCAACTATAATAGGTGTATTTATTGGAGGAATTTTTGTTAAAAGACTTGGATTGTATAAGTCCCTTTTAATAGGAGCCTTTTTGGTAATGTTTACAAATCTAAGTTTTTCTTATGCCTCAATAAATGAAAAGAATTTAGTTTTGCTTGCAAGTATTGTTGCTTCAGATAGTCTTGCAGCTGGAATTGTTGGTACCGTAAACATCACTTTTCTTACAAGTCTTGTTTCATCAAAATATACTGGATTTCAATATGCGTTGTTAACTTCACTGATGGCTTTTTTAGGAAAATTATTTGGAGGTTTTTCTGGAGTTTTTGTAGAGAGCTTTCAAAATCTTTATGGTTTTTCATATGGCTGGATGAGTTTTTATATATTTACATCATGTCTCGCGATCCCATCAATGCTGATGATATATTTTAATAAAAGCATTTTTATGCAAACAAATGCTAATAAATAGAATTCTGTTCTATGTTTCAATTTTGGTGATATTTTTATTGAGTATTGTGAACGCAAGTAATATATCTGCATTTAACTCTTTATCATTTTTATCAGATAAATTTGTTCATGGAGCAATTTATCTCTATTTAACTTTATTAGGATTAGCTTGTTCATTCAAAAGATCGAATTATTACGTTGCTTCATGTATTTTCTTGTTTGGCGCTTTAATCGAAATAATTCACTTTTTTCATCCATATAGATTTTTTGAGTATTTTGACTTACTTGCAAACCTAATTGGAGTTACAATTGCGCTTCTGATATTTAGGTTAAAAAATATTTTATTTAACTATTGATTTATATTTTTTAGTCCTTAATTATTGAATAACTTAAATAATGTTATTTATATGGAGAGATAAATGAAATTAAGACCCTTACATGATAATGTTCTTGTAAAAAGAACTGAAGAAGAGGAAACATCGTCAGGTGGTATTATTCTTTCAGGCTCTGCTAAAGAAAAACCGTCGCAAGGTGAAGTTGTGGCTGTTGGTCCTGGAAAAGTAAGTGAATCAGGTGATTCTATACCAATGAATGTTTCAGTTGGAGACACAGTAGTTTTCGGTCAATATGGCGGAAATGAAATCAAATTAAATGACGAAGAATATCTCATACTCGGTGAGGGAGATATTTTTGGTGTAATCGAATAAATAATTATTAATAGGGAGATTAAATATGTCAGCTAAAGATGTAAAGTTTGGTGATAATGCCAGAACAGAGATGCTTGATGGTGTTAACACATTAGCAAATGCCGTGAAGGTAACTCTTGGTCCAAAAGGAAGAAATGTAGTTCTTGATAAGTCATTTGGAGCTCCAACTGTGACTAAAGATGGTGTGTCAGTTGCTAAAGAAGTTGAATTAGAGAATAAATTTGAAAATATGGGTGCGCAAATGCTAAAACAAGTTGCATCACAAACGTCAGATGAGGCAGGTGATGGAACCACGACAGCTACTGTTTTGGCACAATCTATTGTAAATGAAGGAAATAAAGCTGTTGCGGCTGGTATGAATCCAATGGATTTAAAAAGAGGAATTGACAAAGCTGTAGCAAGTGCTGTTGAATTTGTGAAAGGATTGAGTGTTCCATGTACTGACGATAAAGCAATTGCACAAGTTGGAACAATTTCAGCAAATGGAGATACTGCTGTTGGTGAAATAATAGCTGAAGCGATGGAAAAAGTTGGTAAAGAAGGTGTAATTACCGTTGAAGAAGGCAGCGGTATTGAAAATGAGCTTGATGTTGTAGAAGGAATGCAGTTCGATAGAGGATATCTATCCCCTTATTTCATTACAAACCAAGATAACATGACAGTAGAACTAGATTCTCCTTTCATTCTTTTAGTAGACAAAAAGATTTCAAACATACGAGATCTTCTTCCATTATTGGAAAATGTTGCTAAGGCAGGAAAGCCTTTATTAATTATTGCAGAAGATATAGAAGGTGAGGCATTAGCTACATTGGTTGTAAACAACCTAAGAGGAATTGTAAAAGCTGCTGCATGTAAAGCTCCGGGCTTTGGTGACAGAAGAAAAGCTATGTTAGAAGATATTGCTATATTGACTGGTGGAACAGTTATATCTGAAGAGGTCGGTTTATCATTAGAAGCTGCAACTATTGATGATCTAGGTACATCAAAAAGAGTTGTTCTTAATAAAGATAATGCAACAATAATTGATGGTGCAGGCGATGAAAATGCTATTGCAACCAGAGTTAATCAAATAAGAGCTCAAGTTGAAGAAACTACTTCTGATTATGACAAAGAAAAACTCCAAGAGAGAGTTGCGAAACTTGCTGGTGGTGTAGCTGTAATTAAAGTTGGTGCAGGTTCTGAAGTTGAAATGAAGGAAAAAAAGGCAAGAGTTGAGGATGCTCTTCATTCTACAAGAGCAGCAGTTGAAGAAGGAGTTGTTCCTGGTGGTGGATCAGCTTTGATTAGATGTCTCGAGGCTGTTGAAAAACTAAAAGGAGATAATGATGATCAAAATGTTGGCATCAACATTGCCAAGAAAGCTTTTGAAGCTCCTTTAAGACAAATAGTTTCTAACGCTGGTGAAGAACCATCTGTTATTGTAAACAAAGTGATTGATGGTAAAGATTCTTTTGGCTTTAATGCTGCAACTAGTGAATTTGGTGACATGATCGAAATGGGTATTTTAGACCCTGCTAAAGTTACCAGAACAGCTCTTCAAGCAGCTGGTTCAGTTGCAGGTATGATGATTACAACAGAAGCTATGGTAACCGATGTACCAAAAGACGATACTCCAATGCCACCAATGCCAGATATGGGCGGTATGGGCGGCATGGGTGGCATGATGTAATTTTATGATTTAATTAAAAAATTTGGGGCATATAGCCCCATTTTTTTTGTATAATTATAATAAATAAAATATTTTTGGAGTTATGTAAATGAAACTTTTCTACTTTGTGCCATTTGTTTCAGTAAATTTATTCGCTCATATAAATAATACTTTCCATTATCATTTCATTGACACATTAGTTGAGTTAATACTCTATTTTTCATATATATTTATTTGTTTAACAGTATTTTTTCTTATAAAAGCTATATATAGGAGATTTGTATGAAAATTAAAGATTTAAAAGCTCATTGTGATATTCCATGTGCAGTTTATGATCCTTACATTGCTCAATTTGCATCATTAAGCTTAATCAGAATTGTTGATCTTATTGACGAATTGCCAGATGAATTAACAAAGAAAGATGATTTAGCAAAGCTATCCCGCTTAGTGCAACAAAAAGAGGAACATGCTGCAGAAGTTAAAGATGCAGTTAGAGTTATATGGGGAGATTATTTTAAAGGCCCTCAAATGGAAAAATTTCCCGAAATTCACGAATTGACACATTCTATAATGCTTGATGCTTCGAAATGTAAACAGCATATAGATAGAGATGCTGCAGAGGATTTGTTTAATAAGGTAAATAGATTTGCTGAAATTTTTTGGTCAACCAAAGATATTGAAACTGAACTAAAAATCTCACCTAATCCTCCAATGTTAAAGCTTGTTCTGCCAGTATTGAGTGATTAAAATATATAGAGTAAAAGGTGAAAGCATGTCACCTGAGATTCAAAATAACTCTTATGTCGTTACAAGGAAATTTAAAAGCTATAACCCCAACGATATTGTAGCTATTAATAATGATAAAATCGGGTTGGTAATTAAAAGAATTAAAGACATTGAAGATAATTATCTTACTGTTGAGAGTATTAATAAGCAATATAACTCAATCACAAGTGAAATGAAGTTTTTATATGACGATATTTTAGGAAAAGTTATCTTAAGATTATTTAATTAGATTTATTAATTTTAATTTTAGATATTAAATTTTCATCAAGTTCTAAAATTTCAAATCTATATGAATCGATTTCTAAACATAGGTTTGCTTGGGGGATTTGATCCAAATATTCTGTTATTAGTCCGTTAATAGTTTTAGAATTATCTTCAGGAATAGCCCAGTTTAAATAGTTATTTAGGTCTCTTATTTTTGAATTGCCATCAGTTAAAATAGATCCATCTTTTAACTTTATAAACTCTTTTTCAAGCTCCTCTTTGTCACCTCCAAATTTACCTGTGATTTCTTTAAAAATATCTTCAACAGATATCAGACCCTCAATTTCACCATATTCGTCTACTACAAGACCAATTGATTCATTATTTGCTAAAAACTCCCGTAATTGCTTCATTAGTAATGTGGATTGGGACACGAAATAAGTTTTATGAAGAATTTTTTTGAAATTTGAAGCATTACCTTGTTCATAATTCTCTAAAAATGAATGAGAATCTTTTAAATGTAAAATACCAATCATATTATCAATTGAGTCCTGAAACACAGGCAGTCTGGTATATTCAGTAGATTCAATGATGTTTGTTGCTTTTTCATAATCATCATTTATGTCAATTCCTATTATCTCTGCAGTAGGTATCATTATGTCCTCAACTATCAATTCCTCCATTCCTAAAACAGAGGAGAGCATCTTCCTATATTGTTTAGGAATTAAATCACCAGACTCTTCAAGCAAAGTTCTTAATTCTTCAGTATTAAGATTGTCATTTGTATTTGCATCTTTTGCATCTAGACTAAATATTTTTAAAATCAATCTACTTAAAAAATTAGTAAAAAATATAAGAGGTTTAAATATATATACAAGAATATTTAAAATAAATGATGATTTTGTTGCTACACTCTCAGGTTTTATTGCGGCAATTGTTTTTGGAGTAATTTCGGAGAATATTAAAATTATTATGGTTAATATAATTGACCCTATTAAAACGTTACCACCAAAATAATTAATCATAATTATTGTCACTATTGCTGAGGCTAAAATATTTGCAAAGTTATTTCCTACTAATATAGCTGACAATAATTGATCAGGTTTTTTTAGAAGATTGAGCGCTCTTTTTGCGCTACCTTTTGATTTTTTAGATAAATTCTTAAGCTTAATTTTATTAGCTGCCATCATTCCTGTTTCAGAGCCAGAAAAAAAGCCACTAAGAATTAGTAAGAAAATAAGTGTTGAAAATAAAAAAATTAAAGATGGATCTTCTTGCATTATTATCCTATTAAGTATGAATTCATATAGTAAGCGCCAAGAACAGCCCACATGGCAATAAAAAGACTTCTTGTTGCGTATTTAATCGGAAAATTAAAATAATTTACACCAATTACCGTTACAACAAAAATTAACCATGCGACAAATGTAAAGACTGTTTTGAGTATTAAATTAGTCGTAAAAACCGTTTGCAAGCTTAGACCAGAAATTAACGCTAAAGACAAAAATAGTAAACCAATTCCCAAAAGCTTGAAGACGATTTTATAATTTTTTTCAACAGAAAAATTTTCGAAGGCACCTAATACACCTTTTTTTATTTTTCTTACTTTTCTTTCAAGAATGATAATTTCACTGTAAGCAATAAATACAAACAATATACTAAGACCAGTGACCATGAAGTGTATAGCAGGCAGAACAGAAACTATTTCATAATTCAATGAATAAATCATAATGTACGATAATGCAGATACAAAAGCAGAAATATAAAGATACCTTTCTTTTTTTAAGAAAAATCTAATAATAAAATATATAACTACACTTATAGTTACTTGGGTAATAAAACTCATTAAATATAAAGATTAATTAAAACTTTGCACATTAATACTATCAATATTAGCAAGGTTAACCTAAAATACACATCTTTTTAAGTTATAAGTAAATATTTAATATGGTAATAATTAGATTAGCAAGAAGTGGAGCAAAGAAAAATCCATACTATTTTGTTACAGTTGCTGATGAAAGGAAGCCTAGAGACGGTTCTTTTATTGAAAGACTAGGTTTCTTTAATCCAACTGCAAAAGGTCAAGAAGAAAGATTAAGAATTGATTTAGATAAACTTCAGGAATGGGTTGAAAAAGGCGCTCAGCTAAGTGAAAGAGTTCAATCTCTTGTTAAAGAGGCAAATCTTTCTCCAGAAGAGTATGCCGCTAAGCTAGAGGCAAAAAAAGCAAAAGCAGCCGCAAAAAAAGCGGCTATTGCTGAGAATCTTGCTAAAGAGGCTGCAGAAAAAGCAGCAGAACAAGCTCCAGTAGAAGAAGAAGCTCCAGTAGAAGAAACTCC
>CABXXT010000011.1 GCA_902516285.1 uncultured SAR86 cluster bacterium
AATTAACTGGAACTAATGCTGAAGTTGCGATAGGTCAATGGGAATATCAGTGTTTCGGTAAAGGCATTAAAGCTGCTGATGATTTATGGGTAAGTCGTTATATGCTATATAAGATTGCTGAAGAATATGGTGTTGGTGTAAACATACATCCTAAACCAAAAACTGGTGATTGGAACGGTTCTGGAATGCATACTAACTTTTCAAACGAAGCCATGAGGACTGCAGGAAGTGAAGAACTTTTTAACTCAATGTGTGATAAGTTAGGTGAAGTACATGCAGATGGTATAGCTGCATACGGATCCGATAACGATATGAGGTTAACTGGTCTTCATGAAACACAAAGTATTGATACTTTCTCTTATGGAGTTAGTGACAGAGGTGCTAGTATAAGAATACCTGTATACACAGTTGAGCATGATTGGAATGGTTATCTTGAAGATAGAAGACCTGCTTCAAATGCAGACCCTTACAAAATTCTTGCGCATATTGTAGGCACGCTTACGTAATTGTCTTGATGATTTTACTGCCCTATTAATATTGGGCAGTATTAATTATGAATTTAGATAATACAGACTTATCATTTTTGAATCAGCTGGCTACTGAGATTATTATTCTTGATAAAAATTTTAATATTATTTGGCTAAATGACTCAGCTCTTAATAAAGGCTGGGTCATGATCAAAGATAAAAAAAATATTATTACAGATCAACTTTCAGCTAAGACTAATTCAATCTTAATCGGGCTATTAAAAAAAACTGTCGAAACACATGGATCTAAAACTAAAAGAGATTTTGAAATTATATCTTCAGATGATTCGAAAAGAATAATTGATCTTACAATTAAGTGGAGCAGAGAATATAAGTCATTGATTCTTGAAATCCTATGTGTAGATAATCTAAATAAAATAATAGACTCTACTAAAACTTTTTCTACACAAAAAATTGCTGCTAATCTTGCGAGAACGTTAGCTCATGAAGTAAAAAATCCATTATCAGGAATTAGAGGCAGCGCACAAATCTTAGATAAGAAACTTGATGACAAATTTTCATCAAAATTCTTAAAAATTATTATTGATGAAACAGACAGATTAAATCAAATTGTCACTAAAATTCTTACGCCTCCTACTAAGCCTAATTTAAATTTCTTTAATATTCATTCGGCACTTGAAAAAGTATTTGCACTTGCAAAAGCTGATAAAAATCAAGAGATTGAAATAATAAGAGATTATGATCCAAGTATTCCTGAGATTAATGGAGATGAAAATCTTTTTGTTCAAGCTATTTTAAATATAGTAATGAATGCTCAACAAGCTTTGAAAAGTTCTGAAAATCCCTGTGTGATAATTAGATCAAGGGTAAGGTACGGTCAGCCAGTCAATGGCATTATCCATCAAACAGTATGTGGAATAGAAATTGAAGACAATGGTCCCGGAATACCAAAAGATATTCATGATCAGGTTTTTTTTCCAATGGTATCTTTAAAAGAAACTGGATCAGGTCTTGGTCTTACAATTGCACAGGATATTATTCGAATTCATGGTGGAGGGATAACTTTTAAATCTGAGCCTGGTAAAACGTCTTTTTCAATCAATATCCCACTTAGAATTAAGAATAAGGAGTCTAAAATTGCATAAAATTTGGATTGCAGATGACGACGAGGCAATAAGAATTGTTCTTGAAGAAACTTTAAATGAAGCTGGTTTTGAAACACAAGTGTTTGAGACTGGTGATGGTCTTGTAAAACAATTAGAATCTGAAAGTCCTGATTTAATAATAACAGATATTCAAATGCCAGGAATGTTGGGATACGATGTTTTAAAACATATAAACAATAATTTTGAAGATCTTCCAGTTATTGTAATGACTGCTTTTGCTGATATGCAGGCTGCTGTTGAATCTTTTGGTGGAGGCGCTTTTGAATATATTCCAAAACCTTTTGATCTAGAGGAAGCACTACAGATTGTTGAGAGAGCTCTTGAAGACAAACCAAAAACAAAAGGACTTAAGAAAGACAATAAATTAGATATTATTGGAGAGTCTCAAGCCATGCAAAATGTTTATAGAGCAATTGGAAAATTGTCCAACACAATAGCGACAGTTTTAATTCAAGGAGAATCTGGAACGGGAAAAGAGCTTATTGCAAAATCACTGCATAAAAATAGCCCAAGGCATGACATGCCTTTTATTGCTCTCAATATGGCAGATATTCCGAAAGAGTTGGTTGAATCAGAGTTATTTGGCCACGAAAAAGGATCCTTTACTGGAGCTGTCGATAAAAGAGTTGGGAGATTTGAACAGGCAAATGGAGGTACTTTATTTTTAGATGAAATTGGTGATATGCCTTTAGACTCTCAGACAAGATTGCTTCGTGTACTTTCGAATAAAGAATTTTATAGAGTTGGAGGAGATAAGCCAATTAAAGTTGATGTAAGAATTATCGCGGCTACTCACCAAAATTTAAATAATCTTGTTTCTCAAAAACATTTTAGAGAAGATTTATTTTATAGATTAAATGTTATAAAGATTGACGTGCCTCCAATGAAAGATAGAAAAGAGGATATTGATGATCTATCAAAATATTTTCTTAAAAACTATTCGGATTCACTAGATGAAGATCTCAGAGTTTTATCCGAAGATGCCAAAAATATCATGATGAAATATGATTGGCCAGGTAACGTCAGGCAGTTAGAGAATGTCTGTTATTGGCTAACGTTAATGTCACCAAATCAAAATGTAAAAGCTCAAGACTTACCAACTGAGGTTAAAGAATACGAGATAGTTGATGTTCCTTCTTCATCATGGGAGGACGGCATGAAAAATTGGCTTAAAAACGTCTCGCTAAATATTGACTCTGGGCTTTCTGAAATCGCAATCACAAAAATTGAAAAAATGCTTATTAAAACTGCGCTTGAAAGATCTAACGGTAAGAAAAATGATGCCGCACAAATTTTAGGATGGGGGAGAAATACATTATCAAAAAAAATGAAAGAGCATGGAATTTAGACTAGTGGCAAGTTATCCATTTTCCACTGATTAATTCCGCCCTTTAAAATTAAAATATCTTCAAATCCCTCTTTTTGTAATAGTTCTCCAGAGTTTGGAGAAACGCTCCCCATTTCACATATCAAAACAATAGATTTATCTTTTTTATTAATTTCATTGCTCCTTCTTATTAGATCATTTGAAGGGATATTGAAAGAATTTGTTATAGCCCCATTTTTGAATGACTCTGAGTCTCTCAAGTCAATTAAAAAGGCTTTATCTTTATTGCACAGACTAATTAATTGTTGTGTTGATATTTTTTTTCCACCTTTTCTTGCATTCGAGATTATTAATAAAACAATCACAATTAATAGTGGTCCTGACAAATAATAATGTTCAATTAAAAAATTAATTAGTTCCATGTATATATTATCTATTAAAATAGATTAAATTATGAAAAAAAGTAAATGAAAAATAGAAATCTAATTTTGGTAAGGCACGGCCAGAGTGAATGGAACGAAAAAAATCTTTTTACTGGTTGGGAAGATCCAGGATTAACAGCGAAAGGTTCTAATGAAGCAAAAAATGCAGGAACTCTTATCAAAGGTCTAGATATAAAATTTGATTACATGTTTACATCAGCTCTTATAAGGGCTCAACTAACTGGTTCTATAATCTTGCAAAACATTGGTCAAGAGGATGTAAAAATTGTAAAAGATAAATCTTTAAATGAGAGATTTTATGGTGATCTTCAAGGTCTAAATAAAGATGAGTGCAGAGAAAAATGGGGTGAAGAAACAGTCCAAATATGGAGAAGATCTTATGATAAAGGCCCTCCTGGTGGAGAGACTTTAAAAGAAACAGGTGAAAGAGTTTTACCCTACTATTTTGAAGAAATTCATCCATTAATATTAAAAAATATGAATGTACTTGTTGCTGCGCACGGGAATTCACTAAGGTCATTAATAAAGTTTTTAGATAATATGTCTGATGAGGATATTGTTAAGTTAGAAATCCCAACTGGCGCACCAATTCATTATAGCTTTGATGAGAGTGGTAAGGTAATAAGTAAAATAAATTTAATTTAATAACTTGAGACTAGAAGACAAAAAATTTTCTAAAGAGATTATTAAATGGTATCGCCTATTTGGAAGGGATAATTTACCTTGGAGAAATAATGTTTCTCCTTATAAAATTTGGATTTCAGAAATAATGCTTCAGCAAACTCAAGTTAAAACTGTAATTCCTTTTTACAAAAAATTTCTTAAAAAGTACCCCAATCTAAAATCCATTGCTCCTGCAAGAGAAGATGATATTTTGGCTCTATGGACAGGCCTTGGATTCTATAGAAGAGCAAAAAACATCTACAAAACAAAAGAGATAATAAAAAAATCTTTCAGCAATAGATTCCCAAAAAAATTTAGTGAGTTAGTAGAGTTGCCAGGAATTGGAAGATCAACTGCGGGTGCAATTATGTCAATTGCATATCAGGAGCCTTTTCCTATATTAGATGCAAATGTAAAAAGAGTTATATCAAGATATAAAAAAATCAATTTAAAAGAAAAAACTTCAATCAAAGAACTCTGGTCTTCTTCAGAAGATCTAACTCCAAAAAAAAATATATTTGAGTACACACAAGGTATTATGGATCTTGGTGCAACAATTTGTAGAAGCAAATCTGCTGAATGTTTTGATTGTCCGCTAAAGAAGACATGCAAAAGCGCCTTTCAAAATTTTCAAATAGAAACTATGGTCAAAAAAACTAGGCCTGTAAAAGATATCTACTTTACCCTAGCCCATTCAAATAATTCATTTTTGCTATTTAAAAAAAACGATAAAAGTTTTTGGGAAAGTCTTTGGATTCCCTACGATGATAATTACTTAAATAAAGAAAGTATTTTTAAGAAATCTTATAAGAAAAAGACAGCAACTATAAACCATTGCTTAACGCACCTAGAATTAAATATAAAAATAGAAATTATTGACTATAAAGATATATTTAAAGTGAATTCTAATCTAGAACATCAATGGATAAATAAAAAACAAATTCGTAATTATGGCCTGCCAAAACCTATAATGACTATAATAGAAGAATATGTCTAAAAAAATATTGTGCAAAAAGCTTGAGAAAGAACTACCAGCTTTACAGATACCTCCAATGCCAGGACCAAAAGGAATTGAAATAATGAATACAGTATCTGAAGAGGCATGGGAGATGTGGAAATCTCATCAAACTACACTTATTAATGAAAAACACCTTGATATGTCTGATCCAAATAATAGAAAGTGGCTCTTAGAACAAATGGAAAAATTTTTTAATAATGAAGATTATGAATCAGCCTCTGGCTTTAAAGCGCTAGATTAAAAATAATATTTCATTGATTTTTTGATTAAATAACTAACTGTAAAAATATTTATAATTGAAACTATATAGGTTCAAACTTTTTGATTTACAAAGTAAAAAAAATAAAGTTTAATTTATTAAGTTTCATATTTTTAGGGAGCATGAAATATGTCTGATAAAACAAATTCTAAATTCCCAAGTGAGGCAGATATCGTAATTGTTGGTGTCGGTGGCATTGTAGGTTCAATGCTGGCATATTGGCTTGCTGAGCTTGGTCAGAAGAATGTTGTTGGGCTAGAAAAATCTTCTGTCATACCTTCTGATATTGCATCAACTGCACATGCATCTGATTTTGTTTATAACACCACTCATGACAAACTTGGCTGTTGGACAACAGCATTTAGTAGAAAATTCTATGAAGATAATGGATTTTTTCTTAAAAAAGGAGGTCTTGAAATTTGTAGAAAAGACGATGAGGCGCGTTGGGAAGAATTAAAGAGAAAGGTATCGTCTGGGAAAGCTTTTGGAAGTAATGTTCGACTGATTTCTGCATCGGAAGCTAAAGAAAAATTCCCATTATTAGACGAAGACTCTTTGCGAGGTGCGATGTGGGATCCGGATGCAGGCCTAGTGATACCAAGATCACAAGAAGTTGTAAGTTTTGCAGTAGAAGCTGCAAAAGACAAAGGATCATTAAAGACATTCACAAACACTCCTGCTATTGATTTTGAAATTGAAGATGGTCACATTACTGGAGTTAAAACTGAGAAAGGAATTATAAAAACTGAGAAAGTTGTGATTGCGTCTGGAATATGGGGACCTTTAATGGGGAAAAAAGCTGGTGTATCAGTACCGTTAATGCCATTGGAACATCCTTTATTATTTTTTGGGCCACTTCCAGAGGCACAAGGTGCTGAAGATTTCCTTATATATCCACTATTAAGAGATCAAGGAAATTCAGCATATGTCAGAGATACTGGAAGACTCCACGGAGGAATGCTTGAATGGGGTTTTTATGAAGATAAAAATCCAAGACTAGTTGATCCCGAAGATATTGGAAATCCAGAAAAAACAATGGGGTCTGACTCAATGAGATATCTTGATCTGGAAGAAGTTGCAGAACCTCTAGAAAAAGCATTTGAAACAACCCCAATACTTAATGAACTTGGTTGGGATGAAAAGAGTTCTTTCAATGGACTTTTATCGGTTACGCCAGATGCTGGGTCATTGATAGGCGAAAGTCCAGAAGTTAGAGGATTTTGGATGTGTGAGGCTGTCTGGGTAAAGGATGGTCCAGGATGTGCAAGATTGTGTGCAGAATTAATGGTAAATGGTAAAAGTCAGGTAGATATTCATTCTTTTGACATAAGTAGGTTTTATCCAGAACAAAAAGAAAAAGAATTTGTAAAATCACGCGCATATGAAAATTCACAAACTATTTATACTCCTGCAGTTCATCCAAGAGAACCCTATATCAGTCAAAGAGAAAAATTTGTAAGTCCTTTTTATGAGAGAGAGATTGATCTTGGGGGATATTTTGATAATGAAGTAGCTTGTTGGGAAAGAGCTTTTGCTTATGAAAGCAATAAAGAGAAACTCCAAAAATACGCAAATCAAATACCTACAAGAGAAAATGAATGGGATAGACGACATGTTCCTTATGAGATTGCCAACGCGGAACATTTAGCAATGAGTGATTCTGTTGGCATGATTAATTTATCGCATTTCCCCATCTTAGACATAAAGGGTCCAGATGCTGAGAAAATGTTAGAGTATCTTTCTGTTGCCAAAGTTGGTGGTAATACTCCAGAGGGTAAAGTTGTCTATACTAACTTTCTTGATGAAGATGGTGGAGTTCACGCAGATCTTACTATTTCTAGATTGAGTTCAAATAGCTACCGAGTGGTTACAGGTGGTGCTGATGGACATAGAGACTGGGTAACATTAAGAAATTACAGAGACGATAACGGACTTGATGCTGATATAAATATTAGAACTCATGACATAGCAACTTTAGGCTTATGGGGACCTGATGCAAAAAAAGCATTGAGTCATTTCATTGATCCGAATGAAATAAGTATTGAAAACTTTCCTTTTGTGTCTGCTAAAAATCTATCGCTTAATTTAACAAATGGAAAAAAAATTGACGTTTGGGCTGCTCGAATTTCTTACGTTGGTGAAAGTGGTTGGGAAATCTATCTTGATAACAATAGTGAGGACGGTCTAGCTTTGTATGATTCACTTCTTGAGGTTGGAGTTATTCCAGTTGGAATCGAAACCTATGCTAATAGTAGAAGGCTTGAGAAGAGCTTTAGACTTCAAGGAGCTGATCTTGAAACTGACTACAATGCAATTGAAGCTGCAATTCAAAGACCCTTGGTAAAAGAAGCAGATTTTCATGGTAAAGCTGCTCATCTTTCACATAGAAAAGAAGATCCATGTGCTGTTCTTTGTACAATGACGTTAGATGATCTTAACGTTTCAGGTGATACCAGATATCCAGTTGGTATTTCACCTATCATTGATCCCGCAACAGGTGAAGTACCTATAGATAGCAAGGGGAGAAGATCATATACAACAGGCATGTCATACTGCCCTTCTGTCAAAAAATTTGTAGTTATGGGGTACCTTCCTAAAGAAATTGCAATTCAGGGTAAGTCACTTTTAATAGAGTACTTCAATGAAGATGGTGATGGTTTATATCCAATGACAGTTGAAATTGTTGGTAAAGGATCCCTTTATGATCCTACTAATGAGAGAGTTCGTATCTAGTGATTAGACTTAATGACAATGCTTACAAACTTGCCTATAATCCAAAGTTCAAATAAGCCCAGATAGCTCAGTTGGTAGAGCAAAGGACTGAAAATCCTTGTGTCGGTGGTTCGATCCCACCTCTGGGCACCATTCATCAAAATTGTACGAATTAAAATTAATTTTGGATGTTAAAATATTTATATGACTTTACAAAAACCCATAGGGTCTGGATTCAATTCTAAAACTAACGCAAATAAGATTACTTGTGATATCGATCTTAATGGAAAAACTGCGATTGTAACTGGAGGTTATTCTGGCATTGGTCTTGAGACTTCACGCGAATTAGTCTTAGCCGGAGCTAATGTGATTATCCCAGCAAAAAGAAAAGATGCAGCAACTAAAAATCTTGATGGGATAGTTTCAAAAGAAAATATTATTGAAATGGATTTAGCTGATTTAAATTCTGTTAAAAAATTTACTGAAGAGTATAAACAAAATTTTAAAAAATTAGACATATTAATCAATAATGCTGGGATTATGGCCTGTCCTGAAACAAGAATAGGAAAAAATTGGGAAAGTCAGTTTGCCATTAATCATATTGGTCATTTTTTGCTTACAATAGAATTAATGAATCTAATGGCAGATAATCAAAATGCAAGATTTGTTAGTCTATCATCATCAGCACACTCACTTACTGGCATTATTTGGGATGATATTCACTTTCAAAAAAATCCTTACAACAAATGGATGGCATATGGGCAGTCCAAAACAGCATCGTCATTAATAGCAATAGAATTTCATAGGAGAATGAAGGATAAAGGAGTCTCAGGTTATTCTGTCCATCCAGGAGGGATTATCACACCACTTCAACGCCATCTAGAAAAAGATGAGATGGTTGCTTTGGGTTGGATGAAAGAAGATGGATCTCCATCAGATCTTGCTAAGAATTATTTTAAAACACCCAGTCAGGGTGCCTCAACAACCCTTTGGTGTGCAACAAATTCGAAACTCAATGATATTGGAGGAGTATTTTGTGAGGATTGTGATATCGCAAAAAGAAAGACAGACATTGAGGAATCCATGCAAAGATATTTTGGTGTTGCAGATTGGGCGATTGATAGCGAGGAAGCACTAAAGCTTTGGGAAATATATGAAAAAACTTTAATTTCATGAGTGAACACTTAACTCTATATCCAAATATTGAGCCCTTCTCTCAAGATTATCTTAATGCTGATGGACATGAAATTTATTATGAGGAATGTGGAAATCCTGATGGAAAGCCAGCAATTTTTCTTCATGGTGGGCCTGGTGGAGGTGGGGGAACCAATGTTAGGAGATTCTTTAATCCTGAAATTTACAGAATAGTTGTATTTGATCAAAGAGGTTGTGGAAGAAGCAAGCCTCATGGATGTCTAGAGAATAATACGACATGGGATCTTGTTGAAGATATAGAAAAAATAAAGCAAATACTAAAAATAGAAAAATGGCTTGTTTTTGGAGGATCTTGGGGCAGTACGCTTTCTTTAGCATACGCTCAAAGATATCCAAATTCAGTTTCTGAATTAGTGCTTCGTGGAATTTTTATGCTCAGAAAGAAAGAGCTTGATTGGTTTTATCAGTATGGGGCAAG
This sequence comes from uncultured SAR86 cluster bacterium, assembly GCA_902516285.1. Taxonomy (GTDB): domain Bacteria; phylum Pseudomonadota; class Gammaproteobacteria; order Magnimaribacterales; family D2472; genus SAR86A. Next base: position 9,710 of record CABXXT010000011.1, read on the forward strand.
TAAAATTTTTCCAGATGCTTGGGAAAAATTTTTAGAGCCAATAGATAAAGAAAATAGAGGTGACTTGATTGGCGCCTACCATAAAATATTTGATGGAGATGATGAACAAAAGAAACTAGAGGCTGCAGTTGCTTGGTCAAAATGGGAGGCATCAGCTAGTACATTAAGTTACAAACCTGAGATAATTAACTCATTCTCAAACCCAAAGTTTGCACTTGCATTTGCTCTCATTGAAAATCATTATTTTATAAATGAAGGATTTCTTGAAAATGAAAATCAACTTATATCAACGGACAGTATTAATAAGATTAGGCATATTCCCACAAAAATTATTCAAGGAAGATATGACATAGTGTGTCCAATGGAGACTGCTTGGGAGCTTTATAGAAATTGGCCTGAAGCAGAGCTTATTATTGCTCCATCATCTGGCCATAGCGCTTTTGAAAAAGAAATAACGCATTTTTTAGTATCTGCGACAGATGAATATGGCAAATATTAAAAATATATCATTTATAGGAATGGCGGGTTGTGGGAAATCTACTGTTGGAAAAAAACTTGCGGATGAGTTAGCTACTAGTTTTATAGATACAGATTTATTAATTGAAAGGAAATATCAATCCTCTTTAGAAGAGATTAAACAAAAGTTTGGATATAAGTTTGTTAGATCAGCTGAAGAAGAAGTGATACTTAACCTTGATATAAGTACAAAAATAATTTCAACTGGTGGTAGTGCAGTATATTCATTAAAATCTATGGAACACTTAAAGACATTCTCAAAAATTGTTTACATTAATACTCCACTAGAAATAGTGATTGAAAGAATTAATACTGGTCAAGAAAGAGGACTCGCAGTTCCTGAGGGGCTTACAATATCAGAAGTATTTGCAGAAAGAGAACCACTATATGAAAAATTTAGTGACTTTATATTGGATGGATCAAAAAATCTTGATGAAAAGGTTTCAATAATCAAAAATTCTTTCTTTGATGAGTAAAAAAATTCTTATTGTTGGTGCGTCTGGCTTGTTAGGAAGCAAAATACTTAATAAGTTAGATTATGTCGCTAATGAAATAATCTTGTTAGCAAGAGCTAAAATTGATTGTGATGAAAGAATTATTCAAATTCAAACTGATTTTGAAAATCTAGAAGATATTGATACTCAGCAAATTGATGATGTCTACATTGCTATTGGTACAAAGCTATCCTTATCTGAGCTTTTATATATAAAAAAGAGTAAGAGAGATGACTTTAAAAAAGTTGATTTTGAATATGTAAAAAATATTGCAAACTTTGGGAAGAGATGTGGAGCTAAATCATTAAGCTTCATATCAGCAATTGGTGCAAATAATCGTTCACTAAATACTTACCTTAATGTGAAAGGTTCAATTGAAAACAGAATTATTAAGATGAATTTTAATAAGACTATTATTGCCAGGCCCAGTCATTTGCTAGGCAAAAGAAAAGGTGAAGCTTTCAATATTGCTATTTTTATTTTTGAAGTAGTGACAAACTTTACAGGTTTATTTTTATTTGGTCCTTTTAAAAAATTCAGAAATATAGATGCAGCCAAAGTCGCAAATGCTGTAGTTGATTCAATGAATAATCAGCAGAATGGCTTAAAAGTTCTTGAATACAAAGATTTTAAATAAATTAAATCCTGCCTTTTCTTTTTGATATTTTTTTCATTCCATTAAGCGCATTTAATATCCAAAAAACATTTGCGAAAACAAAATAATATAGTCCTAGATAAATTTGAACGATTATGGCAAAAAAACATCCTATAGTTATTGCTAACAGTCCTATAAATCTTTTCTTAATTTTTTTTGAAACAATAAGAGGTGCGGCTATTAAAGTACCGAAGAAAACACTTATTAATTGAAAAAAATCGATCATATTCATACTAATAAAAATTAATAATATTTTTATTGGTATAAAGATCCGAGCATTATGAATATTTAAATTTAGAAGTAAATGTTTTTTTGAACTTTCTTAAAAAAAATGTACTCTAAGAGATATGAATATATTTAATAGGTATAAAAATATGAAAAATAAAATCTTACTATTAACGCTTTGCTTAACTTTTAATCTTTTTGGTGATCATCATAAGGGATCATCTGATAAAGGAGAAAGGAAAATGCCTAATCCAAATCATCTCTTAAGCTTTAAAGAGTGTAAGGAAACTAAAGACGGTATAGAAGGCCTACTTTCTGCAGCAGAATCTATTTGGAAAGAGATTGAAATGGATCCAGAAAACGAAGAAAAATGGATAGAAGCATCTGTTCTTGTAGATTTAGCAGCAAATTATTCAACAGTTTATGATGTCTGGTGTAAAGATATGATTAATCATAGAATGAAAATGAGAATAATGGGAGAAAAGAAAAAGCATAAAAAAGAGATGAAAAAAGAAGATGGCTAAAATTTTCCTCTTTGGAATCTCATTCTGATTGCGTAAACTCTTAACAGTGCAACTACAGTTATTATCATCTGTACAAACATTGATATGGTAAGTGGGTTTGACCACTGCCAATTATCAATCGTTAACCAAAGCAAAAAAGTTTGAAGAGGAAAGTTTATAACTGCTCCCATTAGTACAACTATAATTGATTCTCTAAGTGCGATTTTTTCAGTTCTATTCATAATTATTCCTGTTTTATTTTTACAGCAGTCCCATAAGCTAGTATTTCCGCAGCTCCTTGAGCAATAGTAGAAGTTTGAAAACGAAAACCTAAGATTGCATTTGCTCCTTTTGTTTTAGCATCCTCAACCATTCTCAAGTAGGCTTGCTCTCTAGAGCTCTTAAGCAGTTTTGAATAGCCAACCAGCTCTCCTCCAATCAAATTTTTTAGGTTTGCAAACATATCTGCTCCAAAGTTTCTGGCTCTTACGGTACTACCTTGAACAAGACCGATGTATTCAACTATTTCTGACCCTGCGATATCATTTGTCGAAACTACAATTAATTCATCTTCCATGACTTTTTCTTAATAATGGTTTAAGTTATAAATATAATGCAAGAACTAGTAGAAGCAAAGTTTTCTATCGGAAATATAGTAAAACACAGATTTTTAAACTTTAGAGGAGTGATTTTTGATTTAGATCCAAAGTTTAATGGGACTGAAGAATGGTATAACGCAATACCTAAAAATATTAGGCCAAAAAAAGATCAACCCTACTATCACCTTTTTGCTGAGAATGAAGAAATTTTTTATATTGCATATGTGTCTGAACAAAATTTGGTCCATGATAAATCTTTATTACCTGCGAATCATCCAGATATAAAGCAAATTTTTTCTCATTTTGATGGTGAGAAGTACATAACTCACAAAAAAGATAAAAATTAAGTATTTAAATCTAGGTGGGCTATTTGAACTGCTGTCACAAAGACATCCATTGCTAAAGATAATTCATCTGAAGTCACAAAAGTTGGCGCAATTCTAATAATGCTGTCTTCTGAATCAATTCCTTTAGGAAAAGTTGCTCCTGCGGGTGTTAATAAAACACCAGCGTCCTTACATATTTTTACTACCTTGCTAGCAATAGGTTTTGAAGTTGCATAGCATATAAAGTAACCACCAGTTGGCCTAGAAAAGGTTCCAAATTCATTATCAAGTTTTTCTAAAAATGAATAAGCTAACTCAAATTTTGGTCTCACTAATTCAGCATGTTTTTTCATATGAAGCTTAACTTTTTCAGCGCTCTCAAGAAAATCTACATGCCTTTTTTGATTGATCTTGTCTGGACAAATAATCATGGTCATCCTGACTTTTTTAACAAGATCTAGGGAATGACCTCCAGTTGCCATGAATGAGATACCGCCCCCTCCAAATGTAACTTTTGAACAAGATGTAACAATGACTGTTTGATTACAAACATTAGCTTTACTTGCAATATCCCACAAGGGACTTTGTGATTTTGTAGGTAAAAAATCGTGCACTAGGTATGCATGATCAAATAGAAAGAGAAACTTCTTTGAAAAATTTGAACCAACTTTAAACATTTTCTGAATATTTTCGTCAGAGTATGTTTCTCCTGAAGGATTAGAATGCCTGGGAACACATAATATACCTAATATATCTCCATCATTTTTAAGAGCCGCTTCAAATGCATCTAAATCGATACCATCATTTGTCAAAGGTATTGGAACAACATCTATTCCAAAATCATTTAGCATCATAAAATGCCTGTCAAAACCCGGAACTGGACATATGAATTTAGGATTTTTTAAGTCTTTCCAAGGAATTGGTTCGGCAAACAAAAAGTTAGCCAATATGGTTTGATATGTCAGTAAAAGGCTAGACTGCTCTCCTGCGATAATATTCTCTAATGGTGCTGAGAATAAATCTGCACCAAGCTCTCTTGCCTCGGTTATCCCAAATGTTTCTCCGTAGTTTCTCAAATCTGCTCCACTGTTTGAGCTTGCAGAAACAGAGGAACTAAGTAACGCATTAGATAGATCTAGCTGATCAGATGATGGCTTGCCTCTTGTGATATCAATAGAAAGATTCATTGATTTAAGTCTTTTAAAATTATTAAGAATTGCTTCAGACATAGTATGTAAGATATTTTAATGGAATAATAAGTATATGTTACAAGAAAATTTAATTCTTTTTATTCTGCTATCTTTGTTTTTTTTACTTTTTTTAGCTTCTGCATTTTTTTTAAAAAAAAATAACAGAAAGCTAATGGATGCAGATTTAGTTAACTTAGTATCAAAGGTCCTTGATGAAAAAAATCAAACTCAGTCAAAAGACAATATAGATAGAATAAATGAGACCCTAAAGCCTTTTAAGACTCAAATCAAAGAATTAAATGAGCAAATTGTGAATTTAAAAAAAGAGCAATCTGCAGCAAAAGAAAGTTTCTCAAACGAAGTAAGTAAAGTTATTGAACAAACCAACAAACTTAGTATTGATGCAGATAATCTTACAAATGCATTAAAAGGTGACTCCAAGGCGCAAGGGTTATGGGGAGAACAGCTACTAGAGAAAACCCTTGAAGAATCTGGATTAAGAAAAGGAAGAGATTACGAAGTTCAAAGAGGATTTAAGAATCAAAAAGGAAATATCGTTATACCAGATGCAGTTATATATTTACCAGGTGATAGAAATATTATAATTGATTCAAAAGTATCATTAACAGCTTATTCAAATTTTGTTAATGAAAATAATAAAGATGAAAAAAAAGCATATCTTAAGGAGCATATAAATTCTTTTAAAGGTCATCTTAAAGATTTAGCATCAAAAAATTATAGAGATATTCCAGCATTGAACTCACCTGATTATGTCTTACTGTTTGTCCCTATAGAATCTGCTCTATCACTTGCTTTATCAAATGACTGGGACATTCAAAGGACTGCCATGCAAAATCAAATGGGCTTTGTAACCCCAACTAATCTGATTGCAATTCTAAGGATGGCTGAAAGTCTTTGGAGATTAGATGCTCAAAATGAGAATGCATCTATGATTGCAAAAAGAGCTGGCCTCCTAATTGATAAATTTTCTGGTCTCAATGACGATATTACAAATATTGGAAAATATCTTAGGCTTGCTGAGAGATCATTTGAAGGTGCAGAAAACAAATTAACTTCTGGAAAAGGTAATCTTTTTGACCAAATCAAAGAACTTGAAGATTTGGGTGCAAAATCAAAAAAAATTATTGATCAGCCAAAAAATATAAGCACTAAAAAATAAAAATGAACAACCTTAAAATTTGGAGATACATTTCATCACCATGGCTTATTTTTTCTTCATTTTTTTTTGTTGTGTTTTTCTTTTTCTCGTTTAGTTCTGATATTGAGAGTGAATATATAAACAATAAATATTTAATTATTTTATTTTTAAATACTATTCTGCTATCTCTCCTAACAGGGTTAATATCTGCATTAATTGCTATACCACTTGCAGTTTTAGTAACTTTTTATAAATTTCCTGGCCATAATTTTTTTAACTGGAGTCTTAGTTTATCAATTGCCTTTCCTGTTTATGTTTATTCATTTATCTATGTAGGAATTTTTGAGTACTCTAGTCCTATCTCAGAACTTTTTCGTAGCTTTAATATTTATTTGCCATCATTAAAAAATATTATTGGAGCTTCAATTATTATGTCAATGGCGTTATTTCCATATATATTTATTTTAGTTAAGGCTCAACTATCCTCATCAGGAATAAAAATTTTTAAAGCAGCAAAAACATTGGGTAAAGATAATATTCAAGCCATTTATAAAGTAATTCTCCCATCTATGAAACCAGCAATTATCGGAGGTATCACGCTGGTGATGTTCGAAACAATATCTGATTTTGGTGGTGTCTCAACCTTAAGAATTGATACTTTTACAATAGGTATTTATGAAGCTTGGTTTGGATACCAAAGCTATGTATCTGCAGTAAAACTTGCAGGATACCTAATGATATATGTCTTATTTATAATGTTTATAGGGAAGAGTCTCGGGGTAAGGTCAGAATATTTAGTCTCTAAATCTCCTGAAGAATTTGAAAAAATAGAATTAAGTAAAAGAGACAAATATTTATCTTTTCTTGTATGCCTAGTAATCTTTGTTTTCGTATTTTGTATTCCAATGGTACAACTAATAACATGGAACTTCTCATCAACATCATTGGCTGTTCTTAGTAACTTAAATTTAATTTTTAATTCACTTCTAATTGGACTATTAGTTGCGGCCTTGACAGTTTTTATAGCTATGTCTCTTGCTTTAAGTTATCAGAGTTTAAATAAAATAAAGTTAGTAATATCGATTTCAACTTCTGGATATGCGATACCTGGTTCTGTCATTTCTGCAGGATTATTATTTTTCTTTGACTATCTTTTTAATACTTCCCTTACAACTATTGGTATTTTTGGACTGATTTTATGTCTAAGTCTAAGATTTATGACTCCACCATTTAACTATTTGCTAGCATCATTAAAGAATATGTCTCAATCATCTATGAGTTCTTTATCGTTAATGCCAACAAACTCTTACAAAGCATTCAAACAAGTTTTATTGCCTCAGTTAAGGCCAGGTTTAGTAATTGGATTCATGATAGTTTTTATAGAATCTATAAAAGAACAACCTGCTACTCTTTTATTAAGGCCAGTTGGATTTGATACCCTGTCAACTAAAATATATAACTATACAAGTGAAGGTCAATGGATATTAGCATCAAGTCCAAGCATCATTTTGATTTTTGTTAGCTTAATTTTTGTCTACTTAATTAATAAAGGTATCAATTCAAAAATATAATATATGAAAGAGCTTGGATATAGATTGAATGTAGCTTTAGTTGTAATTAATAAAGATAAAAAAGTATTAATCTGTAAACGAAGAAATATGAATAGCTGGCAATTTCCTCAAGGTGGAATTGATAACGGTGAGTCACCATTAAAATCTGCAAAAAGAGAACTCTTTGAAGAAGTAGGCATACCCTCTAAATCAGTAAAATTAATAAACTCAACTAAAGATTGGTTTAAGTATGAAGTACCTTCAAAAAGTAGAAGAAGAAACTTTCTTGACAGAAAATTTAAAGGTCAAAAGCAAAAGTGGTTCATGTTCAAATTAATTGAAGATGTAGAAATTACATTTGAAAACGATCCAGCAAATGAGTTTGAGGAATATATGTGGGTATCCTATTGGTATCCCTTGAATGTGATAGTTTCCTTTAAACAGAAAGTATATTGTCAAGCAATGAATAGTTTAAGAAATTCTTTTCATGATGAGTTTAGTGATGTTTGATGAAATCTTGATATTTGCTTCTCTGGGAACATTGGCTGGAGTTTTAGCAGGTATGTTTGGAATTGGCGGTGGCTTAATAATAGTTCCTGTTTTAATAGGAACTTTTGTAAATTTAAATTTTGAAAGTGAAATTATTGTCCATTTAGCAATAGGTACTTCCATTGCCTGCATAATATTTACTGGTTTGTCATCTGCAAGAGCTCACAATAATAGAAATTCAATAGATTTCTTATATTTTAAACCCGTTGCAACTGGAATAATTTTTGGTGCAATTGCTGGAGCTCTTTTTGCTGTTCAGATCGAAGGTATTATTTTGAAACTTTCAATTGGTATATTTATTTTTTTTGCAGGGTTACAAATATTGTTTGGAATAAAACTTTTTTCTAAGCCAATCCGACCAAATAAATCAAAATCAATATTTGCTGGATCAATAATTGGATTCTTATCTTCAATCCTTGGAATAGGTGGAGGAACCTTCTCAGTGCCATATTTCAAAGCATACGGATTAAGCCTTACAACATCAATTGGTACGTCTGCAGCGTGCGGTGTTCCAATAGCGATTTTTGGTAGCTTAGGTTATGTTATTGCAGGAATAAATATTGAAAGCTTGCCTATTTATAGTTTTGGCTATGTCTATCTTCCTGCCTTAATAGGTGTCTCAATTACAAGTGTTTTTGGAGCAAAATATGGTGCTATGCTTGCACATTATTTTTCACAAGAAACTCTAAAAAATATAATGGCAGGATGGTTTTTTATTGTTTCAATATATATGATTTTAGTATGATTTTTGAATTGCCAGAATTTTTCAATAATCCAAGTTTAATATCTTTTGGATCTATTAAAATACAGTATTATGCTGTTACCTGGTTGCTTTCAGCATTATTGATATATCTATTCTTAAAGAACAATAAAATAATACTTAGCATTGGGTTAAGTTCAGAAAAGGTGAATGACATGGTATTCCTTTATGGTCTTTTTTTTGGAGCAATGTGTGGTGGCAGAGTAGGTTATATGATTTTTTATGGAACTGATCAATTAATTAATAATCCTATTTCACTGTTTTATATTTGGCAAGGTGGTCTAAGTTTTCATGGTGGCTTAATAGGAGTTATTGTTAGTTTAATAATATTTTGTAAAAGAAATGAAATTGACTTTTTCTGGCTTATGGATGCAATCGCAATGGCAATGCCAATTGGTCTTGGTCTTGTTCGCATCGGTAACTTCTTAAATGGAGAACTTTATGGAAGAGCAACTAATCAAGCCTGGGGTTTTATTTTTCCTACTGATCCCTTTGGTGTTGCTCGACACCCCTCACAATTATATGAATCATTTGGAGAAGGGATAATATTATTTTTGATGCTTTATATTGTGAGCAAGTTAACTAGCGTAAAAGGTTCAATTTGTTCATCATTTCTTATATTTTATGGTGCAATAAGATTTATAATTGAATTTTATAGGCAGCCTGATGCGCACATTGGATATGTAGCATTTGACTCTATCAGCATGGGTCAAGTTTTATGTATTCCAATGATAATTGCAGGAGTAATAATTTTAATTTACTCGAGGAAAAAAAATGAAAGCATATATTGATCTTTTGAGGTTAATACTTGAAAAAGGAGACGACAAAGAAGATAGAACAAATATAGGAACTATCTCTTCTTTTGGTCACCAACTAGAATTTGATCTTGAAGAAGGTTTTCCAGCAGTTACAACAAAATCTCTTGCATGGAAAGGAGTTGTGTCAGAATTGCTTTGGTTTTTGGAGGGGTCAGATGACGAAAGAAGGTTAGCAGAAATTCGTTTTCAAAAAAATAGAGAAGAGCTTACTGACTTAGATAAATTTTCAACCATTTGGACTGACAATGCAGAAAATCAGGGAAAAGCATTAGGTTATGACAACAATCAAACAAAAAAAATATTAGGCCCAGTCTATGGGGTTCAGTGGCGAAATTGGACTGGAATAGATCAAGTAAAAGAATTGTTAACAAATATTAAAGAGAATCCAAATAGCAGAAGACACATACTCTCAGCATGGAATGTTGGTGAGCTTGATAAAATGGCATTGCCGCCCTGTCATGTTATGTCTCAATTTTATATAAATGGAAAGGAAATTAGTTGTCATATGTACCAAAGAAGTGCAGACATGTTTCTAGGTGTTCCATTTAATATTGCAAGTTATGCACTTCTTCTTTCTATTTTTGCAAAAATTTTAGGTCTTAAACCTAGAAGGTTTATTCACTCATTTGGGGACGCTCACATATATAAAAATTCTATTGAGCAAGTAAAGGAACAGATTTCTAGATCACCCAAGCCATTACCAACTTTAAAAATTCCAAATATTAAATCATTAGATGATCTTAAACATTATGGTGTAAATGACTTTATTTTAGATGGTTATGAGCACCATCCGCCAATTAAAGCAAAAATGGCTATTTAAATGATAAAGATATCTCATGTAGTGGCCTTATCTAAAAATAATGTAATAGGTATTGATAACGATTTGCCATGGAGTCTTAAATCTGATCTTGCTCACTTTAAGGAATATACTTCTAATAAAATAATTATTATGGGAAGAAAAACATTTGAGTCCATAGGAAGGCCTTTGCCAAACAGAATAAATTATGTAGTCTCTACAACTATCAAAAATATTGATGGAGTAAAAATATTTTCATCAACAAAGGAAGCTATTGATGAGGCTTATAAAGAGTGTGCATGCATTCAAAAAGATGAAATTGTAATTATAGGTGGAGGGTATTTGTTTAGGGAAACCTTGATAGATATTAACAAGCTTATATTAACAAGGGTAGACTGTGAAATAGATGGTGATATTTATTATCCGGAAATAGATTTATCAAGTTGGAAATTAATTAGTACCCAATCTTTCACAAAAGATATAAATAATGATTATGACTTTAAAATAGAAGAATATATAAGGTAATTATGATGATGTGTTTTGTTGTATAAAATCTCTTCTCAATGCCAGATTTTTAACTCTGATTTCTTCATTTTCAGTGTATTTTAGCCAAGTATTTGCTTGAGTCTTTATTGACTTCTTTTTATCCCTAGCCGCGATTCTAAAGTTTTTTCTTGCTTCATCAAAGTTTTGAAGCTCAAAATGAGCCTGGCCTAATGTAAGATAAACTTGAGATATATTTTTAATATCTCCTTTTTCAAGACCTTTATTGATTGCTTCGATAGCTTTATCTACCCTATCCTCTGATAAATATAAGTTACCTAAAATTACATATGAGGTGCCTTTTTCTGACATTTCTGCAGATTTCTCCAATACAGGAATTGCTTTATCAATCTCTTGAGCCATTCTCCACGAATCTGCAAGTAATTTAAGATTTTTTTCTGTATCTTTTACAACTGGTTCAATTTTTTCTTCTTTGGTTTCTTCATCTACTATTGTTATCATCTTTTTTTGTCCAGATGTTATAACATCAGCTGCCCAATATGGATTTTTATTTAGTAGTAATAATTGAGCTAATGCTAAATATTCTGATTCTTTATTTAAGAAATCTTTTAAATATGCAGCTTTTAGGGTGATCATGTAATCTCTTTCTCTTCCAAGCTGACCATATGAGCCCCCCAATTGAATAAAATACTGTTTTTTAGGATACAGATTTACAAGAATTTCATAAATATCAATTTGTTGAAGTAATGATTTTTCCTCTCCAATTTCAGACTTAAGTTCATTGATATTAGCTGCCATGATTACATACCAATTCTCTCTTGGTTTGTAGCCTTCCTCTTCAGCAAGTTGAATAGCTTTTTCAGTAGCAGAGTATGATTTTCTGTAATCTTCTTTAGCAAAATATGCTTGTCCTAAAAAAGACCAGGCCTGAGCAGTAACCTTCTCAACTTCATCCATCCATTGCAAAATATATTTGATACCTTGATCATAATTTTCTAAGACCATACTTAATTGCCCCATTGATAAAAGAGCACCTGTTCTCAGAGGTATAGTTGACTCTGGTTCATTCATTAAATTATTGTAAGCATCTAATGCTTGTTTATATTTTGCATCACTAAAATAAACATATGCCCAAGCATTCCACATAACTGATCGATCATAACTTTTAAGATCATCTTTATTTGCTTTTAAATCGTTTAGGACAGAAAGAACAGTTTCCATATCTGGTGCAGGTTCTCCTTTTTCATCAACTGCTTCAAGAGCCTCATATACTTTTGCCATTTTTTTTGCTGTTGAGGACTGAAGAGCTCTTGCTTTTTTATATTTAACTGGTTTTTTATTTTCAGCTGAGGATTGTGCTTCAACAGATAAAGGGATTGATGCAAAAGAAAAGGTCAAACTTAAAAAGAGAAATTTATAGAAAAATTTATTCATGTTAACTAGCCAGCCTCATCTAATACATATTTAAAACTATGAAGAACACCGTCCACTGCTACAGCTTTTCCATCAACAATTTTTGGTTTATATTTTAACTTCAATGCTGCCCTTTGTGTTGCGCTATTAAACATACTACATGGTCTAAATTCAGCATCTGGATCATCAGGATTCTGTCTAGAACAATAGCCCTCAACAATTTCTGGATTCTCAACACTTCCAGTGTCAGTTATGGTAAATTTTACTAGAGCATAACCCATTGTGCCTCTTTCTAATGCTCTTCTTGGATAAATTGGGACCACCTTAAATAATGGTATATATTCTCCATCCCTAAAAAAAGAACCACCTGCTTGAAAAGCTGGTTTTGGTTTAGCCATTGAGACATCTATACCTGTTAATGGTGCAAGATCAAGCTCTGGTTGAGCTATATCTTCAGGTTGCTCTTCTGGCTTTTCTGGTTTATCAACCTCAGTCATAAATGTATCAATCTCTCTTTCTGGCATAACAATATCTGCAAGTTTGACTGACGTATCATCCTTCATTCCACTATCACCCAACGCAATTAGAATTACCATTATTGAAAATAAAACAAATGTAATTAAGACGGAAAAGCCAACACCAGCAATATATTTATTATAATTAAATGCTCTAACATATAATTCATGAACAGATCTAAAAATTAGATTAAAAAAAGAAAAAACTTGATCCATAAATTATTTTGGCTCTGATGCTAAAGAAATTGCGTTTACACCAGCTTCTCTTGCGCCGTCCATCACTTTAATTATTGTATCAGCGACAGCTTTTTCATCAGCTTGAATAACAACGGATCCTTTTGGATTATCTGCGAGCATTTTTACGACATTCGCTTTAACCTGTCTAACGTCTATCCTTCTTCCATCCATCCAGACCTCATCATTTGATCCTACAGCTATAAGAATCGCCGCATTTTCTTGTGTCTCAGCAGTATCTGAGTCAGGTCTATTAATTTCTAATCCTGGTTCTTTGATAAAATTAGCAGTTACAATAAAGAAAATAAGCATGATAAATACAACATCAAGCATAGGTGTTAAATTTATTTCACTTTCGTCATCTTTTACAGCTGCATTTATTGCATTTCTTCTCATTAAATTCTCCTACAGTACTCTTTTGATAAGATCATTTAGATTATTATTATGCCTATCAGAAGCACTATTTAAATATATGCTAGCAAAGACTCCTGAAAGTGCAACTACCATACCAGCCATTGTTGGCAATGTCGCCTTTGAAACTCCACCTGCCATAGCTCTAGCGTCCCCACCTCCATTAAAAGCCATAACTTGGAAAACCTCAATCATTCCAGTAACAGTTCCCAATAAACCAAACAATGGAGCCAAAACAACGCAAGTTTGAATTATCGAAAGGTTTTTATTAATTTCAACTTTTGCCTCTGACAACATCTTTTCTCTTATCTGAAGCGCATGCCAAGAGGTTTTATCAGATCTATTATTCCATTTACTTGCTAAATCTTGCACATAAAACTCATGTCCATGAGAAAAATACCATATTCTTTCAAAGATCATTGCCCACATAAAAAATACTAAAATCGCAATAAGCCACAAAACACTTCCACCAGCTTCCATGAAGTCTCTTATTGATGAAAATGCTTCAGTTATTGCAAAAAACATATTAACTATTAATTTTTTTCAGCTCTTTCGGCTAGAATGCCAGTACTTTGCTCTTCAAGCACACTTATAATGCCTTTTGCGGAGGAAGCTGTGAAAGAGTGTAAAAGAGTTGTTGGTATGGCTACTAACAGACCTAAAACAGTTGTGACAAGTGCTTGTGATATACCACCAGCCATCAACTTAGGATCACCTGTACCGTAAAGTGTTATCATTTGGAAGGTTACAATCATACCTGTAACAGTTCCTAATAGTCCTGCGAGAGGAGCTACTACAGATATTATTCTTACTGCTCCAATTCCCTTTTCAATAGATGGTCTTTCTGCCATTATCGCTTCTGCAAGTTTTAATTCTAAAGTATCAATGTCTTTGTTAAAGTTTTCTTCACCTATTTTTAGAACTCTTCCTAATGGATTTCTTACATCTAGAGTGCTTGAGCCTGCTTGTTTTCTTACAGCAGCTCCGAGCATATATAAACTATAAAGTTTCCAAAACGCAATTCCAATACCTATCAAACCAACAGTAATAATTGCGTAACCTACTTCTCTTCCTTGTGCTGCTCTTTCAGCTAATGAGGGTGTTTGTATTAAGTTTGCAAGTAAGCTTCCTCCAGTAGGTCCAGTAGGATCTACTCCAAATTTAACTTGATCGCCAACTTCTGCGTTACCAACCTTTTTAGCTGTACTAGTATATCTTCCAGCTGGTTGTCTTGGTAAGAATGCGTAGCCACCTGTTGATGCAACATATTTGAGATACTTTCCATCGCAAACAGCATTAAACAAACCAACCCTTGTTACATCACATGGTGTAGATTGGCCACCTACCTCAGTTACATCTGTATCAAAGGATACTACCTGACCACTTGCGACTAACTCTCTTTGAAGCTCATACCATAGTCCTTCAATTTCTCTAATTGTCGGTAATTCAGTTGTCTCAGACATTTTAGAGGTTAGTTCATTTAAGAATGAAACTCTTTCTTGTCCATACTGGGCACTAGAAAGTGAACCTGAAAATTGAACTGCTGCTTCACCAGCTGAACTTTGAAGATGTCCAAATAATTCAACTAACGAACCTAGTTCTTTTTGATAGGCTTCTTCTTTAACTCTAAGAATGCCCTCATTCTTTTTATATTCTGCTTCAAGTTGATCTGCAATCTTTTCTTGTCTAGCAAGTTCTCTTTTTTCAGCGGCAAGAATAGAAGCTTGTTTATTTTTGTCTGCTAAAAACTTGGCTTCTCTGTCAGCGTTCACTGATTGCTCTTTTGTTTTCCCATCTTTGACTAATAGTAATAATGCCTCTACAGTGGAAATTTCAGGAGCATCTTCTTCAGAGTCCTGTGCTTGAAGAAAACTAAAAGAGAAGACAATAGTAAAGATTAATAAATACAAATTTTTCATTATACTTCTCCCTTTACAACAGGCATTAACAACATATCAGTAGGTATTAATTTCTTAGCCATTCTTATTCCATCTCTTATGGGTTTTCTGTAACTATTTGGTAAATCTTCCCACTCGCCAAGCTCATTATCCCATCTGCCACTATCTCTTTCATCAAGGGTTTGATAGAACATTCCAATTCTTCCAATTACAAGTATATTTACTACAGTACCATCCGCTAGCTTATCTTCATATGTATCAATTTTTCTTCCATATTCAGCTTCAATATTGTAAGCCTCTAAAACTTGTCTAACTTGCTCTGAAGCTGTAACTTTGGGTTTAGAAAGTGACGCTCTGACTAAATCAATTCTATTTCTTCTTTCATCAAGTCTAAATGGAGTATCAAGCTTTACAAAAGTTTCAAGGGTTTCAAGCATTTTTTGCGCCAATGGAGGAATTTGTCTTTGCATAACTACAACCTGAACAAGCTGCTCATCAAGCTTATCCATTAAGTCAAGCTGAGCCTGAATTTGTATTCTTTTTTGTGCATTGTAAAGCTTTAATCCTTCAACCTGCTTGGATACAACTTTGTATTCATTAATGATTTTATCAGTTTGTTTTTCGGTGGCATCGATTTTGTCTTGTGATGATGCTGAAAGTTCTTGATTCTCTCTACCAACTTCAAGAACATTTTCCATATTTGTTTCAATATTTGCTTCGTTATTAGCAAGAATGAAACAACTAAAGCTCATAAATGTTGATAAAAATATTGTTTTTACATATTTATGCATTACGTACTCCCTAAAGTTTTTTTATGTTAACAGTCTAAGAACAATAAATAAAACAATTTTGTATATTTTTATGACATTAAAATCTCAAATAAATAGCAGTCTAGCAATAAAAAATAAGAAATTTACTTTGTTTTCAAAAATACTTAAAAAATCTTAAAAAATAAAGTAGGTGTATTTTTCTTATAATCTTGATACTCAGTTAGATTTCCCCATTTTTTATTAGCCCTATCCTCCAGCATCCTTACACCACTAACGTATACGAGTAATAAATATGTAAAAACTGGAGATATTAGTGCGATATATTGTGTTCCACTAAGAGATGAAAAAGATATTACAGCTATTGCAAACCATAAGATGATCTCTCCTAAATAATTTGGATGTCTTGATTTAGACCATAGCCCAGAAGTAATAAATTTATTCTTGTTTTCTAATATTGATCTAAAAGCTGTTTTTTGTTTATCTGCAATTACCTCAATACCAAATCCAAGAAGAAATAACCCAATACCAATATATGTTACTAAATTCAAAGTTACCCCAAAAGGATTGGCTATTGCTGTTAAAGCACAGATTGAACACAAAGACACCCACATTCCTGAAAGTGTCCATGTTAAGAAAAATTGTGCAGCTGAGGTTTTTATAGTCCTAAATCTTTTATCTTCTCCGTCTTTATGAATTCTCATAAATAAAAAACTACCTAATCTTACAGTCCAAATAGATATGAGAATAGCCAAAATTAAATTGCCTATGTTGAAGCCATATAACTCATATGACAGAACATAAATAAACCATGTTAGAAATAAGTATTTAATACTACCTGTTAAGTCATAAAATTTTTCAGTTTGAAAAATATAAGCAGGTATATAGGCAATCCAACTAATCAAAAACGCAAATAAAACTGCAATAAAAACTAATCTACTTCCTACAGCATAAGCTATACCCATAGTTAGAAAGAAAGCTAGGAAAGATAAAAAAACATATGAATACCACTTCATGATTTTTCCCATCCACATGTTCTGTTTTTATTCTGTTCATTAAGCCAAGTCATTAAAGGATCATAATAATTTAATATAGATTTCCCACTGAGCTTTCTTGAACCTGTTAAATTCTCAAAAGCTTCTTGCCAAGGTAAACTTTCTCCCATTGCCATGGTAGAAATAATTTTTTTTCCAGCTTCCATACTACCGTATATAGAACAATCATGGAGATTTCCTTCAAATCCAATCGAATTACAGAGTGCTTCATGAAATTGATATTGCATAATTCTTGCTAAATAATATCTAGTATATGGAGTATTTCCAGGAATGTGATACTTTGCTCCAGGATCAAAGTATCTCTCATCTCTTGTTTCAGAAGTACTTATTCCTTGATATTGCTCTCTTAACTCCCACCAAGAAGAGTTTAGATTAGTTTCGTTAATTTCTCCATTAAAAACTCCTGATCTCCACTTATCAAGCATTAAAGCCCATGGAACAACAACAACTCCTTCTAAAGCTTGTTTCATTAAGAGACCTATAGGATCTTCCTTAGCTAACTTTGCTTCATCTTTTGAGATGAATCCAATTTGATTAAGATAGTCAGGTGTTATTGATAATGTAAGTAAATCACCGAATGCTTCATGGAAACCATCATTGGCGCCGCCTTGGAATAAAGTTGGTAAATGATTATATGCTTGGTAATAAAAAATATGTCCTAATTCATGATGTATTGTTATAAAGTCTTCTTCATTTTTTTCAATACACATTTTTATTCTTAGATCATTTTCTACAGGATCAAGGTTCCATGCCGATGCATGACAAACCACTGATCGATCTAAAGGTTTTACAAATAAAGATCGTTCCCAAAATGTTTCAGGCAAAGGTTCAAATCCTATTGATAAGAAAAAATCTTCTGCATATTCGACCATCTCGATTTCAGATAAATTTTTATCCTTAATAATTTGTGTTACATCAATTGAATTATCATTAGTTTCTTCTGTATAAACTAAATCATATATATTTGACCATGATTGACCCCACATATTTCCAAGCATATGAACAGGCAGTGGTCCTGTTTTTGAGATCACATCATCACCATAATGATCATTTAACTTTGCTCTAACATGACAATGTAATGCATCATACAATGGCTTAACCTCATCCCAGACTCTATCTGTTTCATTCAAAAACTCATCTGCTGGCATATCATATTTACTAAACCAAAGGTCGCTTAGGCCATCATAACCAAGATCTTTGGATCCTTTATTTCCAATTTCAACCATGCGTAAATACATTGGTTTCATCGGTTTACCAATCTCATGCCACCCTCTCCACGCGCTTAACAGCTGCTTAGGATTTCTCGACTTGTCAATAATTGCTTCGAATGCTTCTAAGTCGAAGCAATGTCCATCTTCATAGCAGTACTCACCTGAACCATACATAGCCTCGAGGCCTGTAGTTATTTCAGATAACTCACTGGCCAAAGATTCATCTAATGGTGGAGGCATTACAAATGAACTTTTGAGGATATTCAACATCCTTCTATTTTCAGGAGATGTTAGGACATTATCAAAATTTGAAGCCTTTCTAGCTTTTTCTAGGGAATTAAGAGTATAACGAGTTCCATAATCAGCAATAACTTTTTGTGAATCAAAGGTTATAAAATTTGAACTAATCCATGAGGCTGATGAAATTATCGGGCCGTATTTTTTGTTTTCTTCTTCTACTTTAGTCAAAAAATCCTCAAGTATTCGATTCTGACTATTCTGTTCGCTACTAGTATCACAAGAAGATACAATAAATATAATGCAAATCATGCTTAAAAAAATTTTCATTTGTGCTACCTCGATATTAAAATAACATAAAATAAATCTAATATGAAAATTTCTACGAATCAGTTCAAAAATGGTACAAAGTTGATTATTGATAATGCTCCATGTTCGATAGTTGAACATGAGTTTCATAAACCCGGCAAAGGTCAGGCTGTGATGCGAGTAAAATATAAAAACTTAATTACTGGAAGCACAAACGATAAGACTTTTAAAACTGGTGAAACTGTTGAGGCTGCAGATGTAAAGCATAGAGAAATGGAATTCTTATATCAAGATAAAGAGAAATGGCATTTCATGGATACCAGCAATTATGAACAAGTTGAAATTAGTTCTGAAAAAATGTTAGATGCAAAAAAATGGATCACTGGTCAAGAGATTTGTGAGATTGTATTTTGGAATGATGAACCGATTCTGGTAAATCCACCAACAATTGTTGAATTAAAAATTATTCAAGCAGAACCAGGTGTTAAAGGCGATACAGTTTCTGGTGCTACTAAAAATGCATTACTAGAGACTGACATTTCAATTCAGGTACCTTTGTTCGTGAATGAAAATGAAACTATCAAGGTAGATACCCGAGATATGTCTTATGTTGGAAGAGCAAAAACTTGATAAATAAAATTAATAAAGAAATCAAATTATTTATCAGTTCCATTGATGGAATTGAAAAAAATTCTGTTAGCGAAATTTGTGAAAAGTTTAAGACCTCCATATCAGAAAGTTTAAAAAATGGCCATATTACAACTAATGTTTGCATGATTGCTGGTAGCATTCTCAAGTCTAATCCAAAAAAATTGGCGACAGATCTGCATAAAAGAATTAGTGATCTTAAAATATTTGAAAACGTAGATATAGCTGGTCCTGGATTTATTAATATTACTCTTAAAAGAGAGGATTTTTTATCTACCTTAAATAATATTTATGAAAAAAATGTCAACTATGGATCTTCTGATTTTGGTGAGGGTAAAAAGGTTCAAATAGAGTTTGTCTCAGCTAATCCTACTGGCCCTCTTCATGTTGGACACGGAAGAGGAGCTGCCTACGGGGATGCATTATCCAGAATTCTGAAAAATACTGGTTACGAGGTTGAGAAGGAATATTATGTCAATGATGCAGGGAGACAAATAGACATCCTCACAGCTAGTGTAATTATTAGGATGCTTAAGAAAGAACTTAATGGATTTTTCCCACAAAATGCATATAGAGGTGAATATATAGAGATTATTGGAGAAAAATTTGGAGAGGAAATTAGATTTAATGAAGCAAGTAATCTTATAAATAATTTGCCCAGCGATGCTGAAGATGAAATTAATGAAATAATTACTAGTCTTAAAACAAAAGATTTAATGATTTGGAACAAAGTTAAAAATCATTCACTTTCGATAATTGTAGAACTTATAAAGGAAGACCTAAGTAATTTTAATGTTTTGTTTGATGAATGGTTTTATGAATCATCATTGGGAAGTATTAAGGAATCAAATTCTGAAATTTCTTCTTCGATAACCAAATTAAGTAAAGATGGAATAGGATATAAAAAGGATGGCGCAATATGGCTTAATACGGAAAGTTGTGGCGATGACAAGCATCGAGTATTAGTGAGGAAAGACGGTCGTGCAACTTATTTTGCCTCAGATGTAGCCTATCATAAAAATAAAATTGATAGGGGTTTTGATAAATTGATAAATGTTTGGGGGGCGGACCACCATGGATATATTAAAAGAATTGAGGCTTCTGTTGAAGCTTTAGGAACTTCAAAGGATAAATTGATTGTAAAGCTTGTTCAATTTGCAAATCTTTTTAAGAAAGGCAAAAAAATTAAAATGTCGACAAGGTCAGGAGATTTTTATTCCTTAAAAGATTTAATAGATGATATAGGTGCTGATGCTGCAAGATTTTATTACTTATCAAAACAGGCTGATCAGCATTTAGATTTTGATCTTGATTTGGCTAAGTCAGATAGTAAAGAAAATATTTTTTACTACATACAATATGCGCATGCAAGAATATTCTCAATTGAAGACAAATATAAAAAAACTACTAAAAAGCAAATTGCTAGTAAAACTGATATAAAAAATAATTCATATAGCAAGTGTGATGAACTAATTCATGAGATAAGTAAGTTTCCAAATTTAGTACTGAAGTCTTCAAATTCTCTTCAGCCACACTTAATAGTTTTTTATTTGAGAGATTTATCTCAGCTTTTCCATAGTTTTTATAATGACAATCATGTTTTATCAGAATCTGAAGAAAATATTGAATTAATCATGTTTTGTTTGGGGGGAGTGAAACAGACAATTGCTAATGGGCTAGGTTTACTAGGAATAACTCCAATGAAAAAAATGTAATTTGATGAAAGATTTTGCGAATAGAGCTTCTACAAAAAAAGCAAGCAAAAGGAAGTCTGTGTTTAGATCAAAGAGAAAATCTTTAAACACAATTAGCTCAGAAACAATCCTTTCCTTGTTAGCCATAAGTGTTGGACTAATATTAACTTCAATGTTCTTTTTTAAGTCGGATGTTAGATCTTTTCAATCAGAAATAGTGTCAAATAATATAATAATTGATTTCCCCACCTCCCTAATGGAGAATTCAGTTTTAATTGAATCAAATAGCATATTATCAGCTGAAAATTGTGAATACTTTGTTCAGATTGGAGCATACGGTAACAAAAAGTTTGCTGTTGAAGCTCAAAATATTTTAAATGTTGAAATTAAAAATATCTCAATCAATGACATCTATAGTTCACAATTACCAGGTAAGCTTTTGCATAGTGTTATATCAGGCCCCTATGAAAATAGATCTGCAGCAAATAATTCAAAGGAAAAAATAACTAAAAAAGGTTTTGATCCTAGACTAAGAACAGTATGCAAGAAAAAATAGCAGTTAATTTAAAAAACATCAAACAAAGGATTGAAGAGATTGCTTCAAGTAATAATTTTGATTCTAAAGAAGTTAAGATCATTGCTGTCTCGAAAAAAAAGGATTTCAGCCTTATAAAAATTGCAAATAATTTAGGTGTGAAAGATTTTGGTGAAAACTATGCACAAGAATTAAAAACTAAAGCTGAGATGGTTAATGATGAAAAAATTTCTTGGCATTTCATTGGTCCTATACAATCAAACAAAGTAAAGCTAATTGCAAAGTATGCTCATTGGGTTCATGCATTGGACCGAGAAAAAGTTATATTTAAACTTAATGATGAATGCAAAAAACATAGCAAATTAATAAATGGTTTTATTCAGGTTAATATTTCATCAGAAGATTCTAAAAGTGGTTGCAATCCAGATAACTTTATAGAGCTAGCAAAACTTATTAAATCAATGAAAAATGTAAATTTAAAAGGCATAATGGCACTCCCAAAGCTAACTGATAATAAGTTAGATAGGATGGAAACTATGAATAAAGTTGTAAATCTTAGTAATAGATTAAAGAGTCACTTTCCTGAGGCCAAATACATATCAATGGGTACTACATCAGACTTTGAAGATGCTGTATCAGTTGGGTCAAATGTTATCAGAATTGGTGAATCAATTTTTGGAAAAAGATTATGAGGATTGCATTTTATGGTTGTGGCAATATTGCGCAATCTATTATTGAGGGATTGATTGAAGACGGATTTAAATCTAAAGATATTTTTTATTTGGATAGAAACAAAGAGAATAAGAAAAGATTAAAAAAATTAAAAATTAAAAATTTAGAGAATCATAAAGTAAGTATTGATATTTTCTTCCTTGCGGTTAAGCCAAAAGATGCAATGTTAGGATTCGAAACAATTTTAGAATCATATAAGAATCCAAAAGTAGTATCTTTGGTTGCAGGCATTAACTCAAAGTCATATTTGAAAAGAGGAAACGATATAGAGTTTCTTCGTGCTATGCCAAATACTTCTTCAAAGTATAATTCTGGAATTACAGCCATCTTAAACTCAACCTTCAAAGAAAATAATCTTAAAAAGGTTATCAAGCTATTTAATAGAGTTGGAATTGTTTTAGAGCTTAACAAAGAATCAAGTATGGACAAGTTCACCGGCTTTATTGGTAGTGGGCCAGCATATTTTTTCTATTTGCTTAAAACCTATGAAAAAAATTTAAACAAGTTGAGTAATGGAGATTCTTTAAAATCTAAAGAAATTATTGCTAGCCTTCTTAACGGAGTTGCTTTATCTATTAAAAATGGTGGTTCCATGGATGAGTTAATTAGCATTGTGGCATCTAGGAAAGGAACCACTGAAGCAGGAATAAATCTCTTTAAGAGCAAGAAGTTACTTAATATTTTTGATTATGGTATTAAATCTGCAATAAAAAGGTCAAAAGAAATATCAAATGAATATAAATAGTATTGAAATAGTAGGAATAATTTTAGACGTACTAAACTATGCTTTCGTATTCTTGTTCTTGTTCAGCCTTTTAAAAGTAAATTACTTTAATCCTATTGTGAGTGTGTTAATGAAAATATATTCGCCAATTGAAAAAATATCAATAATTAGAAATAGAACCATAAATATATTTTTTATATCTGTACTAATAGAATTTATTACTTTAATGATTTATTTCGGCAGTCAATACGAAACGTTATCTTTGGCTGCAGTATCTATTGTAAAAACTCTTTTACTTATTCTAAGAATTATATTCTTTGCAGTAATTGGTGGAGTGATTTTAAGCTGGGTTTCACCTGAAAAATCTAATGCTTTTCTTGAGTTGGTTGTAGAGGTTTCAGATAAATTAATGAGTCCATTGAGGAATATCATACCCTCAGCTGGAGGTTTAGATTTCTCCCCATTATTTATTCTCATTTTTATAAATTTAACAGAAAACTTCTTAAGGAATATCTTAAGCTCAATAGTATGAAGTCTAAAAGTGAACTAATTAAATTCGAAGAGGGTATTTCCCTAGAGTCTGGAGATAATCTGAGTTCTTTTGAATTAATGATAGAAACATATGGAGATTTAAATGATTCTAAAACTAATGCTGTTCTAATTTGTCATGCTTTTTCAGGTAATCACCATGTTGCTGGAAAGAATCCTAAGGGAGAAATTGGTTGGTGGGATGAAATAGTTGGTCCTAATAAAGCTATAGATACAAATAAGTATTTTGTTGTATGTTGTAACAATTTAGGTGGTTGTTCTGGATCATCAGGGCCTTCCTCGATAAATCCTACAACTGGAAAAATTTATGGCAAGGACTTCCCCATTGTCAGTGTTAAAGACTGGGTGAATTCGCAAAATATGTTAACTGAAAGACTGGGAATTCCTCGATGGCTTTTTGTTGTAGGTGGTAGTTTGGGAGGAATGCAAGCACTTGAATGGTCTATTGCATATCCTGAAAAAATTCTTAAAGCTGGTATTTTTGCAGCAGCTGCTAAATCAAGCACTCAAAATATTGCAATGAACGAGGTTGGAAGAGAGTCTATTAGAAAAGATCCTAATTTTAATAATGGAGATTATATTGAGTTAGGTGTTAAGCCTAAAAATGGTCTTAAAACTGCAAGAATGTTGGGTCACATAACATATCTTTCAGAGGAAAACATGGACCTAAGATTTGGCAGAAAATTCCAAGATAGTGATTCTAAGGTAGATGGAAAAGTAGATTTTGAAGTAGAAAATTATCTCCAATATAAAGGAGAAAAGTTTACTGAAAACTTTGATGCTAATTCGTACATATTAATGACAAAAGCAATGGATGGATATGATGCGTCAAAAAACTTCAAGAATTTAGATGAAGCTCTTTCAAGTGTCTCATCTGAGCTTCTTATAGTTGGATTCGATTCCGATTGGCTTTATCCACCTGAAAGGGGAAAAGAAATTCAGCTTGCAGCTATGAATAATAATATTAGATCATCATATATAACCTTAGATGGTAGACAAGGTCATGATAGTTTCTTGTTTGCATCAGAAAAATATGAAGAAATAATTCAAGATTTCGTAGGCTCATAATGGCAAAAGAGCTTTCATCATATATAGAAAATTGGGTTCCTGAGAATAGCAAAGTTATTGATTTTGGCTGTGGTGATGGTTCATTGCTTAAAAAATTAATAAATAGCAAGAATATTTTGGGTTATGGGGTTGAAATTAATGATAAAAAAATTAATGAATGTATCAAGAAAAAGGTGCCAGTAATTAAGCAAGATATCGACATGGGTATCAACGAATTTGCATCTTCAAATTTTGATTTTTCTATTATGGCAAGATCAATACAATGCCTCAAAAATCCAAACTTGGCATTAAATAGGATGCTAAAACTCTCAAAAAGATGTGTTGTTACTCTCCCAAACCTTGGATATTGGAAATGCCGATTTGATTTACTCAAAGGAAGAATGCCAGTTACTCCAGACTTGCCCTTAAGTTGGTTTGAAACTGAAAATATTCATCTTTGCACTATCAAAGATTTTGAAAAATTATGTTCTGACGAGGGTATCAAGATACAAGATAAAGTTTTTCTTAGTGGAAGTGGAAAAAAAAGCTTAATTTCATCATTAATACCGAATCTTTTTGCAACTGAAGGAGTTTATCTGCTTGAAAAAGAATAAAGATATTCTATTTGCAACTTCTAATAAAGGAAAAATTAAAGAGTTTAAAAAAATCTTTAAAGACTATAATTTATTTTCTTTGAGTGATTTTCAAATAGATGACGCTATAGAAGATGGGAACTCTTTTTTTGAGAATGCTTTGATTAAAGCAAAACATGGAGCAGCTTATTCTAATAAATACACAATTGCAGATGATTCTGGTCTTGTGATTCCTGAATTAAATTATGAGCCAGGTATATATTCAGCTAGATATGCTGGAGATGCTGCATCAGATTTAGACAATAGAAATAAAGTAATAAAAAAGATTGAGAGTATCTCTAAACAAAGTCTTGATGCATATTATGTCTGTGTTCTAGTGGGACTTAGAGCTAATGATGATCCTATGCCAATAATTTCTGAAGGTAAAATTCATGGAAGAGTTTCCATAAATAGCATAGGAGATGGTGGATTTGGTTATGATAAGATTTTTTACCCAAGAGGTTTTGATTTATCTATGGCTCAAATTGATTCTGAGACTAAAAACGATATTAGTCATAGAGCAATTGCTTCAAAAAATTTTTTATTGCAATTTAAATAGACTTTTTAAAATCGAAGACTGATATCTTTCTTTCTTCTGAGATACCTCTTCTTTCAAACTTAGTTAACTCTTTTCTTGTGATTATGCTATTTTTTATTTTTGAAAATTTTTTAAAAACTCGGAGATCTTCTTCAATGCTTTCAGCATAGTTTTGCCAATCTGTAGATATATGTAAATATGAGTTTTCTTTCATAAAGTTGAATATCATTTGCAGAAATTCTTTGTTTATAAGTCTTCTTTTATGATGTTTTTCTTTTGGCCAAGGGTCTGGACAAATAATAATTATCAAATCAAAAATTTCTTCAGGTTCCCTGTCAAATAGATCTCTAACGTCGTTTTGGTAAATTTTTATGTTTGAAAGTTTTTTTTGATTGATAGCTCCAATAAGTGATCCAATTCCAGATTTATATACCTCTGATCCAATATGTAAAGTATTTGGATTAAGGATTGCTTGATTGATTAGATTCTCACCATTGCCAAAGCCAATCTCTAATGCGCATTTAGAATATTTTTTTAAGCTATATTTTAAGTCTTCTAAGTTTTTAATCTCAAAACTTTTAAAAAGCTCAAGATTTCTTTTCTGACTATTTGTAATTCTCCCATTTCTTTTCGCGAAAGATGGAAGATATTTTTGATGCATTGAAGATTGATGTTCTATGCGTGATCTACCATTACAGATTTAAGTTTTTTTAATGCAGAACTCTCAATTTGTCTTATTCTTTCAGCAGAAACCTCATACTCATCAGCCAAATCATGAAGTGTAGCTTTTTGATCACCTAGATATCTCCTTTGAAGGATATCTTTACTTCTATCATCAAGTATTTTAAGTGCCTCTACTAAATCATTTTTATTTACTTGATCTGCTTGCTCATTGGCAACAATAACCTCTGGGTCATATGTCTTATCTTCAAGATATTGAGATGGAGACATAATCTCATCATCGTCACTACCGGTAGGTGCAGGAGCGTCAAAAGAAGAATCATTTGACGAGAGTCTATTTTCCATATGAAGAACGTCTTTAACCTCAACATTCAAATCATTAGCAATCTTTTCCGCTTCTTCTTTTGTAAGCCAATCTAGGCTCTTCTTTTTACTTCTAAGATTAAAAAATAACTTTCTTTGAGCTTTTGTAGTTGCAATTTTTACTAGTCTCCAGTTTTTTAATATATATTCATGTATTTCTGCTTTAATCCAATGTACTGCAAAGGAAACTAATTTAACTCCTCTATGTGGGTCATACTTATCTACCGCCTTCATTAATCCAACATTTCCCTCTTGAATAATATCCCCTAATGGCAATCCATATCCTTGATACGATCTAGCGATGTGCACAACAAATCTTAAATGATGAATTACAAGCTGTCTCGCTGCATCTAAATCATCTTCTTCATACAGCTTTAGTGCTAACTCTTGTTCTTGTTCTTTCGTAAGAATTGGTATTGCATGAATAGACGATAAATAGGATTCTATATCC
>CABXXT010000012.1 GCA_902516285.1 uncultured SAR86 cluster bacterium
GTAAGAACTGGATCAGGGATGGTCCCCACTCAAAAAACTGAGAACATGATTTTGGATGTTCAAAGTGCTCTGACTTTAATTCAAAAAAGTGTAAATGAACCAGATACCTTTGAACCAAAATCTTCAGAAAGAAATTTCAAATTATCTTTAGGAGACGTTTCTGAGGGCAGAGTTTTGCCGTTTATTATGAAAGAAATTTACAAAGATGCTCCAAATGTTTCTGTAGGAAGTTTTGCATATCCAAGAAGTGATCAAGTACACGCTTTATCAACAAATAATCTAGATTTCGTCGTAGATCCAATAATACCTGCAACAGATGAAGTAGATTCAACAAAAGTATTTGAAGATGACTTCGTTGTGATGCACAGAGAAGATCATGACATCTCTAAGTTTAAAAATGTAACTATTGACAACATCTTAGATCTAAAGCATCTGCATGTTTCAGGAAGAAAAAGAGGACTTCACTTAATAGATGTTGAGCTTGAAAAAATAGGCTTTAAAAGAAATGTATCTTTAAGATGTCAACATTTTCTTATTGCGCCATCAATTATAAATTCTACTGATCTTGTGCTTATGGGAACTAGAAGTTTTGCTAAAAGAAATAATCTTGCATTTGTAGAAATACCTATTGAAATACCATCAATGGAATATTTTCTAATATGGCATAAAAGTGATGAAGGTGATGGTGGTCACATTTGGATGAAAGATCTTGTAATTAGGGCTTTCAAAGATGCGCAAAGGTAATTTAACCAAGATTGTGGCTGCTAGTTTTTACTATACCTCCGTCTGAAGTTATAGTTTCACCGACGGTATAAGCACCAGCTCTAGAGCATAAAAATATAACAAGTCCCGCAATATCCTCCGCTGAGCCGACTCTTTTTCTAGGATTTCTTTTTTCTATCTCAGTGTAGTCAGAATTTACTGCTGATCCAAGCATTTCACTAGGATATGGTCCCGGAGCTATAGCGTTAACTAAAATATTTTCTTTCACTAATTTTGCTGCCATTACTCTTGTGAGATGATGAACAGCTGCTTTAGACGTGCTATATGAATACGTTTCAAAAGCAGGGACATTTAAGCCATCAATTGAACCAATATTAATAACTCTTGATGGATCTTCCAATGAGGCATTTTTCGTTAACAAAGTTTTAAACTGTTGTGTTAAAAAAAACATACTCTTCACATTAAGATTCATTACTTTATCCCACCCCTTTTCAGAAAAACTCTCAAATGTTTCACCCCAGGCTGCTCCAGCATTATTTATTAAAAAATCTATGCTTTCTTCGTTATTTTTTATTTCTGTAACAAAATTATTGATTCCCTCAGAACTACTTAAATCACAAGGCACCGGTATACATTCCTGTTGAAACTTTTCACTTAATTCATTTGCCTTTTCAATAAGAGCTGGTGCCTTCCTAGCAGAAATATATACTTTTACACCATTTGCAAGAAAGCCTGAAGCAATCATTTCACCAATACCTCTTGAACCACCTGTTACGATTGCTGTTTTACCTTTCACACTAAAAAGACTGTTTATTTCCATTCTAAAAACTCCAATATGTATTTTGAAGTTATATTGTATCTTTAATTTATTAAACATAATCTAAATAATGCATATCTAGGTTAAAATAAATAATGGATTTTTTTTTAAATTCGTTTGGTCTCATAGTGTCACTATCATTTTTAATATGGGGTGCAGATAAATTTGTAGATTACTCATCTATTGTTGCAAAAAAACTTGGTGTTAATGAGCTTACAATTGGGTTAACTGTAGTCGCCCTGGGTACATCTGCTCCTGAAATATTTGTAGGAATATCTTCTGTAGTAAATCAGAGTGAATCTATAGCTCTTGGAGCAGTAGTAGGTTCAAATATCTCAAATATTGGCCTGATTTTTGGAGTATCATGCATAGGCATTTATCTTAAACCTAAAGAAACGCCACTTATTCAATTTGTCCCATTTATTTTATCCGTATTAGTTCTTGGTTATTCCCTATATGACTTAACAATATCAAAATTAGATAGTCTTATGCTAATTTTGGTATTTTGCTATTTCTTGTATGTAATTGTAAAAAATAGAACCGATAAAAATTCATCTCTGGAAGCCGATTCATCTCAACAGCAAAACGCCGTTATTGTTTTCTTTATTTTAGTTGGACTCGTGTCTTTAATCTTAGGTTCAAGATACGCAGTAATCTTTGCGGAAAAGATTGCTCTAATGTTAAATATTTCTGAGTTAATTATAGGATTAACAATAATAGCAATTGGTACAAGCTTACCAGAACTTGCTGCAACTATAAGCGCGGTAATTAGAAGAAAAACAGATATGGTTGTCGGGAATGTCATTGGCTCAAATGTCCTAAATATAACTTTAGTTGTTCCTATTATTGGAATTTTTTCAAATGTCTCGCTTGAAAGTGTTCTTTTTTCAAGAGATTATCTGCTAATGGTTTTTGCATCAATTGCATTTATAACTTTTGCTTTAATATATTCGAAAGAACAAATATCAATTCTTGGCATAAAGATCATTGGATTTTTATTTGTTACAAGTTATTTTATGTATTTGTTATTTTTGGCAAATATTATTTGATCTTGCTTCTAAAATAAAGAAAAAATAAGCCAATAAAAAAAGCTATAACTTCAAATAAAAAATATGGATTAAAGAATCCTGGTGTTGTTGGAAATAATGAGAAAATTATTCTTCCTATTGCAATTGAACCAACCAGAAATGTCACAAATTGAATTGAAAATATTCCTATACTTCTTTTAAAAATTCCAATAAAGCACATTATTCCAATACATAAATTAAGTCCACCATATATACCCGCAATTTCAGAGTATCCAAGTGGAGATGTTACTGACAAACCTACAGCATTTAAGAATGATGGATATCCCAATTCTAAGGCATTTAATAAAGGATCAAGAATAGCCCATACACCAATAAAGAAATACATAACTGCTAATAGAAGCAAATATATTCTAAGGATCCAAATCAATTAACTCTCCGATTAATATTTATAATACAATTATTAGCTAAATTATGGTTATAAGTTTATTTAAAAAAATTAGTATTACATATTTTTTCTTAATTTGTATTATCCTAAATGCAGATATGATGTTAGATGCAAACGATAAATTAGATCTTCCTCTCCCACTTCCATATGATGGAAATGAAATAAGCGTTGAAGAAGTAAACAAATTTTTATCTCAGTCAATTGCTGAAAATAAACAACCTATTATTATTTTTGGTGCAAATTGGTGTCCTGATTGTAGAATTTTTTCTGGGACAATTGATATTCCTAAAATCAATGAATTTATAGAAACATATTTCAATATCTTATATATCGATGTAAAGAGATATGAGATTAATATGAATTTAATTGAGTATTTTGACATACCTTCTGAGGAAGGTATTCCAAGAGTCTTAGTCTTTGATTTTAACAAAAATGTTATTAATAAGAGTTCAACAACTGAATGGAGAACTGCTAGAGATAGAAGTTCACAGGATATATTTAATTTTTTTCAGGAAATGAAAAAGTCCAGCTAATCAAACTGTTTTTCTGCACTAGCAAAAATCAAATAATATAAACCGCCTATAACTAATATTCCTGAACATACGTAAAAAATCAAATTCCATGAGTTTGAAAATTCAAGCACATATCCCGCAACTATTGGGCTAAATATTGCGGCAATCATGCCAATACTACCCGCCATTCCAACAAGGGATCCTGTATATTTTGGTCCTAGATCAGCATGATTTACTCCAAATCCTCCTTGGCATATTCCTGAACATGTATTTACCAAGCACAATAGAACTAAAATATTAACTAACGAGTCTTGAAATGGAATTAAAATAAGAAAAATCGAAGAACCAAAAAATCCTATTGTATTTACAGTTTTTCTTACAGTTATAACTTTAAAGCCTCTTTTTATTAATGAGTCAGCTAATATTCCACCAAATAAAAGAGCAAACACGGAAACAACACTTGGAATAAGAATTAAATATATAAAAAGACTTGAGTCTAATTCAATCCCCAAACCTCCAGTTGATAATGGGTCATTCACATATCTTGGCAAATATGACAAAAAAGTATACAAAGCCCAATTATTACAAAATGTTGCAATTGCAATTGCTAGAAATGGCTGATTTTTAATGAGTTTTGATAAAGGGATTTTTGGAGGTGTCTCTTTAGAGGGTGCTTCTTTAATTATATAATCAAGTTCTTCACTAGAAATAGATACATGATCCTCTGGATATGAAGTTACATTTCTTTGCCAAAAAAAATACCAAAAAATTCCAAGAATACCAAAAGAGTAAAAAACCCATTCCCAAGAATATCTAGAGATGATTATGGCTGCTACAACATAGCCAAAAACTGTTCCTACTGATATACCGCTGTTTGTGATAGCTATTGATCTTGTTCTCTCATTAAATGGTATCCATCTTGCATAAATTGCATGCCATGATGGGAATGTGATTCCTTCACCCAGACCCATTAGTACTCTTATTAATATTAATAGCCAAAGACCACTATATGCAAAAGCAGGAGTAATAACAGTAAAGAAAGACCATAATAATAGTCCATATCCTAGGACTTTTTTACCGCCATATTTGTCAGCTAAATAGCCTCCCAATGTCATAGAAACCATGTAGCCTGCATAGAATGAACCTAGAATTAATCCAACTTGAGATTCACTCCAGCCGAATTGATTTTGCATAGGAATTATTGCAACAGAAATATTTACTCTATCTATGTAGCAGATAAAAACTGCCAGGAATGAATAAAAAATGACTTTAAATCTGATTGGCATAGTCATTAATATTTTTATGAATGATCAAGGTGTATTATCTTATCTTATAAAGAACCTATTTCCCATTTAGTCTCTTTTCAAGAATTTCTAGATTAAGATTTTTAGGAGATCCACTTGAGGACTTAGTTATATTCTTTTTTGATATTTGTAATTTGCCTTTGCTATCTTTAACAGCTTGATAGGCATCTCTAAAAGGCATACCTTTTGAAACTAACTCATAAACTTGCGACGTCATCATCATTTCATCATCAATAAATTCTAAAGATCTTTTTTTATTTATCTTAATTGATCTAACTAAGTCTGGTATCAATTCAAGAGTTTTTTCAGTAATTTCAAAACTTGAAATTAAGCTTTTCTTTGTTATTTGTAAATCTCTATGATAACCGGTTGGAAGTGATAACAAGTTTTCAAGTTCTGAGTAATTTCCTGCAATTATTGAATAATTTCCTCTCATAATTTCAATTACATCTGGATTTTTTTTGTTTGGCATAATTGAGGAACCAGTTAAGTAAATATCACCTATAGTCAATAAATTAAACTCTTGAGATAAGAACAAGCTCATATCCCACGCAAACTTTCTTATGTCCAACATTGACTGTTTTAGTGAGTTAATTATTTGCATTTCATATTTGCCTCTACTGTTTTGAACATAAAGAGAGTTCAGCTGAATTCTCTTAAATCCTAATTCCTTTGTTACCATTTTTCTATTTAGAGGAATATCAACACCATATCCTGCAGCAGTTCCTAATGGATTACTGTCTATCCAATCAATTGTTAAACCATTTAAATCATAATTATCAATAAAAGCCTCTGCGAAAGAGGAGAACCAAAGCCCCCATGTTGAAGGCATTGCTCTTTGAAGATGAGTGTATCCAGGCATTGGGAGATCATGGTATTTTTTTGCATATTGTAGAAAAGTTTTAGCAATTCTTTTGTTAATTTTATTAATATTTTTTAAATTGTCTTTTGCATACAATCTTAACGCCACTTGAATTTGATCGTTTCTGCTTCTACCTGTATGAATTTTTTTACCAGTCTCTCCAAGCTCTTTAGTGAGATAGAACTCAATAGCTGAATGACAGTCTTCATATTTATTCGTTAATTTAAATTTATTAGAAATAAATTTTTTATTAAGGTCTTTTAAGCATTTAATAATTTTTCTAGATTCAGAGGAGCTTAGAATTTTAATATCTTTTAATCCATTAACATGAGCGATTGAAGCCTTGATGTCATAAATGAATAAATTTTTATCTAAATCGATATCATTTCCTGATAGAAAATCGTCTATAGCTTTTAGTCCTTCATTTCCTTTTGAGGACCAAATTTTTTTATTCATACGTAATTCCAGTTATATTGTTTATTCCTAAAGAAATGTTTAAATTTTGAATAACTTGTGTAGCAGCTCCTTTAAGTAAATTATCTAAAGTGCAGCATACCTTTAAAGTTTTTCCTGAAGCATCCAAAGAAAATCCCCCTAATTTTGTAATATGCTTGTTTATTGTATCTTGGATCATTGGTATATCTTTAGTTATTTGAACCAATGGAAAATCTTTATAAAATTCTTCATATAATTCAATTAGATCATCAATTAGAACTTTTTCCTTGAGAGAAAAATGTGACGTCATTAAAATTCCTCTAAAAAAACTAGCAACATTTGGAGTGAATGAAATATCTTGATAGCAATGAAAACTAACCTCTTTTTCATGACTATGCCCATTTATGTTGTAAGGGATTATATTATTTTCAAGATTCTTTAAATTGTTTCTTTTGTTTGGTGAAGCTCCAGCTCCACTGTATCCAGAGATTCCAAAAGAATGAATTTTTCCTTTGATCATTGATTTAATTGGAAGAATTGAAAATTGCATCGCTGAAGCATAACAGCCTGGATTACTAATCCTAGTAGATACATTTGAATTCATTTTTGATAACTCAGGAATACTATAAAACCAATTTTTATTAAATCTATTATCTGAACTTATATCGATAATGGTGATATTTTTATATTTGTTATCTATTAAATTTATGTAAGGCTCTGATGCATTATTTGGGAGAGCTAAAATTACAAAATCGATATTTAATAGATCAATATTTTTATTTAGTTGTTCATATTTTAAACTTTTATCTTTAGAGTAGATGTCAACCAAAGTGCCTGCAGCTGAGGAAGAAAAAACTTTTGCTAAGTAAAAATGGTCATGATTATTAAGTATTTTGATAATTTCAGATCCGACGTAACCTCTTCCTCCAAGAATGGCAACTTGTTTTACTTTAGTACTCATAAGTTATAGATAACGGTTGTTCAATTGCATACCTAATGCATCCGGAGAGCTCATCTAGATCTTCAATACCGATCCAATAAATATTCCACTCACTGTGCTTTTGAAAGCCATCACATGCATTTTTATAATAACTATTAATATTATTATTTGGTCTTGAGCGCCAAAATATTTTAGGATGGTCTAACATCATTTTTTTCATAATTGCCTTACCAAGTCCCTCTCCTCTTGCATCATTCATTACAGCAAACTTATCCATATATGCTGCTTTTTCTTCATACCTCATTACAATTACAGCTCTATCACAAGAACTTAAATAGTATTTTTTGTTTCCGTCAAAAAAATTTTTATTTAATTTTCCTTTAAATGATTTTTCTAAAATAGATTGAACCGTACTTGATTGGTCTAAGCTAACTGATTCAAACTTATTTATCTTATGACCGAGCTTTACAAGGGTTCCAGACCCTGCGTCAGTAAATAATTCTCTTGTAAGATTAAGAGGTTTTGTTATGGAAGCTGAACTGTTTTTAGGTAATAAATTCAATAAATTATTAATTTGTTTTAGTTTGTGTTTCATGCCAGAATGGAGCCAGTCTTTTGACATCAAATACTCATAATCATCTTTTAAATTAATATTTGATATGAGAACATTATTTTGGTCTAAAATCCCACCAAGCTCGCTTAAAAAAATTACCTTATCTGGAAGAATTTTCTTTGAAATTGCTAATGTAGCATTATCAGCATTAATATTTACCAGTTGACCCTCTATAGTTCTTCCCATAGGAGATAAGATTGGAATTTCTCCATCATCAATAGATTTTTTTATGCTCGCAATATTAATCTCACATACTTCACCAACAAAACCTAATTTGTTATCTTTAATTTCACAAACAAAAGCATCATCATAAAAAGCTTTTGATGTAACATTTTTTTTCTCTAAGGCATTTGTGATTTTCTTACTTTCAGATGTGAAAACGGAATGTGCAACGTCAAGAACTTCACTGGTAGTTATTCTTTGGCCATCTAAAAAAGAAAATTCTATTTCATTTGCATCTAGCTCACTTGAGAGGCTAGGCCCACCACCATGAATAATAATAGGCTTTAAACCAACTTCATGAAGAAAAGATATAGAGGAAACTAAGTTTTCGAGATCATTTTGTATTACTGCTCCACCAACTTTTATTACTGCAAATCTAAAATCATCAGATGAGAATCTTTCAAGATACTTACGTATCTCTTTTTCGCTACTCATCCCACTTAAAAGCTTAAGAATAGTTTCTTTTGTATAAACCTTGTTCATGTTTATTTCTTATTTAAACCTCTCCACGTAGAAGTACTCTGTCCATACAATTTAATAAATCCTATAGATTCTTTCTCATCCCATGATGCTGATTGAGCATACATTGCGTCTTTTTTCTGAAGAATTTTTTTTGATTCAACTGATATAGATTCAACTTTGCCGGGACTCAATAACAAGGTAACCCTTCCACTCACTGATTTTTGTGAATTCTCTAAGAATGATTCTAGATCTTCAATCAAAGGATCATAGTAAAAACCTTTGTATACTAGCTCTACCCACTTTTCACCAACGTTCGTTTTAAAAGAATTTTGTAAATTTGTAAAAACGGCATCCTCTAATGCTTTATGTGCCGACATGAGAACACTAATACCTGGAGATTCAAATAAAATTCTTCCCTTTATTCCTATGATTGTATCTCCAGTATAAAGATCTCTTCCTACTCCATATTTTCCAGCTTCTTTGTTTAGAATTTTTAGTAATTCTGATCCTTTTAGACTTTTTCCATTAAGTTTTTTAGGTACGCCTTTAAAAAAATCAATTGAAATTTTCTTTTCTTTAGATGGATATTTATTAGGTTTATTACATAAAACATATGTTTGATCTTTTGGCTCCTGCCATTTATCTATTTCTGAACCAGAAATAGTAACCCCCATGAGATTTTCGTTAATACTATACTTAGAGTTTGAGCTGGATATTTTATGTCCTCTGCCTTTTAGAAAATCTATTTCATAATTTCTAACATCACTCACTTTTGCTTGAATTTCTCTGATTGGAGAAACAATCTCATAATTTCCTAGTGCTTTTATAGACATATCAAATCTAACTTGATCGTTTCCCATACCCGTACATCCATGAGCAATTAAATTAGTCTTTAATTTTTTACATAAATTAACTGCTTCAGAGACTATTAAATATCTATCAGAGCACAACACAGGATACTTACCTTGATATAAGGAGCCTGACCAGATCAGTGGTGTTAAAATTTGTTGCCATAGTTTTGTTTCAACATTTACACTATGGTGTTTTTTTGCACCTAATTTTTTTGATTTATAGGAAATCTGTTTTTCAATATTCTTTGAAATACCGCCAGTATTTACAAAAATAGTATGTACCTCAAAACCTTTATCAATTAGGTAAGGAACACAAAAACTTGTATCTAATCCACCTGAAAAAGCTAATACTATTTTTTTCATTTTGTAAGATCCCCTAAAAGATTAGTTAATAATGATTTCTGAACATGTAATCTATTTCCAGCCTCTTCTATAGCTAAGCAATAATCTGAATCCATAACTGCATCTGTCGCTTTAACATTTCTCCTAAGTGGAAGGCAGTGACTAAAGACACCATTATTAGTCATATTCATTTTTTTACTATCAACAATAAAATTTTTATATTTATCCCTAATAATTTTTTCATTCTCAGGATCATTATAAAAATTTATTGAACCCCAGCTTTTTGCATAAACAATATCAGCATCTTTATATCCATTATCAATATCATGAGTTATTTCAAAGGTTGTTTTATTATTTGCACACTGAAGGTTAGCTTCGTCTAAAAAGCTTTCATGTAATAAATAGTCCTCTGTAGGGCAAAGAAGTTTAATATTCATTCCAAATTTACTTGCAATCATAAGCGCAGAGTTTGCAACAGCAGTATTCAATGCCTTGGGATGATAAGTCCACGTAAGCAAATAATTTTTCCCAGACAAGTCACCAAATTTCTCTTGTAAAGTTAATATATGTGCCAATTCTTGACATGGATGGGTAATTGTTTCCATATTAATAACTGGTACAGATGAATATTTGGCAAAAGATTTAATAACATTGTCAGATAAATCTTCCTCTAGGTTCTCAAATTTTGGGAATGCCCTGACTGCAATTAAATCACAATATTCTGACAACACTTGTGCAACTTCTTTGATATGCTCCTCAGATTCATTATTCATAATCTGATCTGGTTTAAATTCAATTGGCCATGCATCTTTTCCAGGATGAAGAACGACAGCGATGCCTCCAAGTTGTTGAATTCCTAGCTCAAAACTAGTTCTTGTTCTCATTGATGGATTAAAAAATAACAAAGCAACAGACTTATTTTTAAGTGTTGATTGAAATTTATTGATCTTTAAATATTTGGAATAATCTAAAATTTCTTGTATTTCAAGTTTTGACCAATCTTTTGTTGTTATAAAATTTTTCATAATTTATTGTCTCTATATATAAAAAAACCCAGCATAAGCTGGGTCAAACATACACAAGTAATGATCCAGCTATTCAACCATATCCCGTCTTCGTTGTGTATTTAATATATTCATTGATGATGAGTATATATATATAAAATATTTTGTAAACTTATTGTCAAAGCTTTTCGTACTCAATCCAATCAATTAAAAGCCTATGATCATCTGGATTTTGCTTATTAGAGCAATCTTTGTCGACACAAAAAGCGCTCTTATCCACCCAGTAATCGTCATATTTTCCTCCAACAGCAACATTAATAATCATGTAATAGCTTCTATTGAAAGGATATGCATACTTTTTAAATTCTGGATGTGAGTTATCAATAGAGAAATAAGGAGTTTTTTCATTATCAATGAAAAACTCAATGCTATTTTTTTTCCAAAGCATAGATATCGAGTGAAATTTTTCCTGAAACTTTACATATTTTGGAATTAGAACCTCTCCAACAAGTGTAGATTTATTTTTATAATCCACTCCAAAATGAAGGGCTGAACTGGAAACATTAGAAATTCTACCCCTATTTTCCAATATATCTATTTCACCACCTTGAGGCCAATCGCTATCATCATTTGGCATCAACCAAAATGCAGGCCAAAAACCTATTCCAGTTGGAACCTTAAAACATATTGTAATTCTTGAAGGATATATAAATTCCATTAAAGATTTAGTATTTATTCTGGCTGAAGTATATGCAAACCCTCGATATTTCTTTTGAATTGGTTGAATTTTTAATAAGCCATCTTCAATAAATAAATTATCATTTGTATAACTTTTATCATTATTGCTTGGTTTCATATAATACTGTAACTCTCCATTACCCCAACCAGGAATGTACTGCCCTTTGTATCTAAAACCATTTGACGTCGAATAATTCCACTTTGACTTTAAAAGGTCTGAGTTATTAAATTCCTCATTCCAATTCAAATTGATTTCATTTGTTCTTTTCCTACAGTACGAATTACTTTCAACCTTGTAATCGTCAGAAATAACAGTTGTTGTTACAACTATGTCATCTTCATCGGAATGAATAGATGAAAAAAATGAAATTAAAATAATAAATTTAAGCATATTTTGATCAAATTAAACTTTATAGATAACTAAAAAAGATTTTTTTGATTTTAATGCATCAATTCCCTTTCTAGTAGTATTTTTTTAATATGGACTGGAGATAATTTG
Organism: uncultured SAR86 cluster bacterium; assembly: GCA_902516285.1. Classification (GTDB taxonomy): domain Bacteria; phylum Pseudomonadota; class Gammaproteobacteria; order Magnimaribacterales; family D2472; genus SAR86A. The sequence goes on from CABXXT010000012.1 coordinate 11,798, forward strand.
ATCTGCGGTGTAGAATGTTTAACAAAATTATGGTTTTTTTTACACATTTTGGAAATAAAATTTATGAATAATTTTAAGGCAATACTATTCTGTGGTTTATTAGTTTTTGTAGGTTTTAATAGCCATGCTGCCGAATATGGTTATTTTGATAAAGAAACAAGGATAAAGCTTGAAAGAATGAATAAACTTCAACCTGAATATCCAAGACAGGCCTTGAGGCTTGGAATTGAAGGCGAGGTTGTTCTTCAGTTTGATGTTGATCAATATGGAGCTGTTTTAGATCCATATGTGGTTGAAAGTAATCCTGGTGGCCTTTTTGAAAGAGCCTCAATTAAAGCAGTTAGAAAGTTAGTCTATAATCCACCAATTCATGAAGATTCTGCAGTCGACGTTACGGACGTTAGACTCCGTGTTGTATTTAAATTGCAATAATCTATAAATTTCTAAATGCCAATTAGACTTCAATTACTTCTTTTTGGGGTTATTGGTAACCTCCTTGTAGCTACAATATTTGTGTTCTCTTTCGGATATAGGGAAAATATACAACAAGAATCATCTAGTGAATCTCTTCTGACTCTTTACGATGCTGCTTGGTATCAAACTTATAATAATTCATTTGAATCTATGTCCAAATGGCAACCTGTATTTGGTGCAAATGCATCCTATTGGCAACCCGATTCTGAAATTTATATGGATGAAGTTGCATCAAGTGGAAATTACACGAATCCATTTTTAGATACCATTAGTGCAAAAAGAATTGGTGATGCGCAATATATCATTGAGTTATTTTTTGAAGAAGAATTAGACTTTGGATATTTAAGTTATGTTATGGCCTATTTCCCAACAGGTGAAAGAATATATTGTGGTAGCGCTCTAGATTTATCTGGTATTGATCCATGCTCACCGACTGCCAGGCCAGATTTTTTTGTAAATATAGATTCATTCTTAAAAGATGTATCCACAAGGCCAAGACAAAATATAGTCAAAGTAGCAGATACATCTCAAAAACAGTCTGCTACCCTTAATCAAGGGCTTTCTTTCCCAATAAAAGTTGAAGGAGAAACTTTAGCGATAATAATTTTAGGAGTTGATATAAGAAAATCTCTTGAGATTTTTGAGGACGAGTTTGAGGTTAAAACCGCAATTAAAACACCACAAAACTTGATATCCCTTGATGACTATTTTACAAATTTTAGTGGTGAAAATGACAGTATCTTTGATGTAGAGAATTTTGATAGCCTTACATCAAAAGCAGAAGTATTTAGAAATAATAATGGTTCCAGATTTTCAACACAAGATACTGAATTAGGAACATCTATAACATTGTTGCCATTAAGCTCTTATCTATCCGCTGATCAGGCGCAATTATTTATTTTTAAAGATGAAAGAGAGAATATTCTTAGAGCAACTAATGTTCTTAATATTACTTACATTGTTGCAATATTTTCTGTGATTTTAATCATTTCCTTAATTGCGTTTGTAACAACCAGAACATTTGGGAGCATCACAAAAGCAATAGAAGTATTAGAAGGTTTAACAAAGGGAGATAGTTCTCAAGAAATGCCAAGTAGACATGGTTATTTTGTATCAGAGACTGATGAAGTTGGACAGCTTTCAACAGCTTTAAAAAGCTATAAATCTCATTTAATTGAAATGGAATCTATAAGAGAGGAACAATCAAAAAGGAGACATGAAAGAGATGAGGTTATTATTGAAAAAATGTCAAAACTTGCCGATCAACTTGAAGGCGATGCAAGAACTTTAATCATAAATGACTTAGAAAAAATGAATAAATTAGCTGATAGTGCTGACAAAAATTCCAGCGAAGAGGCATCTGTTGAATTAATGCTAATTGCTTTTTCAAGGATGTCTGATGAAGTAAATGCACTGATTGATGCCAGAACTTCAGAAATGGAAACTGCAAGAGATGAAGCAAGAGATGCTAGTGACCAGAAAACAAAGTTTTTTGCAAATATGAGTCATGAATTAAGGACACCATTGAATGCAATTTTAGGTTATGGCGAAATGCTTTATGAGGACTGTGAGGATCTAGGATATGAAGATTTGCTGCCTGATCTGAAAAAAATTACCTCTGCTGGATCTCATTTGCTTTCTTTGATCAATAATATTTTAGATCTTTCAAAAATAGAAGCAGGGAAAATGGAATTATTTATAACTAATTTTGAAATTGAAGATATGGTGGATACTATTAAAGATGTTTCATCACCTCTAGCTGCAAAAAATGAAAATCAATTTGTAATAAACTTTGAAGGAGCTGTAGGAGCTATGTCCCAAGATGAAACAAAGTTAAGACAATGTTTAACAAATTTCTTGAGTAATGCTTTTAAATTTACCAAAAATGGCACGGTCACTCTTGATGTGAGATCTGAGATGAAAGACGATATTGAATTTATTAATTTCTCCGTCACTGATACTGGCGCTGGAATGAGTCCTGAAGGGGTTGCAAAGGTCTTTGAAGAATATACTCAAGCTGAAAGATCTACTTCAGCAAATTATGGAGGAACTGGTTTAGGTCTCCCAATATCAAAGAAATTTGCTGAACTAATGGGTGGCGACGTAACTGTAACTAGTAAAGAAGGTGAAGGTTCTGTCTTTTCAATACTTGTTCCAAGAGAATGCGCTGAATACGAAGACGAAGTTGAAAAAGGCGTGATAAACCTTGATTCAGACCAAAATATTGTCGTACTTGTGGACGATGATACTGCTATGCATGGTTTAATAAAAAGAACAATTTCTAAGTTAAATTTAACGCTTATTGGTGCTACAAATGGTGAAAAAGGAATGGATTTAATTAGAGAAGTAAAACCAAAACTTATACTTTTAGATGTTCTTATGCCTGGGAGAGACGGTTGGTCAATTTTGAAGGAATGTAAAACAGATGAAGAATTAAAAGATATCCCTGTTATTATGATTAGTCAGCTTGATCAGTCAAATATGGCGGAATCATTAGGTGCTAATGAATATATGACTAAGCCAATTGATAGAGAGTTATTCTTAAATACTGTTAAAAGAATTCTCGGTTCGTCAACAAAAGATAAAAAGGTTTTAGTTATAGATGATGACAAAGATGTGAGAGATCTTATGTCCAGACTTCTAAATGATATAGGGGTTAGGCCAATTGATGCTAGGGATGGAAAAGAAGGTTTAGAGAGGACAAAAGATAATCCATCTTTAATTGTCCTTGATTTAGAGATGCCGAGAATGGATGGCTTTGAGTTCTTAGAAAATTATATTAAAACAACTCCTGAAGATAAAAGAGCCCCCGTATTAGTATATTCTGGTAAGGATTTATCAGATGTGCAATCTGAACTTCTTAAAGACAAGGTTGTTGGTTTGGTGAAAAAAGATGATGCATCAATGGAAAATCTTTCAAGCACTATATCTGGATTAATTAAAGAATCTTAATTTAATAAATTATCAATTTTTGATAAAAGTCTTTTAAAGTCTACGGGTTTTGTATCAAAATCATCAGCGCCACAATCGAGTGCTTTTTGTTTATCAGATTCTAAAGCATGAGCAGTTAATGCAATTATAGGAATTGAACTTATTTCTGGATCAGCCTTTGCTTGAATTGTTGCTTCCCATCCATCTAACACAGGCAAACCCATATCCATTAATACCACGTCAGGGCTTTCAGATTTCATCATATCCAAACCAGCTTGACCATCGAAGGCCATGATAACTTCATACCCTCTCCTAGTTAATCTTCTTGACAACATATCGCGATTCATCTCATTATCTTCAACGTAAAGTATCTTCATTTTTCTCCATTAATTTCAGAATTAACTAATATAAATCTATTTCTACCAGATTTTTTTGCCTTGTAAAGTCTTTTGTCTGCTTTATTAATTAAATCTGATGACGTTTCAGACTCCTCAGAGAAAGCTACACCTCCACTAGCTGTAATATGAATATTTGTACCTTCATAATTAACAACATTTTTTTGTATTTTGGAAATTAATCCTTTAAGAAAAATACTAGTATCATCTTCACTTTTATATAAGATTGCTAAGAACTCTTCACCACCTATTCTTCCAACTTGATTTGGCTGAGAGATTTCTTCGTCCAATAAATTTGCAAAAGATTTAAGAACCTCATCTCCTCCAGAATGTCCATAAGTATCATTCACCTTTTTGAAAAAATCGATATCGAAAACTACAACAGCAAAAGGTTGGTAATCTTTTCTTTTCTCTCTAATCAATGAGTTTTCAAGTGTTTCAAAAATAACTCTTCTGTTAGCGATTCCTGTTAATTGATCTGTAGTAGCTTGAATATGTAGCTCGTTAACTAATTCTTTTTCTCTTTCTCTTAAAAGCTTTCTTTCTAATGTAGATACAACTTTTGCGAGAAGTACTGTACCGTTAATTGGTTTTGGTAAATAATCTTGAGCACCTAATTGTATGCATTTAGCAATACTTTCAACATCATCAAATGCAGATACCATTATTACCGGTAGTGACTCAGCTGCATGTTTTGATCTAAATTTTTTGAGTAATTCAAGGCCATTTATGTCAGGCAATATTACATCCAGTAAAATTAAATCAGGAGTTTGCTTTTCAACCTCATCAAGTGCACTTTTGCCATCATATGAGGTTCTGCAAGTTAGGCCACTCATTGATAATCTTCTTTCTAAAACTTCACAATTTGTTTTATTGTCATCAACAATAAGGATGTCAGATTCCTTTAGTTCATCACTCAAAGAAATTGAGTACTCAATATCTCCAAGAGATTTAAATAGTGCTTGTGCTGTTTCTAGTTGAGAAGAAGATGATTCTTCAAGCTCAATACTCTCACCTTTTATAAAATCTACAAAAACCTCAATTGCTTTTTCAGTATCTCTTGCCAAATCTATAATATGCTTAAGGTCGTTGATGATTATTCTTCTAGTTCGGCTTTCTGGAATATCTTCTTCAAAATCTTCTATTAAAATTTCACCATACCCAATAATTGCATTAAGAGGTGTCCTTAGATTATGTCTCAATTCAGCATATTCGTCTTGAGTTTTTTTTGCAGTCCCTTTTGCATAAATATTAAAAGCTTCGTCATATTGATTGATAAGTTTTGTGCATGAGCTTTTTACTTGGTCAAGCTCATCACCAGATGGAAAATCTAATTTAATAAGGGCTTTTTCAACAATATCAATATAATCAAATATAGCGTTAGCAGGAGTAACAAAATCTTGCTTTATTTGAGATAAAATTATATCTCTAGCTACTTTCGATGAGTTTTTTGAAGATGAATTATTCATACTAATTTTCAATCTCAATATCGTCTAAGAAACTCGGCTTATGCATTAAAAAACCTTGACCAACCTTGCATCCTAAGTTGATCATTTTTTCTTTCTCGACCTCAGTCTCAATACCCTCTCCAATCATTTCTAAGTCTAGCTCTAAACAAACATCTGCAACAAATTGAATTAGTCTTGCTGTTGAGCTATCAGATATATTTGAGGTGAAGTGTCTATCAAGCTTAACAACATCGATTGGTAAATCTTTTATGTATTTCAGAGATGCATAACCTGCTCCAAAATCATCAAGAGCAATTTTAATTCCCTTTTCTTTAAGTCTTGCTAACGACTCTCCAGCCTTATGCATATCCTCTAACTCGGCAGTTTCAGTAACTTCAAGACCAAACTCATTGGGTTTAATGTTATTTTCGTCAACAAACTTAGAAAAAATCTTACAAAACTCTTCATGCATTATTGTATGAGCTGAAACATTTAGATATAAAGTTACATCTGATAGTCCTTTTGCATCCTTCTGTTTAAAAAATTCTTTTACTTGATTTAAAGATTCAAGAACAATCAATGAAAATAACTTTTCTCCTTCAATGAGGGGTATGACTTTATCATTTGCAAAATATCCCCCTTTACCATCTTGCATCCTTAAAAGAGCTTCAACACCAGTTATCTTCTTTGTATTTAAATCATATTGTTTTTGATACGCTAATTCGATTCTATTATTTTCAATACATTCAATAGTCTCTTTTAGTGCATTTAATCCATCTCTTGAAGAACATAAAAGCTCTATAAGCATAATTCCAGAATCATCCGATACTGGAATCATATGTACTCTTGTTCTCATAAAAAAGTTAATCTTTCTTAGAGTGATCTCAATTGGTGTATCGTAATATAGAGCTATTGATTCGAGGTCGCCAAAATTATTTTTAATTTCATCATCAATGTTTTTTATTGATACTTGCTTAAGGTTAGATAAATTAAATATATATTTCGCAGCCATGTTAGCCCAAGCAATTGAACCGTCAAGTTCATAGATGATGTATGGGCTTGGATGGTGCAGCAAGGACCTAGTTAAGTAATTTAACTCTTTATCTTTATGTTGCATCTGTTCCGTAGATTTGAGACTGCTTTATTTGCTCATCAACAAGTTCAACAAAGTCATCAGAAAAGGTAACTTTAATATATTCCCAGATTTCAACGTGTTTTGGCTCCTTAAATAATGTTTTAAAAGACGTTAACATTGAAGACCACTCTTTTTCATCTAACATTCCAATTTGAGATTGATAATGTTGATTCTCTCTAGCTCTTAACATAAGGCTAAAATAGGTTAAGTAGTTTGCATTTTCCTCTTTTGTAAGCTCTTCATTATTTCTTAATTTAATTTTTGCAGCAACAATATCTTTTTTCATCCCAGCTAGAGCAAGTTTTTGATGAGAATCAGCAATGTTTTGGCGAGCATTTGCTCTTGCAACTTTATTTTGTTCTTTTAATTCAGTTACAAGGAAATAAACAGTAACAAGTACAGTGAAAGGTCCAAGCGTTTGCAGAATTATGATTATTACGTCGAAACTCATTGTTGGTATTTTTAAATAAAACACTTAAATATAGTGTTTTTTTTGATACACGTAAAGGAAAAATACTGCTAGACATTAGACCTTATATTAAGATTAGTAGAGATGAATGGAGTCTAACTCATGCCTCATCAAATAATTTCAATAATTCTAAATATATCTGCTTCAGATAATTTCATTTAATAATCAAACTATAATTAATATAAAAGTGTTATTTTTATTCTGTAACATCAAATTTTACGATCTCTGTAAAGTCATAGGTTTTAAAGTTACGCGCCCTATCTTGAAGCGTTAATTCAGTTATCCCCCATTGCCCAGGTGCTGAGCCTTGAGGCAAAATTACTGTATCGGTATATTCATACCAATCAGTATCATAGTCGTTAGGGAATAATTGACCTCCACCAGCGGGATAATGATAATTACCATACGTCGTACCCTGTGGATCTCTAAATTTATAATATCCCAGCCTATACCCTGAGATGTCATCTTTAACTCTGAAAGTGAAATCAACCTTTGTTTCTCCATTTGGATTATTTGGGTTGGTAGGTTCAGCAGTTACACTAATTACATTTAAATCTAATTCTGGTGCTGCAGTATCTGGATTTGAAGATGATAGTGTTACTTCTGGAGCCATTTCGTCTAGCTGTCCATTAACCCCCTCTCCACCTGGCCAGTCACCCCCATCGGTTCCTGCAGGCCTTTTAAAGTAATTTTGGCTCCTGTTTCCAGCCACATCTGTTTGGAATATATAATTTAATCTCCAAGTGCCAGATGGCATATAGTATGGCATCAGATATTCTACATAACAATTATTTGCTTGATAATCACCTGAGTAGTTTTGCGGAGAATATTTTTGTAATGAATAAGTTGTTTCGTTCTCATCGTTAAGCGCGCCATAACAACCTTGATTTTCTCTAGGATTTGCTTCATCTATTTGCCATTTACCAACTATGACATCAACTGTTTGATTCTCAACCTCTCTGGTTGTTTTAGATAAAGAAATAGTGTTTGCAATATACTCTGGGGCTGTAAGGTCTTCCATTGGATTGTTTACAAACATTCTCCAACCATAATCATCACCTCCACTTGAAAATCTTTCATTACCTGAATTATCAGAAGTTTTTAAAGTCACAGACTGCCAATAACCTTTAGCGGCGTATTTTGATAATGTAAAACTACCTTGTAGTTTTGTACTTAATCCAGATCCATCAGTTGGATATAAATATAAATCTGTAATAGTATCTTGAGGGCTTTGAAGCCTAGTAAAGGCATAATTAGCACCCTCTAATACTTTGTCTAGCGCATGAAGCCTTATTTCTACTTTTACAGTCTTATCTTCATTTGGCTCACCTTCAACTGAGATTTGGATTCTATTTATCTTCCCTGGAAATACATAATCAGGATAAAGGTTATATACCGTGAAAGTTAAATCTTCTCTAATTTGAGAAATATATATATTTCCTTGCATAATCCTATCTCTGACAAAAATATATTTCTGTTCAGCTCTTGATCTTAAAGCATCAGGATTTACCATAAAATAAGAAATGGTTTCGGCCATATCCTCATTAGGATTATTACCATGGGCGTAGGCGCTAACGAATTCGGTTTGTTTTGATGTAGACCAACCATCGCCATTATAAAAATTTGATGCATTATCTCCAGAAGAATGTGTCCAACCACCTAAATTAACCCAATCAGTTAAAAGTTGTGTATCAAAAACTTTTCTATATAAGAAGTGTGCTTTTTCGTGAAGGATTAAGCGATGCATGTATTCTATATCAAAAGTTGTAAATGCAGTTTCCATAAATTCTATATATCCACTATCTGACCAAGCAACTGCTGGTGCTTCTGGGTAAAGTGGATGTGCTGCACCATTTACTCTTCTAATTAAGTAATTAAGGCTTTGGACTTTATGAAATCCAGATGGCATTTCTTCGAACATATTTATTATCGATACTAATTCTGATGGTTGAAAAGATTGGAATCTTGAGGCATCTTCATTTGTAGTGCTTGCTGTTAGAGAAACATAATCAGCAGGGCTTAGACTCACTCCATATCTATCCGTCAAGATTTGATTAACACGTCCTATATCTACTCCATTATTTGTAACATACCTAACCAATGCATGATGGAGTCTATTGGAATAATAAATACCTCTTTTGCCTTCAACTGTAGCAATTCTTGGATTTGCATTGGTAAATACTGAACTAGAAATATTGACACTTTTTGTGTCATCAGAGTTTGTAGTAATTTGTATATCATCAGTCAGGTCTAAATCTGTAAGAGTCCATTTACTAAAAACTCTGCGATCATATGTCTGACCTCTATTAAGTTGAGGAATTTTTTTCATGGTTTGAACAATCGCATAAGCCTTTTCTTTATCCCAAGCTTTATCACCATCAGAAGATAAAATAACTCCATATTCTTGATAAAGTTCTTCCGCATAGTTTGAATCTGGGACATTAACTGATTGATTTCCAAAAGTTACTATTAATGGCGATATTACATTTGCAGAATAATCTGTTCCATCAGGTGTTGTTTGATCCTCTTCCCAACAATATCTAAATTCATTGGCTCTTGCATACTGAATAAACTGAGAACAAGGATTAGATGTATTCATCTCTTCATCTATATCAACGACCTGTATCTGAACATCTTTAGTTACAGTCAGAGTTCCGTCTGTAAGAGAAAAAGTAATTGAATAAGAATTCTTTGTCTCAGCATCTGGTGGAGTCTTAAATGTAAGAACATTTGAAGATGAAAGGTCAAAACTATCAGCATCAGTTCCTGACATACTTAAGGTTAAAGTATCGTCTGCATCTGGATCCGATACAGAAATTGTAGCTACAGCGGTCTGATTTTCTGCTGCTTGTAAAGTAGAAGCAATATCTATTGAAGGAGCATCATTGATTGCATTTACAGTAATACTAACAACTGCTGAAGCAGTTTTATCGCCTTGAGTAATTGTATAAGAGAATGAATCAGCTCCATTATAATCTGCGCTAGGTGTATAGGTAATTACATTTGCATTATTAACAATAACTCCATTAGATGGATTTGCAGCAGTGACTGTAATTGGTGCTGAACTTAAATATGAATCATTAGCTAAAACATTAATAGTTACTTGGGTATCTTCATCGGTAGATGTATTATCATCAATTGCTGTAATAGATGGAGCCAATAAACTAGCTGTGACAGATTCTGATGTAGCAATATAATTTAAAATATCCGATTTATAACTATTGATAGTTTCTGCACTAGCGGTTCCATTTGCTATTGCTTTTATATCGGTTTGAAATTTAGAAGTTGCAAAACTTATTACTGCGGTAGTTAATTCATTAGTGGATTTAACCTCTACAACTGGTATAACACCTGACAATGCTTTTAGAGTATTTGTTTTTACTTCATCTGTAAAAGTTATTGTTTTTGTTGTAACAACGTTATCTAATACTTTTGTTATAAAAGCTTCAGTTTCTATATCAACTTTAGCTAAAGTTTCAGTATATTCTTTTTCTACCTCTTCACTTATAGCTTTAAAATAATCTTGGGTGGTTTCAGTAGATGTTTTTAAATCATTGGTTAAGTTTTGGAGTGCGTAAGCTAAAACTGTGAGCTGATTTCCTTTCTCGTATAAATAGTCATTGATTCCACCATCGCCTTTGTTGGCAACTGGATCAAAGATATAAACATCTATAGATGCATCAATCCCTAAAGCAGTATTAATGTTAGCTGGAGTTGACATAAAAGCAGCCACCGAAGTTACTGGAGTAACCGCTTTAAAATCTGTGTGGCCGGTTAATTTATGAGTAATTAAAAGATTGTCTAATAAAGTTTGTGAATCTAAATCAGTCCCGCCTAGAGAAACTAAATAACCATCAGCATATTTAATGGTAAATTTTCCATTGTTATCTGAGGTAGTTGAACTCTCATTAGAATCAGCCATCCAGTCTTCATCTTCATCCACAAAAACTTCTGCACTAGAAATATAACCATCCACCACTATTCCGTCTGTATTTCTATAACCCTCAATTACAACTGAGTTTTGCGCTGTGCCTCCTTCTCCGCTACATGAAATAGAAAAAGAGTTATTGCCTGGTTGAGAGATATTTACTGTTTCAGATCCAGAGGAAGATGTTGATGAAGTCCAGCTAGCTGAGCATGATGATGCATTTGAGGTTGACCAGGTTAGAGTTGATGAATTTCCTAATAAAACTGAAATAGGTTCAGCAGATAAATTAATAACTGGTGATGGGCTTACTGGATTGCTAGCGCCTCCACCACCTCCGCCACATGATGAGATAATGAATAAAGATAGCAAGATTCTTAACACCCATTAAGTTTAACTTATATTAATGGCTATTAAAAAAATTCCTTGATATGTCTGATCAGCTCGTCTGTTCAATACATAAAAGAATATGTTATAGGGATTTTAGTTATTTTAGGTGGTAGGGATGGAGGGAGTCGAACCCCCACGCCTTGCGGCACTTGGTTCTAAGCCAAGCGTGTCTACCAGTTCCACCACATCCCCAGACTTGGCCATTATATATATTTCTATTCTATTAGTGCAGCTTTATTTTAATTACAAATCATATGATATTTGATTTCTTCTCTTTCTTCTTTCAATTAATAAAACTGTTAATGTTAAAAATCCAATTGCAAAAATAATTAGATCTTTGTTGTATATCCCCTCATAAATAAATCCCATAAATTTACCTACTAACATAAAAGAAACTAAATAAATAAGCACTGTGCCAAGCTGAACTCTTGAAGAAGAAAATACAAACCTAATAAGTATGTAGCCACCAGCAGCAAACAAACCTGACATTGTTCTTACAAATATAGCTAGAGCATCATCATCAGGCCTAACATCGAAGGTTAAAATGGCTGTATTTACGTCTGGGGAAAACATCATATAAATACCCCCAAGAACAGAAATTAACCCAACTGACGTTAAATAAGCTTTATTAAAAATTGTCATAATACTCCCAAAGCAAAAAGGGCTACCGTAAAGCATAACATCCCAATAAAAATCCAAAAATACATTTCTTTGTAGTTATTAAATTTATATGAATTGATAGCAAAATATGCGCTAAATATAGGAGCGATTATTAAAATTCCATACCCAATAAAAATCATTAATGGGATAAAAGCTAAAATAAGAAAAATTCTTAGGGCGAGTTGATTCATTACTCTATAAAACTATTATTTTTTAAGGTTGTCAATTAATCTCATCTATTTCTAAATCATCCATTGACAGGTTAGAAACTTTTGTCTGAATTTCAAGTATTACTTGGTTGAGTTGATTCTTATAACTATTAAGAGCATTAATTGAATCATCTAACAACATTATTTGAGTATTGATTGAAGTCACATCCATTTTGAGATTGGTCAAATCATTTGATGATAGACCGAGATCATTTATTTTATTTGAATTAAGCTCCAATGCTTCAGCAATAACTAACATTTTTTCTTTATTTGCTTTCAAATTTGATTCAAGAGCTTGCATAAGATTCTGAGTTGATTGAATCTCTGATGATAATTTTTGAATATTCACCTTATTTCTTTTATTACTAAGATCCCAAAGCTTTCTGACTTCTTTATCGAGAAACTGAATAGAGGAAGATAGGTCTGTTAAAGAATCATTATTAGTCTCATCAACTATATTTATTTCTTCTTCAATAAGAGACAATCTTTCATCAATAGTTCCAATAGAAGCGCTGTTGTATCTAGATTCAAAAGTTTGCCAAATAGCAAGGGTAAAAATACTCATAAAAACAAGCAAATATATAAAACCTAAAAACAAGCCATCTTTTTTTGCTCTTTTAATATATGAAGGAATTTTTCGCTCAAATTTCATTTTGATATCTTGTATCCTGTAAAAATTACTTTTTTTTAGATTATAATAAGAATCATACCTTAACAAAATATTTATTAATGAATTTAGATTTCTCAAATGATCAAAAATTTCTTAAAGAAGAGGCTAAAAAATTTTTAGAAAAAGAAAACTCTCTATCAAGAAATAGAGCTGTATTAGAAAACAATTCTCGAGTTGATAAAGATCTTTGGAATAAAATTGTTGGCCTTGGGTGGACAGGAATAAGAATACCAGAAGAGTATGAAGGTCTGGGGCTTGGTCATCTAGAACTATGTGTCATTGCTGAAGAATTAGGGAGATTTCTTGCACCAGTTCCATTTTCTTCTTCAGTATATCTTTTTACAGAGATCATAATTAATTATGCTAATGATGATATAAAAAAAGATATTTTACCTAAACTTGTTTCTGGTGAAGTTGTCGGGACTTTGGCAGTAACAGAAGAGTTTAAAGCACCCTCTTCATCTAACATATCATCTCTGTGTGAAAATAATTTATTGAATGGCTCTAAAATAGCAGTCCCAGATGCTGAAATTGCAACTCATGCCATAGTTGTTGCAAAAAATGAAAACGGTGTATCACTTCAATTGGTAGATCTTTCATCAAATGGTGTAAATATCGAATATCAAGAAAATATTGATGAGAGTCGCGGTCATTTTCAAATAAAATTTGATAATGTTGAATGTCAATTAATAGGCGATGAGTCTAATGGATGGAATCTTTATGAAACAATCGTAAATCAAGCTGCAGTATTGTTTGCATATGAACAAATAGGTGGATCACAGGCAGCTATGGATATGGCTATAGATTATGCAAAAGAAAGATATGCATTTGGAAGACCAATAGGATCTTTTCAGGCCATTAAACATAAGTTGGCAGACATGTATATATCCCTTACTATAGCAAAGTCTAATTGTTACTATGCTGCTTGGGCTCTTTCAACAAATTCTTCTGATCTTCCAGCGGCATCAGCAACTGCAAGAGTCAGTGCAACAAAAGCATATCAATTTTGTTCTAAAGAAAATATACAAACGCATGGTGGTAATGGGTTCACATGGGAATATGATTGTCATATGTTTTATAGGCGATCGAAATTACTATCACTCAATATTGGTTCATTGAGTAACTGGAAGGAAAAACTTGTAGTTGGTCTTGAACAATCAAATATAAACTAGGAGAAAAAATGGATTTTAATGATACCCCTGATCAAGCAAAATTTAGAGAGAAATGCAGAATTTGGTTGGAAAATAATGCTCCCTATAAAGATGGTTCTGCAAAGATGGAATCATTTGCTAATAAAGATATTCTTAAAGAAGCAAAGGAATGGCAGAAGAAAAAATATGATGCAGGTTGGGCAATGCTTCATTGGCCAAAAGAATATGGAGGTATTGGTGCAACTCCAATTGAGAGAATAGTCTGGGCTAATGAAGAAGCTAAATTTAATGTGCCCAAAGGAATATTTGAAATTGGATTAGGTATGTGTGGGCCAGTAATGATGACATATGCAACAGAAGAGCAAAAAGAAAGATATTTACCGCCAATGGCAGAGGGAAAAGAGATATGGTGTCAGTTGTTTTCTGAACCATCAGCTGGATCAGATGTTGCTGGGTTAAGAAGTAAGGCAATAAAAAAAGGTGATAAGTGGATTGTTAATGGGCAAAAGGTTTGGACTTCTGGTGCTCATTTTTCTGATTTTGGAATCTTAGTGGTGAGACATGATCCTGAGCTTGAAAAACATAAAGGTCTCACATTTTTCTTTGTGGATATGAAATCGCCAGGTATTGAAGTAAAGCCAATTAAACAAATTACTGGTGGTTCAAGCTTTAATGAAGTTTATTTCACAGATGTTGAAATACCTGACTCACAAAGGCTTGGTGAGATTGGAGATGGCTGGAAAGTTGCAATTACAACTCTAATGAATGAAAGACTTGCTGTAGGTGATGCTGATGGGGCTGACGTTGAAGATGCCTTTAAATGGGCAAAGAATCAGGATAGTCTTGGTGAACCGTTGCTTAACAATAGAGCTGCTAGAGAGTCCATTGCTGATTGGTATTGTGAAGCAAGTGGTTTAAAAAATACAAAGCTAAGAACAATGTCTGCGCTATCAAAAGGAGACACACCTGGTCCTGAGGCTTCGATAACAAAAATTGTTAGTGCTGCAAAATTACAAGATATAGGTAATTTTGGTATCGATTCTCTAGATATGGCTGGCATGTTAAGAACTGATAATGAAGATATAAAACGCTTTCAAAATGCATGGCTTGGTGCACCTGGACTAAGAATTGCTGGTGGTACAGATGAAATTCTTAGAAATGTTATTGCTGAGAGAGTTCTTGGACTTCCTCAGGATCCGAGAGCTGATAAGGGAGTAGCATACAAAGATATTCCATCAGGGAAAAATTAAATTATCTAAACTTTGATAGAAATTCCAAAAATTTTATAGATTCTCCGTCAACATTAATTCTGCCTGATGAAATAAGAGAAATAGGATTCTCTAGTCCTACTAGAACTTTTTTGAAATCATCTTGATTGGTAATTATATTTAGATCACATTTTTGTGATTTATTGCTATCGACAGCTGCAACTCCATTTCTTAGTGTTATATTTTTTATAACATTTGTATCAAATTCAAAACAAGCTTTAAATAAACTCTTGTCATGTTTTTGTGGATTAAATCTCACAGAAAGAACGCTAAATAAAGTATCTAATGATATTTGGTTTAATAACTCTTCAGTCATCATCGTTTGAGGAAATCCATTAAATTCTATGCTTAATTCATTTGCTGTTGACAAAAAATAATTTCTTTTATTTGGGTTCGATGATCTTAAGCCAATATATTTTAATGCTATAACTCTTAAATCTAAAACTTCCTTTGTAAAAACGTCTAAAGATATAAGATAATCCGATAACTCGAGTGCCCACTGCATATCTTCATTGATCACAGCTTCTTGAAGTTGTTTAAGAAGATTTTCATCTCCGCCAGCAAGATTGGAAATTCTTAAAGCTTTTTCATATCTTGAGAGTGGATCTAACTCTGAGGGATTACCATTGAACCAACCCAAGTAACCATTAAAAATACTTTTAACTGACCATCTCAAAGTTCCATAAAATTCATAAAAATATGGTGAGTTTGAGATACTTTTAGGCAATTGAATCATATCTACAATTTGATCTGGGTACAAACCTTCATTCATTAATCTTATGGTTTGATCATGAGTATATTGAATTCCATCTCTATACAAAGTCACTGCATCCTTTATTTCATTTTTTCCTACTATAGGTTTTGTATGACTCGGGAACAAATACTCAGCACCAAAAGAGTTCATATGGTCAAGGCTATTTATCCAACCAATTACATCCCTGTGAGAAGTACCTCTGATTGTATATAAGTTTGGAAAGGTTTTATAAATATTATCTCCTGGCATTAGAGCTTTATGGGAAGGTAACCAAATAAAAATTTGATCATTAGTCTCACCCGGCGCGTGATATAACTCTATATCAATACCTGCAATTTTAATTACTAAAGAATCTTTAAATGTTAGGTCAGGCTTAAGATATCCAGCTGGAGACTTTGAGACACTTAAGCTTGGTCCAATACCAACATTTATTAAATCCTCCTCAGGCAATAATGTTCCAAACATTCTAGAACTTCTTTTTGTAATAATAGGGCTAAGTATTCCCAAAATTCTTTGCACATAAAAGTCGGTATCTTCATGTGCAATAATTTGAGGTTTTTTTTCCTGAGATTTTAAATAATATGCTGAACCAAAAGTATGATCACCATGATTATGAGTATAGATAATTGCCTCTATTGGATTATCATTTTTGGATTTAAATAGTGAATAAATTTGTTCTGCCTCATAAACACTATCGGACGTATCAACTATTATGTTTGCATTATCCCCTTCAATCATGATTGAGTTTGCTATTCCAAAACCAATTGCAAAATGAATTTTTCCACCAGGTGTATTATATGTAAGAACTTGTCTTTCAAACTCATCAGAATGTTTTACCAACATTTCTACCTTAGATGTTTTAGGTATTTCAATATCAGTTAAAGAATTTTCAGAGCAAGAGTAAATAAAAAAGATAAAGAATAAAGATGTAATTACCTTTAGCAAAATAAAAACTTTTATAAAAAGCTAAGCATTATTTCATCTACAAGAATATTTGATGCATCATCATCAGAAATGGATCTATTTGATCCATTTCGCCAAACAGTTACAACGGTCCAAACTGTCTTATCTTTTTCAAGATCTTTAAGATTTACTCTTAAAATATTTTGTGTAACAGTATATATATCATCACGATACCTATGATAGTCCCAGTAATATCTAGAGTAATAATGATTAAGTCTGTTCGATTCTACAGTATCTTTGGTCGTAAAATTTATATCAAAAACTAAATTAGAATTCTGATTAAATTCAAGCCCAGTTTCTTCTATTGCATTTTTTAAACTTGCTTTAAATTTTTCTAATACGATGGGATTCACCTCAGCACTTATATTTGATGTGTTTAACTTTATGTTAAAATCATTATAATTATTGAGGTTGAAAGTTTCTAAAGAATCAACTTTAATATTTGATTGTGTTGTAGAGCATCCAATTATTATAATTAGACTTAAAATTGTTATTATGTATTTCATAAATATTTGTAGAGTTCCTTATGTTTAATCTTGAAGATCAAAAATATATAAAATTACTAGACCTTAATGCACAAATATATAACGAATCTAATTTTAATTGCAAGCATATTCATTTAGATTCTAAAAGTAATGAAAAAGTTTTTATGGTTGCTTTCAGAACAATCCCAGAGGACTCAACTGGTGTTGCTCACATTTTAGAGCACACAGCCTTGTGCGGATCAAAAAAGTATCCGGTTAGAGATCCTTTTTTTATGATGATAAGAAGGTCTTTAAATACTTTCATGAATGCTTTCACGTCAAGCGATTGGACGGCCTATCCTTTCGCAACGCAAAATGAAAAAGATTTTAATAATTTACTAAGTGTATATTTAGATTCTTCATTTTTTCCAAATCTCGATCAGTTAGATTTCTTACAAGAAGGACATAGATTAGAATTTAAAGAAAATATAATTGATAACGATCTCGAAATTAAAGGTGTTGTATTTAATGAAATGAAAGGCGCTATGAGCTCAATATCTAGTCAGCTCTGGCATGGTATGTCTAAACATTTATATTCCTCATCTACTTACAAACATAATAGTGGTGGCGATCCAGAAGCAATTATTGATCTTACTCATGATTATTTAGTTAATTTTCATAAGAAGCATTACCACCCCTCAAATGCAACCTTTTTCACATTTGGTGATATTGATCCAAAAGAAATTCAAGAGTTTATAAATATTAATGTATTACAGGAGTTTACTCCTTCCTCAGAAAAAATATTTGTTGAAAACGAGGAAAGAATTACATCTCCAAAAACTGTCAAAGAATATTACAATCCACTACCAAATGATGAAGATAATCATCATGTGGTTTTAAGTTGGCTGCTTGGTGAAAGCCATAATCCTGTAGAATTACTAGAGTCCTATTTAATGTCAAATATTCTCTTAGATAATTCTGCTTCTCCTCTAAGAAGTGTTCTAGAAAATACTGATTTAGGTAAATCCTTATCTCCTCTTACAGGCTTAGAGTCTGATCACAAAGAATTGGTTTTTGCAGCGGGCCTTGAAGGTGTGTCAAAAAATCAGCAACAAAAAGTTGAGGAACTTATTATATCTTGTTTAAAAGATGTGGTGAATAAGGGAATTTCTAAAGAATTAATTGATTCCTCATTACATCAGTTAGAAATAAAACAAAAAGAGATTACAGGATCTGGTATGCCATATGGTCTTCAAATCATGCTAAGTTGCTTGCCTGCATGTATTCATAATGACGATCCTATTAAAGTTTTAGATCTAGATTCATCATTTAAAATTTTGAAAAAAAATATTCAAACTGATAAGTATGTTGAAAATCTTATTAAAAAAAAGTTGATAGACAATAATCATAGACTTAACTATTCTCTTGTGCCGGATGTTGATTTTAATAAAAAGAGTGAGGCAATTATACAAGATAAAGTCCAGGATAAAGCAAGTAAGCTTTCAGCTGATGATAAAAATCAATTAGTTAGCCTTGCAAACGATCTTAAGTACAGGCAAGAAAAACATGATGACCCTGAGATACTTCCTAAGGTTACTAAGTCAGATATTCCAGAAACAAGATCATTTGCAAAGGCAAAAATAGTAACCTCTAATTCTTCAGAAAATCATTATTATAAAGCTGGAACTAATGGAATTACCTATCATTCAATGATATTTGAATGTGATAATTTAACAGATCAAGAATTTGCAATGACTTCTTTATATGCAAATACTCTTACTGATATTGGTTTAAATGATAAGAATTATGAGGAAATTCAAAAATTACAATCTTCAATAACTGGAGGTATATCAGCAAACTTTATGTTAATTCCTCAAGCTAATAGAGAGCACAAAATAGCATTAAAAATTAGCTCAAGGTCCTTAGAAAAAAATGAAGCTGCAATGCAGATGCTTATGAGTAACACTGTTACTGAAGCTAGTTTTAATGAAAAAAAGAGAATCAAAGATATACTTAATTTTATTGCTTCAAGCAATGAAAGATCTCTTATACAAAATGGACATGTGCTTTCAATGAGTAATGCAGCAGCTCAAATCAACAATATATCTGCCTCTAATGATATTGTTTCTGGAATTAACTTTATAAAGAACACAAACTTACTTCTTAAAGATATTGATAAAGGTAAAAATTTAGAAAATTATATTGGAATTTTTAAAAGCATAAGAGATAAAATTAATCACAGTCCCTCTTATACATTTACTGCATCCTCTCTTGAGTTTGAGAAATCTAATCTTAATCTAAATAATGATAGCGATATATTACAAGTTACCAATCAAACTTTCCCAGATATTCAAAATGATTCAATTGCCTGGATTACGGGTGCGCAAGTTTGTTATTGTGCAGAAGCTTTTGCAACTGTTGGCTCTTCTCACGAGGATGCCGCGGCACTTACCGTTCTTGGTGCTGTTCTGAGGAATGGGTATCTCCATTCAGCAATTCGTGAAAAAGGAGGTGCTTATGGATCAGGCGCCATTCAAGATTCAAAAAACAAAGTATTTAAATTTTTCTCTTACCGTGACCCAAGGTGTGGAGATACCTTCAATGACTTTAAAAAATCAAGGGAGTGGTCATTAAAGAACATAACCCAAGCTCAATTAGATGAAGGCATACTTGGTGTAGTATCAAGTATAGATAAACCATTATCACCATCTGGTGAAGCTATGAATGATTTCTCAAATAATATAGATAACAGAGATCAAACTAAAAGACTTAAGTTTAGATCTAATGTCAAGGAATGCAGTGTTGACGATCTTGTTAGAGTTTCCAGCAAATATTTATTCAACGAATCAAAAAAATCTCTAATAGCAGGAGAAAGTTATAATGATGAGATTAAGAGATTAGGTTTTAAGATCAAAAATATTTAAAAAAAGAAAAACCATTTTCTTTTTAGCTCTTTTGAACATCCCCAATATTGTTGTTGATACTTTGTAGATCTTGTTTGCACCCTATCAGCAACTTTTATTAACCACTGTTTTTTTCTGTATGTCTTCTTTTTGAATCCTGTGTAACCTTCGTGATATGCAAGATATAGTGATCTTGCATCTGTTCTTTCAAAGCCTTGATAGTATCCTTTACTCGCATACCAACCTATAAAGTCTGCAGAGTCCTTAAAGTCTTTTCTATTTGCTCTACTGTTACCAGTTTCATCACGATAATCATCCCAAGTTTTAGTTAAAGCTTGTGAATAGCCCACAGACGAGGATGGTCTTTTCCAAGGTATAAATCCTAGAACCTTTTGCCTTTCAGGTCTTGCATCTGCTCTATAGCTTGATTCCTGAAAAACAAAAGACATCAAAACATATGGAGGAATCTTCCATCTTTTTTCTGCCCTTATTGCAGCGTTATACCAACTCCTTTTTTCTTTAAAGATCATACAAATATTATCTGGATTCTCCGGTGGCCTGACTGCGCAAGATTGGATTACTAAGAAAGCTAAGCCTGTGACAAAAAATTTTAAATTAAATTTTTTCATCTTTTTCAAATCCTCTAAAATTCTTAAATCTTGGGAATCTTAGGCTATAAAATTCGCCTTCAATACTTTTTGTAATTGCATCAGCTCTGATTTCAATCAATCTTCCAATAAGCTTATCTTTCAATCTCCAGAACTTTTCTCTATCATCATCTGTCAATCCGCTGCCAACACTTAGAGAAAAAAACTTACCATCATCTTTTCCCTCAACCTGAAATGCGCCTAACTTACCTTCATGTTTTCCAGTCCCTTCTTGTATGTTAATAATTTTAAGAGTGACCTCAATGAATGGTTTTATCTTTAGCCAAGCATGGCTTCTTTTACATTCATAGAAATTATCACATGGCTTTATCATAAGTCCCTCAAAGCCTTTTTCTAATGCATCTTTATTCATGACTGCAAATTGATTTTGACCTTCATCACTATCAAAATTAATTATTTCAAAATCTACTAACTTAATTACATTATCAAAATCTTTTGATAAATTATTCAACTCATTTCTTCTATCTAGAGAGTTTAGTTTGCTTTTACCTGCATTAAATTCTTTCAAAGGTAGCATATCAAAAAGTGCTAAGAATGCATCATCAGTTTCAGCTCCAGATTTTCGATAAACTTGTTTCATCAGCGCTTGGAAATCATCACTCATAACTTCGCCATCAAAAACTAAATTATTAAACTGTTTTTTACTTAGTGAGTTTTCTATATGAGGAAAATTATTGAATATCTTTCCATTTCTACTGTAAAGTGTAGCCTTTCCATTTTTTACAATTGCTATCACCCTAACACCATCGTATTTATATTCTACAAGACAGTCACCATTAATTTTTTTTGGATGTTTTGCACCATCATGAGCCAACATACAAGAAAAAACTGGTACTCTGAAATCAATATCCATTCTTTTTGCAACATTATTTACAGTTTTTTGACTTACACCACATCTAAGATCTTTAATTAAAATCCTTCTATACCAATTACTCCATTGAATCTCTGTTGACTTCTCCATTAATTCAATAATTAAATCTCTGGCAGCATGGCCAGTTTTTTCTCTATTAATCATTAAATTTACTGAGTCTTTAAAAGTATTCCAATCCAAACCCTTACCTTTTGAATTATGTTCAGGAACTTGCTTAACACCAAAAGTAACAAGAGGATCAAGGCACATAGATAGTCCTTCTTGAAAAGTGACGCTTTGTAAATTTTTTTCGACTATAGCCTCTTTAAATAATCTGCTGTTATCACTTTCCAATTCTTTAATAATATTCCAGGGATCTTCCATAAAAGGTACCTAACTCACTGAACGCTCTTCGAGTTGTTTTAACCTCGCAATATCTTGCGCACGAGACTCCATATGTGAAATCATTTGTTTTGTTATAGGTGTTCTTTCTTCATCACAAAGTGTGGCATAAAACTTATCGGTAAATTGAAGTGAAAATTCAATCATTTCTTTCAATATGCTTGGCGCATCAGTAACTGTATTTAAGTCAGCAACAAATACAATTGCAAAGGTCTTAGTATCTTCATCAAATATTCCAGGTGAAATTGCATTAATGACTCTAAATTTTTCTGAGCCATCTTCATCAAAGAAAGAAAAATAACCATCATTAATTTTTCCACCATAATTCATTAAAAATCCAAACACTTGCTCAATTTCATAAAAAGATTTATCGACAGAAATAAGGTTTAAAATGGCGAGTTCTTGTTTATTTTCTTTAACTTCAAAATCAAAAGTTTGCTGATTTTCTTTCTTTGGTTGAGAAGACTCTTCTAAATTTGAAACAGTTTCAATCTTTACTTTAAGCTTTCCAGAACTTGAAATTTTTCTTACATATAAAAAAACAATGACTAAAAAAAATAAGGTAGCTAGTCCAATTAAATATAATTCAGAATTTGTACTCATTTATCACAATTCAGCTAATTTAATAGCTTGGTTTACGTCAACAGAAACCATTCTTGAAACTCCAGCTTCTTGCATGGTTACTCCCATTAAAATATCACTTCTTTCCATAGATACTTTATTATGTGTGATAAATATAAATTGTACATTTTTAGACATATCTTCAACCATATTTATAAATCTAAGCGTATTTAAGTCATCTAATGGAGCGTCTACTTCATCTAGTAAACAGAAAGGTGCAGGATTTAAATCAAATATTGAGAATACTAAAGCCAAAGCTGTAAGTGCTTTCTCCCCTCCAGATAACTGAGATATTGATGAATTTTTTTTGCCTGGAGGTCTAGCCATTAATACAACACCTGCATGCAAAGGATCATCATCTGTTAATGTAAGCTCAGCAACTCCTCCCCCAAATAGCTTCGGAAATACTTCTTTTAGTCTCTCATTTACTGCGTCAAAACTGTCTTTAAAGATTGTTTTAGTTTCGTTATCAATTTTCTTTATAGCCGAGGTCAATTTCTCAAGAGCTTCAGTTAGGTCATTATATTGAGAGTCGAGTTCTTCTTTTCTCTTTGATTCCTCTTCAATCTCTTCAGGTGCAGCTAAGTTTATTGCTCCAAGCTTAATTATTTTTGATTCAACATCTGTTAGCTTGTTATCAATATCCTCTAAAGTTAATTCCTCATAATCCTCACTATTAATATGTTCGATATCAAGACCAGCTTGAACAATTTTTTTATTAGAGTTTTCTAAATTAATTTCATAGGTTTTTAATTCAAGTCTTACATTAGTTGTTTTTTCAATAAGAGATTTTGAATCAAGATCTGCGA
>CABXXT010000013.1 GCA_902516285.1 uncultured SAR86 cluster bacterium
GCCATCTCAGATTTGAGTTTAGAGTAATGCCAAATGATAACGAAGAAGATTTTAAGAATGAGGAAATTATTTGGGATCTTTTATCCCCTTGGGTTAATAAAAATAATGCAACTCTAGAAAGGGCAGTTATATATAAATTTCATGCATGCATTGCAAATGAATGGATCAAAGATAAAGTTCTTATTGCAGGAGATGCCGCTCATCAAATGCCACCTTTTATGGGTGCAGGAATGGGAACTGGTATTAGAGATGTTGCTAACATAGCATGGAAATTAGACTTAATACTTCAAAACAAAGCTTCAAAAAAAATATTAACTACTTTCAAAGAAGAAAGATATCCGCATGCTAAATGGACTGTTGCGCAAACAATATCAATTGGTGAAATAATTGAGGGTTTTTGCGCAGCTGCAGAAGGAAAAGAATATAAGCCAAAAAGCACTGGATATGGTGTCAGGTTTCCTCATATTCCCAAGGGCATCTTTAGTAATCCTGATGACAGGATTACAGGTTATCCAATTCCTCAACCAAGAATAACAATTGATAAAAAAACGGTAATGTTAGACGAAGTCATAAAATCAAAATTTGTAATAATCACAAAATGTGATAGCTATGAAATTAGCAAAGAGGCAAAGGATATAGTTGATCACCTAGCAATAGAATATTTGCATTTATCAAATAATGACGACCCTGATGGAAGATTAAATAAGATTTTTGAAACCTATCAGTTTGTCTTAGTTAGACCGGACTTATATGTATATGGCGGAAGTTCCAAAAATGATTTATCTAAAATGATTGTAAGTTTAAAAAGTATGTTTTCTCTGATGAACAATTAGAGCAGATAACTTGTAGCAACATACATCCAAAAAGCCATCATACCAACTGTTAGAAACATAAAGATTTGTGCTTGCCTATTTTTATTCATTTTATAAAGAGAAATACAAATTATCGTGCCTATAAAACCAATAGTTAATGCTATAAATAAATGAGCTTGATATGTCATATCGTCATTATATTAACTAAGAGTTTAAAATTAAAATAAAAATATACCAAGATCAACTATTAAATAAAAACACGCTAGAAAACCAATGCCAAAAGGTATGCTTCTGAGGCTAGGATTTTTGTTTGTAACCACTTTGTAGTAAATAATCATATGTATAATTCGAGACATAGCATAGATCCATAAAATAATAGATAGTTTAAGTGAATCATATTCAGAAAGAATTGCTAATATGGCAATTCCAAACAATGGGATAATATTTTCGATTGAATTCCAAAATGTTCTGTATGCTCTAAATAAAAAAGACGTTTGTCCAAGTGTAGGGTCCATAACACCAACTTTATATCCTCTTTGTCTTCTATGAAGTCTTATATAGACAATAGCTTGAACAATGATTGTTGTTAAGATTATCCATAATGCTAAAAACGAAGAATGATAAGCATCAAACATAATACCCCCTCTGATTTCACATTTAATTTCTTATATATATTATTATAGTCCCATTAATCCTATGAAAGTTATTAAAGAAAAAATTAACTTTAATTGTTCTGCAAAACATCTTTGGAACATTTTGTCTGATGTCACAAGATGTGATTGGGTTCCAACGATTAATAAAATTTCTATGGAAGGTAATTGCAGAGTTTTTGAGATGACTGGCATGGGAATGGTTAAAGAGAAAATTATTCTTCTTGATAATGAAAATATGACCTTAAAATATTCGGCAGTAGAAACAAGAACTCCACTTAATCATCATCTAGCGACTATGGAGATATCATCAGATGGCAAAAATAATTGCATACTACAATGGAAAACAGAAATAGATCCTGAAATATTTGCCGATGCTATCCATCAAGGAATGTTAATTTCAATTGAGGGAATTAAAGAAATTTTATAGACTATTAGGCTTATTAATAGAAACTTTTAACTTATATGACTAATTTATCAGTAACAGAGATATACGCAATTGGAGCACCAATCGTTCTTGCAATTATTTTGTTAGAGGTTTTTATTTCGAGTATCTATAACAAGAATCTATACAAAAAAAACGATACTCTTTGCACAATTGGTCTTTTGACAGGAAATATTGCAATGGTTTTTGCTTTAAAAGGCATCACATTAGCGTTTCATTTTTATTTGTATCAATTTAAATTAATAAATCTTTCTGAAATTGTTCCATCTTGGCTTCTTTGGATGCTTACTTTTATATTAATTGATTTTGTATTTTATTTTTATCATAGGATTTCTCATAGAGTGAATTTTTTGTGGGCAATTCATATGAGCCATCATTCTAGTGAAGAAATGAATTTTGCAGTTTCCTTCAGACAGGCGTGGTTTGGGCCACTATCAAAAATACCTTTCTTTATGGTTTTACCAATAATTGGGTTTGATCCAACGCTAGTTGCTGTTGCGGGTGTGATAAGCACATTGTGGGGTATTGTTGGACACACTCAAATAATTAATAGATTAGGGCCTTTAGAATGGTTTATGAATACTCCATCTCACCATAGAGTTCATCACGGATCAAACTCACAATATATTGATAAAAATTATGGAAATTTGCTTATTATCTGGGACAAGATGTTTGGGACTTTTGAACGTGAAGACGAAAAAGTTAAATTTGGCTTAGTTAAAAATGTTAATACTTTTAATCCTTCAAAAATAACCTTTATGGGATGGACGAGTATTATTGAGGATATTCGAGATGCAAAAAACTTAAATGAGGCACTATATTTTATATTTGGTCCTCCAAACACAAAGGGTGAGCAATAATGAGAGTTGCTGTAATTGGCGCAGGACCTTCTGGAATCTCAGCAATTAAAAACTTTACAGATCAAGGATTTGAGGTTACTGCTTTTGAACGATGTAATGGGGTTGGGGGGAATTGGAGATTTAATGATCCTTCAGGACATTCAAGTGTCTTTGAGACTACACATATCATTAGCTCAAAATATACATCTTTTTATGAAGACTATCCGCTTCCAGAATCTGCATCAGACTACCCCTCACACAAAGAACTACTTAAATATTTTGATAGTTATGCAGATCATTTTGATATTAAAAAAAATATTAAATTTGGAACTGAAGTAGTTAAATGCAAACAATCTGATAATGATAAATGGACTGTTGAATGGTGTCATATTGAGTCCAACAAAAAAGAGACCTCAAATTTTGATGCCTTAGTTGTATGCAACGGACATCATCATGAACCAAGATATCCAGATTATCCTGGAGAATTTACTGGAGAATATTTGCACTCTCATGATTTTAAGTCAGCCAAACCTTTTGCTGGTAAAAAAGTTTTAGTAATCGGTGGAGGCAATTCTGCCTGTGATGTTGCTGTTGAAACTGCCAGAGTTGCTAAGTCAATTTCTATAAGTTGGAGGCGGGGATATTATTTAATTCCAAAATTTATGTACGGACTTCCTACAGATCTATATGCAATAAAGAGCAGATGGGTACCAAGAATTCTTAGAGCACCATTTATGAAATATATGTTAGAAAGATTTCAAGGTAAAAATGAAGATATTGGTCTTCAAAAACCTGAGCAACCGATATTTGCTACACATCCAACAGTAAATTCAGAACTTTATTATGCAGTGAGACATGGAAAAGTTACCCCTCAGAAGGATATTAAAAGTTTCAATAATAATAAAGTTATGTTTATTGATGGTCATGAGGAAGAATTTGATGTTGTTATTGCGTGTACAGGCTTCAAGATCAAGCATTCCTTCTTTGATAAAGATTTTATAAATTATGAGAATGGAAAAGTACCACTTCTTCACAGAATGATTCCTGCTGACATAAAGAATTTATACTTTATTGGATTATTCCAACCATTAGGATGTATTTGGCCTGGTGCTGAGTTACAGTCAAAACTTGCTGCAAAACATTTGGTTGGTGATTGGAAGCCTAAAAAATCTATTAAGGATTTACTAGCAAAAGAAATGGCTAATCCAGATGTTCCTCAGTTAGACACACCTAGGCATACAATTACTGTTGACGATCCCTCATTTAGAGAGAGACTTAAAAATGAACTTAAGAAGTGTACACCTGCATATGAGGCTTAAATGAAATTTTTGCAATTATTAATACTATTTTTTTCAATAACATTGTCATCAGATGACAATAACTGTAAAGAAGCAAAGCTATATTTTGTTTTTCCACCTGACGGTTATGTCTCGGATGGAGGTAGTGTTAAAGTCGTGTTTGGAGCAGATAATATTGCTATAAATCCAGCAGGATTAGAAGAAGATGCTGTGGAATGTGTAATATCTGGCCATCATCATTTGATAATAAATGATGAGTACAATGTCTCAGCGTTTAAAGATGTTGCTATTCCATTTCAAAAAAACATCCTGCACTTTGGTGGCGCTCAAACAGAAGCTGAATTATCTCTACCTCCTGGTAAATATTCACTTCAACTTGCGCTCGGAAATTATGAACATATGCCAATAAAACCATTTGGTGCAGGCGAAGAATACATACCAATTATTTCAAAAAAGATTCAAATAACAATATCTGAATAGTCTAGGAAATCTTTCGATTGTATATTTTTTCTACTACAATTATTTTATGAGAGGAATGAGTATATACAGTGGGTTCTTGATATTAATGTTTACTTTGAGCATTAATTCTAAAGAGATAATTATTGAAGCAGGGCCCAATGCTCATGAGCGCCTGCAAGAAGCAATGATTTTGATGAAAGATGGGGATACATTAATAATTGATTCTGGTAATTATATTTTTGAAGATAGTCTTTCGCTTGATGTAGATAATGTAACTATTAAAGGCAAAGGAATGAATGAAACGATCCTTGATTTTAAGGATCAAAAGACAGGTGCCCAAGGATTATTAGTCACTTCTGATAGAGTAACATTGGAAGGTTTTTCAATTATGGATGCAAAAGGAGATGCATTAAAAGTTATTGGTTCCAAGGGCATTAATATGATTAATCTTAAAACTGAGTGGACCGGCGGTCCAAAAAGTTCAAATGGGGCATATGGCTTTTATCCAGTAGAATCGGAAGATGTCTTAATCGATGGTTGTATTGCAATTGGTGCATCTGATGCAGGTATATATGTAGGGCAATCTAGAAATATTATTGTTAGAAACAGTATTGCTCAGTATAACGTTGCCGGTATTGAGATTGAAAACTCCTATTATGCAGATGTATATAATAATTTGGCATCCCATAATACTGCTGGGATTTTGGTTTTTGATCTTCCAGATTTACCTCAACAAGGTGGCCATCATATTAGAGTGTTTGATAACAAGGCAATTGATAATGATACTGATAATTTTGCTCCTGAAGGCAACATAGTTGGAGAAGTTCCAAGAGGAACAGGAATAATTATTATGGCTAACTCTGATGTTGAGATTTTTAACAATTTAATAAGTGGAAATGGAACTGTAAATTTATCGATTGTGTCGTATGGCGATGATACAGATGATAAAAATTACTATCCTCATCCAAAAAGAATACAAGTCCATAATAATAATTATGGTCCAAGTGGGTTCGATCCAGATCTTGAAACTGGAGATCTTGCAAAGGCACTTTATGAGATAAGTGATGGTAATATGCCAGATATTTTTTGGGATGGAGTTCTACCACTTTCACAAATAATACTAGGACAGCCAAAAGATGAACAATTAATAATAGATGAAGAAATTTCAACTAGCTTCCTTACTATAAGCCCAATTAGGTATATGTTGGGTTTTTCAGAGCCCATCAAAACAAGCAAACAAGAATTTAATGGAACTATTTCTCCATTGAATTCTGTAGTAATTGAATCTTTTTGAGAATTATGAAAAAGATTTTAATCACATTCTTACTATCATTTTTTTATAATCACCTGTCAGCTGTTAATGATCAGATGATTTTGGCAGAAAATTTTCCAGACAAACTTTCAGATTTTGAATTTTTTTTGGATAACTCTGCCCAAATTCCACATGATAAAGTAATCCAGTATGAGCTCATATCGAGCCTTTTTTCTGATTATTCAAAAAAACAAAGGTGGGTGTATGTGCCATCTTATGTAAAAGCTAACTATGAACAAAATTGGGTTTTTAATTTTCCCACTGGCTCAGCATTAATTAAGACTTTTTATTATCCTGTGGATGAAAGATACCCAACTCTTGGAAAGCAATTGCTTGAAACAAGATTATTACTGAGAAAGAGCCATGGATGGGAAGCGGTTTCATATGCCTGGAATGAAGAGCAAACCGAGGCTTATAAAAAAATTGCAGGTAAAACAATTAGTACCTCATGGACTGACTTCATGGGAGATGAAAAAGAAGTGCGTTATAGAGTACCAAATGTAAATCAATGTAAAGAATGCCATTCAGCAGAAGATAAAATAACGCCTATAGGACCAAAGGCAAGAAATATCAATAAGAAATTGGTTTATGATGATGGTGAATTTAATCAATTAGAGTATTGGATGGATAGACAAATAATTGATAACTATCCATTAGATCTTATTTCTCCTGTAGATTGGACAAATGAAAATTTGAATATCAATGATAGGGTAAGATCATATTTAGATGTAAATTGTGGACATTGCCATTCACCTACAGGAAATGCTAACTCTACCGGACTATATCTTCAACTTGATGAAACGAGGGATATTCATCTAGGTATTTTCAAAAAACCTGTTGCAACAGGAAGAGGTAGTGGTGGCTTCAAATATTCAATAGTTCCAGGAAAACCAGACGAATCAATTCTGCTATATCGAATGACATCTATGGATCCAGGAGTAATGATGCCAGAATCTGGAAGATCATTGTCTCATATCGAAGCTGTTGAAATGGTTAGAGAATGGATATATGGTCTATAGGTGCCTCAGTTTCAGTCTAACTTTTTTATTTTCAATAAGCTGTTTTTCAAATGAAAGTATGTTGGGTTACTGGGCTACCTCTCAATCAATAGTTCAGGTAAGTAATTGCGACAAAAAATTATGCGCAACTATAGAACATATCTTTGTTGATAAAGGAGTAGATCCAAAATCAATTTTAGATACAAACAACAGAAACAAATCTTTAAGAGATAGAACATTGATAGGCATAAACCTTTTAGAGAACTTTGATATGGTAAGCAGCGATATAACTGAATTAAAGGGTGGAAAGATATATGATCCGGGTCGAGGCAGAATATTTAAATCAAATTTGTATTTTTTAGAAAATGGTAATTTAAAGGTCGAAGGTTGTATGATGGGTATTTGTGATAATGAGGAGTGGCTACCCCTTAATGTGAGCATTAGCGAAGACGGTTCACGAGTTGCAGAACTAAAATAATTATTAATCTATTAAAATGAAAAAAATTAATTTCAAAGACAAGTTTGAAAAATTTACTGATCAATGGTCTCCAAAAGTTGTTGCTGAAATGAATAATTATCAATTTAAACTTGTAAAGATTCAAAATGACTTCATTTGGCATAAGCATGATGACACAGACGAAGTCTTTATTGTTATGGATGGAAAGATTTTCATAGAATTTGAATCAGAAACAGTTGAACTTGATCAGGGTGAAATGATAGTAGTTAAAAAAGGCGTTAAACATAGACCATTCTCAAAAGAAGAAGCATGCATAATGCTAGTTGAACCAAAAGATGTAGTTAATACAGGTGAGAAAGTTAGTGAACTTACAGCACCAAATGACCAATGGATATAAGGGTTAAATAAGTGATGACAAAATTCTCAATATTTATTTTGGCGTTTCTTATTTTAGGATTAGCAATATATAGTCCCCATATTCTGAGGCTATATAAATTAGCAAATTTATATAACGAAAAAACTATTGCTCAAAACTTTATTAATATTGATAAAATTTTTAAAAATACTTCAAGTCCAATACCTGCATCAGACAATCCATACATTTTTGAAAAAAAAGAATTTAGTCTTCCTAAACAATATACATTTGAAGGTGAAGAGTTAAGTTTATCTGATGGACTTGCTCACTTTCATACAGATGGACTCATTGTTTTACACAATGGAAACATGCTTTATGAAAACTACTGGAATGGAAATGCAATAGATAGTAAACATATATCTTTCTCAGTCGCAAAATCATACTTATCAGCACTCATTGGAATAGCTGTCGAGGAAGGTTTGATAGACAATATTGATGATGAGGTATCTAAATACCTCAATGATTTTAAAAATACAGGTTATGAAAAAGTAACAATTAAAAACTTGTTACAGATGTCATCTGGTATCGAGTTTAATGAAGACTATCTTGATCCAAATTCAGATATAAATAAGTTTGGAAGAGCTACCGCAAGAGGAAAACCATTTAGAGACTTCGCTAAAAGCCTTAAAAGTGGCAAAGAACAAGGAACGTTCAATCATTATGTAAGTTTAGATACTCAAGTATTGGCCTTTATTCTTGAATCAGTTACAAAAATGCCCGTAAGAGAATTTCTGTATAAAAGAATTTGGAATAAGATTGGAGCCGAAAGCGATGCTTATTATATTACTGACACTTCAGGTGTAGATATGGCACTTGGTGGACTCAACGCAACCTTAAGAGATTATGCAAAATTTGGACAACTCTATCTTAATAATGGTAATTGGCTAGGAGAGCAAATTATCCCTGAGGCATGGGTAAAAAGCTCACATACACCAGATTCGCCACATTTAATGCCAGATGCAGGTGAATTATCATCAAACGAATGGGGATATGGATATCAGTGGTGGGTTCCTGGAAATCCTATGGATGACTATACGGCTCATGGGATATTTAATCAGTTTATTTATGTTGATCCAAAATCAAGAGTGGTAATTGCAAAGACATCCTCTAATCATAGATTTAGATCTGAAAAAGAATATTCAAAAGCTGCTCACATCGCAATGTTTCGAGCGATAGCAAATGACATAAAAAAGGAATTTAATTAATTTGTATTAAGAAAGATTCTTTCATAAAATTGCTATATACAATTTATTTGGAGAAGAAATGAAAATAAGTTCATTAAAAATAACATCACTAGGTTTGCTTTTATCATTAAGCTTTTTTGCTTATAGTCACAGCGATCATAGTTCTGATATGAAAAAAGATTTTGAGATTAAAGCCTATTCAGGAGCTGCGCCAGATTTTATTGGGAATTTTGCAAGTGTGATTGGCTCTGATGGCAAAGTTCTTAAAGAAGGTACAAATGGTTGGACGTGTTTAGCGTTTACAGCAAACATGATGGGTGACTCAATGGATCCGAGAATGGCTACTCCAGCATGCATGGATTCAAATGCAATGGCATGGGCAAATGCATATATGAATCAAGAAGTTCCTAAATTAGAAAATGACGGTTGGGCATGGATGATACATGGAGATACCGGTGCAGATAATTTTAGAGCTTTTTCTGAAGGTGACAAGGCTGGAACAAATCCTGAAGATTGGATTGAGTCTGGTGCTCACCTTATGCTAATGCCGAAGGATCCAAGTACTCTAGATAATACAACTACCGATTTCACAACTGGATCTCCATACGTTATGTTTAAGGGTACACCCTATGTTCATATGATGATTCCAGTATCTGGTTATTATGATATCCAGCCTGAATCAGCACCTAAATAAGAAATATTATGGAAGATGTAAGAGTATATATGATTGCAAATATTCAGATTCATGATGCAGACAGATATAGAGAATATGAAAAAGGATTTTTCCCTATTTTAAAAAAACATGGAGGTGAATTTATTACTTTTGATGATAATATCTCTCATGTTGAGGGCGAAACACCTTTGACTGGAAGAATAATAATGTTCAGCTTTCCATCCTCTGAGAAAGCTGATGAATGGTACAATGATCCTGAATATCAAAGTCTCTCTGAAAATAGAAGAGCTGCAGTAACTACAACAGCAATTACAAAGATACATGGTTTGCCACCAAGATAAATAAACATGGAAAGATATAAAACATTTAAAGAATTCTACCCTTACTATATAAGCGAGCACGAAAATAAATACACAAAGTTATTACATTTTATCGGAACAAGTGTAGGCATTTTTTTTCTTATAATTTTTTTAATATCGTTTGAGTTTATTTATTTATTATTTGCTTTAATTTCTGGATATGCTTTCGCATGGATTGGCCACTTTTTTATTGAAAAGAATAAGCCTGCTACCTTTAAATATCCATTCTATAGTTTCATTGGCGATCATAAAATGTTCATTGAGATATTGCAGGGTAAGCACAAGATATTTTAGAAACTTCAACTCTATTAATAATTTAATTATTTTTAAATGACACTTTTAAGCATCACAAGCATTTCTCACATATTGATAACATCAATATGTTTTTTAACTGCAATTTTTCTTCCAAAATTCTTTGTAAACAAAACAGATAAAGTTAAAAAGATATTTGCCATTTTAATAATTGCATTATTATGCATAAATCAATTAATGGATTTATATAGGGAAGGATATCTTATGGAGTGGAAATTAGGACTCCCTCTACATTTATGTGATTTCTCTACTTTTTCAATAATCATATATCTTTTAACAAAAAATAAGGATTTTTTTCTTTTTGCATTCTTCTTTGGGATTCTTGGTGGAAGCATGTCCTTGCTAACTCCTGATACTGTTTATGGTTTTCCATATGTCGGATATATCCAAAATCAAATTGGGCATACCATGATATTACTTGGTGTTTCTTATGCGATGATAATTGATAATCAAAGACCGGAGCTAAAAGACGTTCATAGGATGCTAATATTTGCATCAATCTTATTAATCTTAATGTACCTTATAAATTATTTATTAGGGCCTCCAGCTAATTATTGGTATCTTATGGAGAAACCAGTTGGAGACAATTTAACAAAACTTTTTAGACCAGCACCATTTCATATGATTGATATTTATATCATTGCGGTGGCACTTTGTTATTTAATGTATTTACCATATTTTTTAAAAGATAAATTTAGAATATCTAAAGCTTAATGCCAAGCGTATCAAACAAACAAATACCTGAGAGCTTCAGAGCAAACAGATCAAGATTTTTTCAATGGCTTGGAAGATCTGTTTTGAGTATTTTTGGCTGGAAGGTAACTGGAATTATCACGAACGATCAAGCAAAGAATAACTTAGTTGTAATTGTTGCACCTCATACCTCTAACTGGGATGGTATCCTTGGAATCGCTGCATTAGCAGGATTAGACGCAAAAATAACATTCATTGGCAAAGATACTGTTTTTAAATACGGATTAGGTCCTTTTTTAAGATATGTAGGAGGCATTCCAGTAAATAGAAAAGATCCGGGAGGTATTATCAAAGATGCTATAGATCAACTAAAAATAAGAAAAGGCTCCTTAATAGCGATGTCTCCTGAGGGGACGAGAGCAAAAGTCAAAGAATGGAAAACAGGATTTTTAAGAATTGCATCTGAAATAAAAGCCGATATTGTTCCAGCATCTTTAGACTTCAAAAAGAAGGAAATTCTCCTTGGAGAAATTTTTAAACCAAGTGGAGACAACACAAAAGATATTTTAGATCTCAAGAAATATTACAGTGCGTTTGCTCCTAAACATCCTGAAAAATTCTAGCCATTTGTTCTTTCAATCATCTCATCAACCATTTTTTCTACAATAAATAATGGTGGATTTCCATGATCAAGGACTGCTGAATGGAAATCTTTAATATTAAATTTATCTCCAAGTTCATTCATCGCTTTTTCTCTTAACTCTAAAATTTTTATCATTCCGACTTTGTAGCTTAAAGCTTGTCCAGGCCAAACAATGTATCTCTCTATCTCTACTCTTACTTCTGTATCAGACATTCCAGTTTTAGACTTCATATAGTCCATTGCTTTTTCCCTTGTCCATTTCTTGAAATGAAGGCCAGTATCAACAACTAATCTTACTGCTCTAAATAACTCACTTTGAAGAATTCCTAGTTCGTCATATGGATTTTCAGCAAGTCCAATTTCTAGTGCTAATCTTTCAGCATATAAAGCCCAACCCTCTGAAAAGGCTGAAGTTCTGTATCCAAATCTTCTATATATTGTTAGTTTTTCGTTTTCTAAAGAATGTGCAATTTGATGATGATGACCTGGAGTAGCCTCATGATAAGTAAGAGTTCTCATGCTATATGTTGGAGTTTGTTTAATATCATAGAGGTTTGCATAGAAAACTCCTGGCCTACTTCCATCAAGTGCAGGCGCTTGGTAGTAACCACCTGCAGCAGTTTGTTCAGAATATTCTGGCACTGCTTTAACTACAACATCTGACTTTGGCATCGTATGGAAATATTCAGTAGAAACTTTAATTGCTTCATCTACCATCTCTGTATAATCCTTCACTATAATTTCCTTTCTATCTGGAGTATCAGCATACAGAAAATCAGGATTCTCATTTAATTCATTCATTAATTGCCCAACATTTTTAGCAGAATCATATCCTTGACTTGTTAGAATTTCTTTCATTCTGCTTGAGATTCGATTGACCTCAGATAATCCCATTTGATGAATTCTTTCTGGAGAATAGTCAGTAGTCGTATATGAACGAATTCTTAACTTATAGTATTCATCACCATTAGGTTGTGACCAAATTCCATGATTTTTATTTGCATTCTTTTGAGTTTTCATCATAAAACCAAGTAGCTTCTTAAATCCTGGTGTAACACTTTCTTCTATGGCCTTAATTATTTCGTTTCTAAAAAATTCTTTATCTTCAATATTAAGATTCAAATCTTCTACTTTTTTTATAAATTGAGAATAAAGTGGATGTTCTTCATTGGAATAGTTTATGAACTCATTTAATTGTTTGATGACACGTTCATATACAAATTCTGGTGGAAATATTTTTACATTCGCCTGTTTTTCTAGATCAGCTAAAACACCATCATAGACTTCATCTATAAGTTTAACTCTGCTTATAAAATCACTTGCTTCTGAGTAACTTCTTATAGGATGATAATCATTTAAGAATTGAATTGTATTAAGATGAATGCCACCAATTTGATTGAGCGGGTAATCATGATATGGGAATTCTTTAAGCTCTTTATAATTATTTTCATAATCAAAAATGGCTATTTCTTTTGTATTTACTTGCGATGCAGTTAAATTTGAATCTTTATATTTGTATAGTGTTTTAATAATCTTTTCAGTTTCTTTGATATTCTTCTCTAAGTCATCCTCATTGGGTATTGATAATTTAGAATTATGTTTAGTAAGCCAATTAAAACTATCAAACACTCCCATATAAGTCATCGCTTCAGGTGAATCAATTAAGCCAAGCACAAGCTCTTTTCCTAAATAATGATCTATAGAGTAGGGCTTCATTAAAAATAAGTTCGCTAAATAAAGAGACGTCACTCCTACAGCTAGAATAAATAACCTCAAAGAGTACTTAAGAATTGTTTTAATCATGATAAAATTCCGTAAAAAATATTTATATATTATGTCAGAAAAAATAGCTTCAATTAAGAAAGATGGAAACATATCAATCATCACCTTAAACGATGGCAAGGCTAATGTTTTTTCCCCAGAGATGTCTAAACAAGTTAATAACTGCTTAGATGAAGTCTCATCAGAAGAAGGTGCACTTATTATTACTGGAAAAGAGGGAATGTTTTCAGCTGGCTTTGATTTGAAAGTTATTCAGTCGGGTGATATGGAAAAAATTAAAGAAATGACTGTTGCAGGATTTTCTTTATTATCAAGGATCTTTGCTTTTCCAAGACCGGTAGTTGCTGCATGCTCGGGGCATGGCATTGCACTTGGAACTTTTTTACTTTGTTGTTGTGACTATCGTATCGGAGTAAAGGGTGATTACTTGATAGGCGCTAACGAAATGAAAACAAATATGGTTATTCCTACTCCAATTTTAGAATTAATAAAATTTAGAGTCTCGGATCAACACAAATATAGATCAATACTTGCTGCTCAAATGTATTCACATATCGATGCAATTGAAGCTCATCTATTAGATGAGGTGGTTGATGAAAATTTAATTATGGAAAGAGCAATAGAGAAGGCTCAAGAGGTTCAAGAAGCAGGTCATCCTGCTTATAAACTCACAAAAGAAATATTTGTTGAAGAGGCATCTAGAAAGATTAATGAATCTATAGAAAATATTAAGAAGGAAAATTAAATTTCTTTAAATGATCTTCAACTCAGATATTAATATAGAAGAATTTAATTTCAGTACAGACAAAACAATCTTAGATCAAATATATAATCTCAATCAATGTAATACCCCAGAAGTAGGATCTCTTGATTCATATAATGACTTAATAGGTCTTCTAGATAAAAGTTTTGTAAATTACTTTTTGTTTAATGGAGATGAGGTTATTGGTTTTATAGTTTGTTTTAGAGAGAATGCGAAATACAAATCTAAGAATTACAAATTTTTTTCAAGCATAAAAGATCAATTTCTTTACATCGATAGAGTTGTAATTAAATCAAGTTTTAGAGAAAAGGGTATTGGAACCAATCTCTACAAATTTGTTGAAAAAATTGCAAAAAAAAATGACATTTCTCTTTGTTGTGAAGTTAATACAAAGCCTGAAAATATTCCTTCAATACAATTTCATAAAAAATTTGGTTTTGAAGAAATTGGGAAATATAATTTTGATGATCACTCAGTCGCATATTTTATAAAATAATTTATATATAATTTTTTTAAGTTTTTTATAAAAAACATATGCAATTTCAAAGTTATAATTTTTAGATGCTAATCGAAACGACTCTACTTTTTAAAACTATGCTTATTTTGTCATCACAATTAGGTTTGGTGTTGCTGGGATGTTTTTATTTTATAAAAGGTGCACATTACGCATATGAAAATAATACAACCCTTTTTGGTTTTAAATTCAGAGGTTCTGTGAACATGAAAAATCAGCTAGATCTTGTTCCCTACGTTGATACATTTCCAAGAGAAATGGTCATAAATGATGAAAATGGTGAGCAATTAAAACTGAAATTAGCTAAAAACTCAGATGAAATCATAAAATACCTTAAAGAAGGTTATTATCAATCAAAACCAACGTCTGGTTTTTTTAATGGTCTTGGAATATTGTGGTTGATAATCCTTGGATTAACAACATTATTTGCTTCTACAGGAATAGCTACAATGACCGGAGTGATTTTATTCACCATTCAAAGCCTTCTTATGGGACCTTTGCTTGGTTTTATTATGTTAGACATGGATGAAAACGACGGCTATAGGGCGCTAAAAATTGTTTTTTTTGTAACAATACTAACAGGTATTATTGGCTACGGTGATTTCATTTCTTTCTCTGAAAGTAGTTTTTTAACATTCTTTTTGTTTTTTGGATTGTTAGGCTTAATTATTTTTAATATTTTAAGAGCATTTATAACAATGAGCAGAAAGAAGGTAAGAGCATCAGCCATTTTTGGGGCTTTTCTATTTTCAATATTTTTATTGTATGACTTCAATTTAGTGAGAAAGAGAGAAGGTATGATAGATGGAAATACTTGGGAAAATGCTTTTGAGTTGGCCTTTGCAATTTATTTAGACATCATTAATTTGCTTCTAGAAATTTTAGAAGCTATGGGAAATAGTTAAGTAATTATCAGGATTTTTTAAAAATTAAATTGATATCCAAGCTTTAGAGAACTATCAAAAATTTTACTAGATGACATCTCAATGATTACTGAATTTCTTTTATTAATGTTATAGGCGAAAGAAGCACCATACTTTTGATCAGTTTCATCATCCAATTCATATTCAATTGATTGTGTGCAAATACTTCCAGCAGGACATTCTTTGACTTTAAGTTCGGCATCCTTTGAAAAATCTATAAATAATTTTCCCTCCCAGCCTATTGGATTTCCAAATCTTATTCCTGCAATTACATTAGCTTTCGCGTCATCTTCAGAAAAAGAATTTATGTCATTTTCATAAGCAGAACTTTTGATTCCAAGCTCAGCATAAACATCAAAAATATTTTTTACTATTATTTTTATTCCTCTTGATGATATCGAGCTCAAAACATCTGCAATTCCAGCATGAACACCAATTCTTGCAGCATTAATTATTCTCTCATAAGAATAATCATCGTTATCAATCTCTTCTGCTTTTCGCTCTAGAACGACATATAAAGAGCCTGGAAGAGGAACAGATAAGCTCCCACCAAGAGCAGTTTTGTCTGTTTGGATTATATGTAGTCCTAAATGAGAATATTTAAAAGGAAGTTTTTTATCATCTTCATCGCATGATATAAAAATTGAGAAAACAATTAAAAAGGGCATTAAAAAATAATGTCGCATAATTAATTTTATCAAAATGTAATATAGATAGGGAGAATATAAACTTATTTGTATAAATTAAATTTGTAATTACTTATAATCTTTTTATGAAAAAAATTTTGCTCTTTTCAATCTCATTTTTATTCCCAGTTATCAATGCTGATCTTAAATTAAACCTTGATAATGAGTTAGATCTCTTAATACCAAAAGTAATTGAATGGAGGCATGATATTCATGAACATCCTGAATTAAGTAACAGAGAATTCAGAACAGCAAAAAAGATTGAAGATCATTTGAGATCCCTTGGTATTGAGATTGAAACAAAAATCGCATATACAGGCATTGTAGGAATGATAGAAGGTGGATCACCTGGACCAACAATGGCATTAAGAGCAGATATGGATGCACTTCCAGTAGAAGAAAAAACAGGATTGCCATTTGCCTCAAAGGTCAGAACAACTTATTTAGGAAATGATGTAGGAGTGATGCATGCATGTGGTCATGATGCACATGTAGCAATCTTAATGGGAGTTGCAGAGTATCTAGCTAAAAATAAATCAGATATTAAAGGAAAAGTTATGCTAATTTTTCAACCTGCTGAGGAGGGTCCTCCAGAAGGTGAAGGTGGTGGAGCAAAAATGATGCTAGAGGAAGGAATTTTTGAGAAATATAATCCAGAGGTAATTTTTGGTCTCCATGTTACAAACATTCCAAATGGAGTACTATCAGTTAAATCAGGACCTGCAATGGCAGCAGCATCAGCTTACAGGATTAAAATAAAGGGAGTGCAAGCACATGGGTCAACTCCTTGGTCGGGTATTGATCCAATAATGGCAACTGCAGAACTTATTGAAGCGCTTAATACTATTGTCAGCAGAAGAATTAACATTATTAATAATCCTGCTGTAATTTCGGTTGGTATTGTGGAGGCTGGAACAAGAAATAATATCATTCCTGAAGATTCTCTTATTATGGGAACCATAAGGACATTTGATCCAGTCCTTAGAAAACAAATTTATGCTGAGATTGAACAAATTGCTGAAGGTGTTGCTTTAGGCACCGGAACAGATATAACAGTTGAATTTGATGTTGGAGGCTTTTATCCAGTTACCTACAATGAACCTTCGTTAGTTGAAGCAATGATTCCATCATTAGAAGAGGCATCCCCTAACAAACTATATGAATCAAATACACCTGTAACAGGTGCTGAAGATTTTTCATATTTTGTTGAGGAAATTCCAGGCTTATATTTTTGGTTAGGTGTAAATAAACCCGGCGAAGGATTAGACTCTGCAAATTTTGGAGAAAGAACAAATGTACCAGGTAATCATTCCCCATATTTTTATGTGGACGATTCAGCTCTTGATGAAGGAGTAAGAGCTTTTGTTAATTTAATCAACGATTATCCAATTAAATATAATAATTAAAATAAGGAGATAAGAATGCCTATAGACAAAAAAATACAAGATAATATTTCGGTTCCCATTATAGGAGCTCCTCTTTTTCTAGTTTCTGGACCTGATTTGGTAATTGCTCAATGTAAAGCAGGAATAATAGGATCTTTCCCAGCATTAAATGCTAGACCGCAGCATGTCCTTGATGAGTGGATAGTAAGAATCAAAACAGAACTTGCCGAATATAAAGAAGCAAATCCTGATAAGAAGGTTGCCCCTTTTGCGGTCAATCAAATTTGTCATGGTTCTAATGATAGATTAATGGACGACATGATGACTTGTGTGAAGCATGAAGCCCCAATCATTATTACATCTTTGCGACCTCCAGCAGAAGTTGTTGAAGCTGCTCATAGCTATGGTGGTAAAGTTTTTCATGATGTTATTAGCGTAAGACATGCTCAAAAGGCAGCTGAGCAAGGTGTAGATGGTTTGATATTGGTTTGTGCTGGTGCTGGTGGACATGCAGGGGCATTGTCACCATTTGCTCTATTGCGAGAAGTAAAAAAATGGTTTGATGGCACTGTAATTTTGTCAGGCTCTATTGGTGATGGATACTCTGTTGCATCTGCAATTGCTCTTGGTGCAGACTTTGCCTATCTTGGTACTAGGTTTATTGCTACGAAAGAAGCGAACGCAGATCAAGAATATAAAAAAATGTTAGAAGAAAGCGCAGCTTCAGATATTGTTTACTCTTCTTTATTTACTGGAGTTCATGGAAACTACTTGAAACCATCTATTAAGAATGCTGGACTTGATCCTGATAACCTTCCTGAGGCAGACAAATCTTCAATGAATTTTGGATCTGGAGGCAATACAGACTCAAAAGCTTGGAAAGATATTTGGGGTTCTGGACAAGGTATTGGAGTTATAGAGGATTCTCCATCAGTTGAAGAATTAGTTGATAGGTTGAAAGCAGAATATGAATCTGCATTTAACGATTTCAAAACAAAATTGGAGACTAGCAATGGATAGTATTATTATCTTAGTTGTTATTATTACTTCTGTTATAGCAATAGCATACCTTATAAATATATCGCAAAAAGAGAAAGCTGGAACCAAGGGGATACCAGAAGAACACAAGGAAAAAGATAAAGATTCAAAAAACGATAGAGAAGATTTCATTGTATGAATAAAAGCTTAGGCTTTATTGGCCTAGGTGTTATGGGCTATCCAATGGCTGGGCATCTTTCAAAAGATGGACACTCTGTTAATGTCTACAACAGAACTAAAGAAAAATCACAAAAATGGTTGAAGCATTTCAGCGGAAGGATATGTACTTCTCCAGCAGAACTAGCTGAGGATTCTGAAATAATAATTTTATGTGTTGGTAAAGATAGTGACATTTTAGAGCTTATTAACAATGACCAAGGAATCAAAGAATCTATCAAAGAGAACTCAATAATAATTGATCATTCGACAACCTCTGCAGAATTACCAATAGAAATAAACAAACAACTAAAATCAAAAAACGTAACTTTTCTTGATGCGCCTATATCTGGTGGTCAAGC
Organism: uncultured SAR86 cluster bacterium; assembly: GCA_902516285.1. Lineage (GTDB taxonomy): Bacteria > Pseudomonadota > Gammaproteobacteria > Magnimaribacterales > D2472 > SAR86A. The sequence goes on from CABXXT010000013.1 coordinate 19,159, forward strand.
TGGAGCGGAGGCTGGTCAGTTGTCAATCATGGTTGGTGGAGATAAAGAATCATTTAATCAAATAGAAGATACTATCAAAAGCTATTCAAAATTTACAAAATATATGGGACCAAGTGGCTCAGGCCAGTTAACAAAAATGGTAAATCAAATCTGTCTTACTGGATTAATTCAGTCGCTTGCAGAAGCAATAAATTTTTCAGAGAAATCAGGTCTTAATACTTCTGATGTAATTGAGGTTATTTCAAAAGGTGCAGCTCAATCATGGCAAATGGAAAACAGATGGGAAACAATGCTAGATGATTTTTATGATCACGGGTTTGCTGTTGACTTGATGAGAAAAGATCTAGAAATTGTTATCAATGAAGCAAAGAAAAACAATGTTCAGATAGAGGTTACAGAGCTAATAAATAAGTTTTATAAGGATCTTCAGGATCAAGGTGGAGGCAGATGGGATACTTCAAGCCTTCTGAAAAGAATAAAATAATTTAAAATATAAACAAAGACAACAGCACTAAGAAACTAAAAGAGAACATCATCAATGATGATATTCTTTCTAGATAAACTTCATCCATAGCTATCAAAGATTCTTCGATCATTTCGTAAAATGTTTTTGGGTTTGCTATGATCCAAAATACTCCAAATATATGCATAAACATTATTAAAGCAACAATTATATTGAGAGGCTGATTAAGAAAAACAACTATTGAACATAAAATGACAAAAGTAATTTCTATTGATAACAAAACGTTAATATTTTTTTTATCATAAAGATATTTTATAAAGGATCCCTTTTTAAATGCAAAACCTAAAAAGTAGCCGTAGACAAAATATAAAAATGATAGAAGTATTAACATATTTATTCTGAAATTATAGATCGCCTTCTTTTCTTACCTCACTTCTATCTACTTCAAATTTTTCTCCATATCTTGCAGCTAGTTTTTCCTGATTCTCACTTATCACTTCATATGGATCGAGATCAAGAGCAGCACATGCTGTAACCCAATACCACATAATATCCCCAAGCTCTCTTTTCATATGAAAAATATTATCTTCAGACGGAGGCTTCCCTTGTAAAAACATTTTTTTTACAATTTCTACGAATTCACCAGTTTCACTTCCTAGCCCAAGCGCGGCTGTTAAGAGTCTTGGTGTTTTAATAGGCGAGTCATTTTCAATATTTTCAAATCTTGATTTTAGAGCATCAAGTTCGATGCTTGGCTTGCTTGTGACTTTAGTTACAAAATCAGTATATGTTGAAAAGAACTTCTTTATTTCTTCACTCATAATTTCTCCGTTTATTTAATTTTAACACTTAGATAAAAATATTTTTTAGTAAGGCGATTTTTGCCAAGACAATGATGATACAAATGTTGCAGTAAAAGCTTTTGCATTATTTGATACAACCTTATTTACAAGATCAACACCAGATATATATTCATAATCCTTCATTGTTCTCTCTTTACCAAGACCATAGACCCCTTTTACATTACCGTGAATAATATCATCTAATTTATTTATGCTTGATTCTTCTCTTTCATGCCATTTTATATCTCTGTTTTGATCTTCATCTTCATTCCAATGGAGCTTTCTCTGAATATTGGATATTTCTGTATAAAGATGAAATATAGGCATGTCAGGAATATGGAAAATACCAAACCCTCGGGAAAATGCTCTCAACATTAAGGAGATTTCCTCACCATAGAAATATAAGTCAGGATCGTAAGGTATCTCTTTAACAAATTCTTTTGTTGAAAATAAACAACCTGCAGCAAGCAAGTATCCATGAGATATTTCACAGTCTGCAACTGAACCAATCTGCCTACAAAAACTTTTTTTGATGAACATTGAATCTTCCCGATAAGAAATTATATGAGTATTCTTATCAGAGCTATTAAGCTCAAAAATACCTTTTTCAAAATCAATAACTTCAAATGATCTAGGGTAGCAAGTAATAATTGGAAGCTGATGCATATCAGTATTAATACTTTGTATAAGATTTAGGTTTTTAATTAAATAAGAATCCCAACCTTTCTGAAATTGCATATGAGAATCAATTTGCAGATAGTAGTCTTCTTTATCAAACATTTTTTGAATTCTTGCTCTTGCCCAACAAGGTCCTTTTGATGAAACAGGATCGACAAGATCGTACTTTATTTGATCCTTAAATAAAAAATTATCTAAATCAATTGATTCTGCAGACTGATCACAAATACCAAAAATTAAATTTTGTGGCAAATCAGCATTTTTATATGCACTAAAAACAGTATTAGTTAGCATTGGATCTTGATATGAGGCAATTGAAATAAAAATTTTCATCTAATTTAAATTTAATATATAAAAATAGTATAATTTGATTCGCAAATGGAACCAAAAAAAATATCTAATAACGTAACTCTATATTCTGCAAATCCCATTGTATATGTAGTATCGGATTTTTTGTCTGATGATGAATGCAATGCATTTATTGAATTAGGAAAAGGAAAGATGGAAAGAGCTACGGTCATTACTGACTCAGAGCATGAAGTGCATGCAGCTAGAACGAATGATTATTGTTGGCTTCAACATGACTCAAATGAACTTGTTCACGAAGTAAGTAAAAGATTCTCTGTTTTGGTAAAAATGCCGATAAATAATGCAGAGCAATTTCAGCTTGTTTATTATGGCCCAGGTAATCAATATAAACCCCATTTTGATGCTTTTGATAAAAGCACTGAAGAGGGTCAAAAGAATTGGTTTCCAGGAGGTCAGAGAATGGTTACTGCTCTAGCATACCTAAATGACGTTGAAGAGGGTGGAGAGACTGATTTCCCAGATATTAATGTAAGTGTAAAACCAAATAAGGGAGATGTAGTTGTTTTTCATAATTGTATTGAAGGCACCACTGAAATAAATCCAGATTCATTACATGCTGGGTCGCCGGTAGTATCTGGTGAGAAATGGGCAGTAAATCTATGGTTTAGAGAGTCAGCTATATACTAGTTATCTACTTTTAAAGATCTTTGACTATCAGCAATATTATATAAGTGGTCCTGAGCTTCTGGTTTGAGTTGTGCAACACCCATAGTTAGCACATCAATAACAGCAGTATATGCAATTCTTGAGGTCACTGGTTTGGTGATCCTATTTTCAAGACCCACATCAATGGTTAAAGGAAAGTCGCATAAGTTTGATAATGGAGTATTTCCTGGCATTATGCCTATAACTTTTACGCCATTTTTCCTTACTATTTTTACACTATCAATTAATGCCGATGTTGTTCCTGATTGAGATATGGCAACAACAACGTCATCTTTTTCAAGAGAATTAGCTGACATAAATTGAAGATGAGGGTCTGATATATATGAAGAAGATATTTTTAATCTAAAAAATTTATGTTGCCCATCCATTGCTACTGGCGCCGATCCTCCAAATGCATAGAATTCGACTCTTTTTGCATTAACAAGCGTCTCTATTGCATTCTCTAAAATAGCCTGATCAATTTGAGACCGAACGTTCAATATTTCACTTATAGTTGTATCAAAAACTTTTTCGCATAGTTCATGAATTGAATCATCTTCATTAATTTCATACATAACAAAATAATCATCCGCTGCAAGTTGTTGTGAGAGATTAATTTTGAACTCTTGAAATCCTGAAAATCCAATTGCCTTACAGAATCTGATTAATGTAGGTTCACTAATACCCATTTCATTTGAGGCTTCGGCTGTTTTCATCATTATTATGGATTTAGGATCTTTGAGAACAAATTCTGCTACAGTTTGTTCTGATTTTCTTAAATCAGGTAATGATTTTTTAATTTGCCTCAATAATTTTGTTGACATAAGGTTAGAATATCTAACTTAAACAAAAAAATGAATCCCCTAAATGGATGTATCTCACATTTTAGATAATTTAAATGACGATCAGAGGAATGCTGTTACTTCTGAGAAACAACATTTACTTGTTCTAGCAGGAGCTGGTTCTGGTAAAACAAGAGTTTTGGTTCACAAAGTCGCATGGGAGGTTGAAGCTTTAGGAAAGAATCCCTCTTCAATAATGGCAGTAACATTCACCAATAAAGCTGCGAATGAAATGAGATCAAGAATAGAGACTTTGCTTCAAGCTCAAATTTTTGATTCTTGGGTAGGTACCTTTCATGGCTTGTCTCATAAACTGTTAAAGAGATTTCATAAGGAAGCTGATCTTTCAAGTGGCTTCACAATTTTGGATTCAGATGATCAACTTAGAATAATTAAAAGAATATCAAAAGAATTTAATTTAGATGAAGCTACGTGGCCTGCTAGGCAATCGCAATGGCAAATTAATTCATGGAAAGATGAAGGAATTAGAAGTTCAAAAGTAAATGAGGATGGCGACTTTTATACTGAGACAGTAAATAAAATTTATAAAGAGTATGAAGAAACATGCAATAGAGATGACTTAGTAGATTTTGGAGAATTGATATTAAAATCATATGAGGTTATAAAAAAGTCACCTTCAGTAAAAATGTTTTTTGAATCTAGATTTGAATCAATTCTCATAGATGAGTTTCAAGATACTAATACGATTCAATATAAATGGCTACAAGAAATTGCTTCTGCAAAAACAAAAATTACTGCAGTCGGAGACGACGACCAGTCAATTTATGGCTGGAGAGGGGCAAAAGTTGAGCATGTAAACTCATTTACAGAAGACTATAACAATACAGAGATTGTAAGGCTTGAACAAAATTATAGATCCACAAGTGTAATTCTCAATGCTGCAAATTCTTTAATAGACAATAATAAAGATAGACTTGGAAAAAATCTATGGACTGAAAAAGTTGAGGGTGAAAAAATAATTTTATACCAAGCATATAATGAGCAAGACGAAGCAAGATATGTGGCTGACGTATTAAAAGACTGGATGCATAAAGGTGGAGCATATGAAGAGACCGCAATTTTGTATAGATCTAACGCACAGTCAAGAGCTATTGAAGAAGCTTTATTAAGGATTAGCATACCTTATAGAATTTATGGTGGGTTGCGCTTTTATGAAAGGCTTGAGATTAAGAATGCAATAGCATATTTAAAAGTTATTTTTAATAATAGCGATAACCCATCTTTTGAAAGATCTGTTTCAAACCCAACCAGAGGTGTTGGAGAAAAAACGCTGAATAAGATCAGACAAATCTCCAAGAAACATAACATTTCATATATCAAAGCATCTGCCAAACTTATTGATGAAGGAAGCATATCAGGAAGAGGTGGAGCAGGATTAAAAGACTATTTAGAATTTGTTGCAGGGTGCAAAAATTTTATTGAAGAAAATACTTTGTCTGAATTGATGGAATTAATAATTAAAGAAACTGGCTTATATGCATATCATGGAAAAGAGGCTGGAGAGAAAGGCAAGACCAGAACTGAAAATTTAGAAGAACTTATAACTGCAACAAAAAACTTTGAGCAAAGCATTAAAGAAGAAATAACAAACTCTCAAATTGCTGAAAAATATCTTGATATTATTTCGCTAGATTCAGGTGACAGACAAGCATCAGAACATGATGATGCAGCGCAGCTCATGACAATGCATTCAGCGAAAGGACTTGAATTTAAATTAGTAATATTAACTGGTTTAGAAGAGAGCCTATTTCCTCATGGAAGATCAATGGAAAGCTCTTCACAATTAGAAGAAGAAAGGCGACTTTGTTATGTAGCAATAACTAGAGCCATGGAAAAACTTTATATTACGCACGCTGAATCAAGAAGGCTTCATGGTACAGATACCTTTAACCCTCCTTCAAGATTTTTAAAAGAAATACCAAAAGACTTAATTGATGAGATTAGACCTAGAGCGCAAACAAATATTCCTTATAATAGAAAGGATTTTAGTGAGACTAAAATTGAATTTGAGATGGATATAGGCATATCGTTAGGACAGAAAGTGAGACATAAGAAGTTTGGTGAAGGTATTGTTTTAAACTATGAAGGTTCTGGTGAATCTGCAAGAGTTCAAGTAAATTTTGAAGATTCAGGAACAAAATGGCTGGTAATGTCATATGCAAACTTGGAAAAAATGTAATGAAAAAAAATATTTATCTTGTACTCTTTTTGCCATTTATCTTTGCATGCACTGTTGATAATCAACAAAATACTTCCTCTTTCGAAGAAGAAAAAAAATATGAATGGCGACTCGTAACTGCATGGCCAAAAAATTATCCAGGCTTAGGCATGGCACCAGAGCGAATAGCAAACCTCGTTGAAGAAATGAGTGATGGACAAATGAAAATAACTGTCTATGGAGCTGGTGAACAGGTTCCTGCATTTGGTGTTTTTGACGCAGTCTCAAGTGGGTCTCATCAGATGGGCCATAGTGGCGGTTATTTTTGGAAAGGGAAAGCACCAGCTGCTCAGTTTTTTACTGGAGTTCCGTTTGGTCTAACAGCTGATGAAATCAATGCGTGGACTAATAGGGGTGGAGGCATCGAATTATGGAGAGAGATATATGAACCATTTAATATATATCCTATTCCTGCAGGCAATACTGGCACTCAAATGTTTGGTTGGTTTAATAAAGAAATTAATTCTCTAGATGATATTAAGGGTCTTAAAATGAGAATTCCTGGAGTTGGTGGCGAAGTTTTAAAAAGAGCTGGAGGAATACCAGTTACGCTTCCGGGAGGTGAATTATTTACTGCTCTTCAGACTGGAGTTATTGATGCTACTGAATGGGTGGGACCATACAACGATTTAACTTTTGGCTTTCATCAAATTGCAAAATATTATTACTATCCAGGATGGCATGAGCCTGGCTCAATGTTAGAACTTTTAATTAATAAAGATGAATGGGATCAACTACCAAATCACCTAAAAGCGATAATTGAGACTGCAGCTAAAGCTGTAAATCAAGACATATTAGATGAATATACAGCTAAGAATAATTCTGCTCTTCGCGAGCTGGTGGATACCCATAATGTTGAGTTGAGAAAACTTCCAGACGATGTAATAAATGAATTTAAATTAATTGCAAATCAAATTCTTGAGGAAAATGCTAAAAAAGATGAAATGGTAAACAAAGTCTATCAATCATATAAAAGCTTTAAAAAAGATGTTTCTGAATATCATAAAGTTTCAGAGGATGCCTTTGTTGAGGCTAGAAACAATTAGTGCTTGAAGAATTAACTTATAAGTCTCTCGGTCTTGTAAACTATCATGAAACACTTGAGTTAATGCAATCACATGTAAAATCTGACGATTTCAGAAATGAGATTTGGCTTTTAGAACATAATCCTGTGTTCACACTTGGCACAGCTGCAAATGAAGATCATATTCTTGATTCTAGGGAGATTCCTGTTGTTAAATCAGATAGAGGAGGTGAAGTTACCTATCACGGACCTGGACAATTGGTTATTTACTTTTTGCTTGATGTAAAAAAGTTAAACTTTAGTCCAAAGAAGTTAGTAACTTCTATTCAGTATTTTGTTAAAAGTTTGCTATTAGATTTATCAATAGAAGCAAATTTTATTGAAGGCGCTCCAGGTGTATATGTAGATAAAAAGAAAATTGCATCAATTGGTTTAAGGATATCAAATGGCAAATCATATCACGGCCTTAGCATTAATTTTGATATGGACTTATCACCTTTTAAGCAAATCAATCCATGTGGATATAAAGGACTTGAAGTAACACAGATAAATGATTTGAATAAGAATATTTCTAAATTACAATTAGAGAAATTAATCATTGATATGCTTAAAAATATATTTTAGTTATGGAAATAATACCGACCTCAAAAATCATCAATCGTGATGGAATTAAAGCTATTAAAAATGGTCAAAAATTAAATAAATTTTCAAATATTCCAACACCGAAAAAGCCAAACTGGTTAAAAGTCAAAGCTGAATTTAATCCAAATTTTCATAAAGTAAAAGAACAGGTCCAAAGTAAACAACTTTACACGGTATGTGAAGAGGCTCATTGCCCAAATATTAGTGAATGTTGGTCTGCTGGTACAGCTACTTTTATGCTTATGGGTTCTGTATGTACAAGATCTTGTAAGTTTTGCTCTGTTGATACTGGAAATCCTAATGGTTGGCTAGATAAAAATGAACCCCTCAATACTGCGAAAGCTGTTGAGATAATGAAATTAAAGTATGTAGTTCTTACATCTGTAAATAGAGACGATCTTCCAGATGGAGGTGCGCAACATTTTGCTGACACAGTCAAACTCATAAAAAAACTGAACCCAAATACAGCTGTTGAAGCTTTAACTCCAGATTTCAAGGGGCTATCTTCTTCCATTAATACCTTAGTCAATTGTGGTCTTGAGGTATTTGCTCAGAACATAGAAACTGTAGAAAGACTTACTCATCAAGTAAGAGACATCAGAGCAGGGTATCAACAAACTCTCGATGTTCTTTTAGAATCAAAACGCATTAATCCAAAAGTTCTAACGAAAACAAGTATTATCCTTGGTCTCGGTGAAGAGGATTCTGAAATAGAGCAAACTATGGATGACCTTGTTAAAAACAAGGTTGATATATTAACTATTGGACAATACTTAAGACCAACCATAAATCATCATCCTATTGAAAGATGGGTTTCTCCCGAAGAATTTGAGAAATATAGACTTATAGGTTTAAGAAAAGGTTTTTTAGAAGTTGTTTCAGGACCAATGGTTCGCTCAAGTTACAGGGCTGAGAGAGCGCTTGAAAAAAATAATGCTGGTTTATAAAAGCTCAATCTAAAAATTAAAATCTTTAGCGAGAGCTTCTCTGACAAGTTTAGTCCAAACCTCATATCCTTTTTTATTCATATGAAGACCATCTTCAATGTATAACTCTGACATTCTTGTTCCATCTTTATTTAGCATTGAATTCCAGACATCAATATATTCTAAGAAAGGATCTTCCTCTGCTAAGATACTAATTGAGCTATTGTAAATTCTTTCCTCTTCGTCAAGATAAAGTCTTGAAACAGATGGCTTTATTCCAATTACATAAACTTTTACATCTTCAAGATTTTTCTTAACAAGATTTAAAAATTTTTTTAAATCATTTATTGTTTCTTCCGGAGTCTTTAAAGCAGTTAAATCATTTGTTCCACAAAAAAATACTATTGCTTTTGGATTATATGGTTCAACAATTTCTTTAAAATGATGAATGACATGTGAGATATGCGCGCCTCCAAAACCACGATTTAGTACTTCAAGGGGTTTCATATCTCTTTCTAAAGAATCCCAGAACCTAATACTTGAACTTCCTGTAAAAAGAATCTTACCTTTCTCAGGAGGATTTATAGCATCTAACTTTTTAAATTCATTTATTTCATCCCTAAAGGTATTATCTTTACTCCATTGGAAAAAATAATATGCATCCCTTTTGGTTTGAAAAAATGATTTCTGAGAACTAGTTTTTTCAGCCTGAGCTTTTACCCTATCCTCTAATTCATAAAATGACTTTGAACATCCTGCTAAAAGTAAAAGTATGAATAAAGTTAATATTTTTTTCCCTATAATTAGCATGCTACTTAATAATAATAGTTGGAAATATCATAACTAAGAAAAGAATCAATAGTTGAATAAATATAAATGGAATCACTCCTTTATATATCTCTTTTGTCTGAATGCTTTCATCTGCAACCCCGCGAAGATAGAACAAAGAAAATCCAAAAGGAGGAGTTAAAAAAGAAGTTTGCAAGTTTATTGCAAATAAAATGGCGAGCCACACAGGATCAAAACCCATCATCAAAAGAGGCGGAGCAACTAATGGAATAATGACATAACAAATTTCAATAAA
>CABXXT010000014.1 GCA_902516285.1 uncultured SAR86 cluster bacterium
GAAAGAATTTCTTTATGGGTTTGATTAAAAATTTTCTTTAATGGGTAAAGTTTTATTTCTCTTTCAGGATCTGATTCAACCACTTTAGTTCCATATGGAGATTTTATAACGCCCTTTGATCTTCCATAAAAACCTGAGCCTTGAACACCAAAACCGGCAGATTTAATTTCAACGTCTGGTAGCTCACGAACACCATACTTCGTTAGAAATTCAGCAGCTTGATCAAGATTACCTTTTGCATATTCCAATAAAATCTCTCCAACTAAAAGAGGGTAACTAGTATTCATTAAGATCGGATTGGTATTTTTATTAATTTTTGCTAAATCTAGTGCAACAAGTCCACCCATGCTATGTCCAACAATGAAAGGATTATCAATCTTTAATTCTTCTAGTGCCTCATTGCAAAATAATGAATATTCACAAATATTAGCCTCAACTGGTCCAGATGTGTAACCATGTCCTGGAAGATCAATTGATAGTATATTGTATTTGTTAATTAGATTTGAAAAGTTAAATAATTTTCCCATTCTATGATCCATTCCCGCACCAGGAATAAGAATAATTGATTGTTTAGAATCATCAAATTCATTGTGGTTAAAGATATGAGCTTTATGATTCTTTAATTCGATAAACATTTTTTAAAATTGAATATATCAATAAACAGTTAATAAATAATAATGGAACTGAAAATATTACCATTATCCATTTAAAAGAATCGACCCCATTTAGATACATTAATAGGGTTGGTTGAACAACTAACAACAATGCAAATATTAATCTCAATGATTTAGAACCTGTCATACTTGATTTTTTCATTGAAGCAGACGCAAGTACATAAGATGCTGAGTCATATGTAGTGCATAAAAAAATAATTATAATAAATGCAAAAATGACTAACAAAGGAAAACCAAAATTCAGACTTAATATGGTGCTTACAACCAGGTCTGCTCGAGATAATATTTTATTTTCAATAATATTAGGCGCATTAATTATCTCTTGTTCAAAAAGAGATATTGATATATTAGATAATATAGTCATGCTTAAAATACAACCTAAGCTCCCAATCAACAACGCTCCAAATATAATCTCTCTAAGTGTTTTATTATTAGAAATATTGACAAGAAAAGTTCCAACCATTGGTGCCAATGCATACCACCATGCCCAGTAAAAAACTGACCAATCAAGGCTTATTTCAGTGCCGGTAGCTAAGCTCATCTGTATGTAATTATTAGCTAAAAAACCTAGTGTCTCAAATGAATTTTTTAAAATGTAATTAGTTGGACCTAAAAAAAGAACAATAAATAAAAACATTATCACTAAAGTCATATTAAGATTGCTTAATCTCTTAATACCATTTTGAACTCCCACATAAGCACTAGTTGCAAAAATGATGGAACAAAAAATGATTGTAAAAATATCTAATGTAAAAGTCCTTTCTATCATTAAAATTTTTGAAATAACTGATGATATAAGTGGAAATGATAATCCCAAGCCAACTCCAGAACCACAAATGATTGCACCAATAAACAAAACATCTAGAACAAATCTAAATATGTTATTTTCAATTCCCAATATTCCAGAGAAAGTCAGACTGGAATCAGGTTTTACTGTTAATGCAAGTCCAAATGCAATAACAGGAAGACAATATATTGCCCACGCAGTAAAAGTCCAATGAAATATTGGATATGATCTTGAGTAAAGTAGGACTTCCTTGGAAGTTAAATTTGTATCATTTTTTAAAATATTGTAATAATCAATCCATTCAACAGTTGACCAATATAAAAGAGTAGCACCAATACCCGCAGCAAAAAGCATGGAACTCCAAGAGATCATTGAATAGGTAGGCTTATTTTTAATATTTAATTTTATTGACCCAAATTTTGATAAACCAAGAATTATTAAAAAGATTAGTAACAAGAAACTTCCATACATGAAAAATTCTTCAAACGTTATTGATAATAATTTATATGTTTCAGATAAAACTGAAGAACTAAACTCAGGATTTGCTAAAACAAAAATTGATAGCAATATTGATAATAAAATAGTTATACTAATTAGAGATTTATTCCAATTTGGATCAATTATTTTTAACATGTCAGAACTTAGTAGTACTCAATTTGCTTTTGATAATGCAGTAAATCTATTCAAGGATAATAATCTAAAAGAGTCTATAGAACAACTTGAAGAAATTCTAAAAGTATATCCAAATAACTTTGAGTCTCTAGACTTGTTATCGACTGTATTTATTAAAATTAATAATCCAAAAGAAGCTATTAAATATGTAAATAAATGTCTGCAATTGGACAAAAGTAATAAAAAACATCTTGAATTAAGATATAAAATTTTGACATACCTAGGAGATCATACAAGCGCATTAAAGTCTCTAGAGAATCTACATAAACTGCATCCTGCTTTAAATACAGCTAGAATTTTATCTAATCATTATTTATCTCTAGATAATGAAGATAAATCAGATCAAATTATTCAAGATTTTCTTGAATCGGATAAAAATTATGCTGAACTTTATAAAGGTATTCGACATGTAAAGGCGGGTCGCTTTAAGCTTGCTGAAAAATCATACAAAAATGTACTTCGTAAAGATAAAAATAATATTGATGCTCTCCGATTGTTTGGTTTACTTGCATTTAAAAATAAAAATTATGTGATCGCAGAAAAATTATTTATAAAAGCGATAAAAATAGATCCATACTTTCATCTTGTTTGGGACAATCTAGCAAAGGTCTATAGGATTCAAAATAAATTAGAAAAAGCAAAGAAGTCATTTAAAAACCTAATTGAATTAGATCCTAACAATATGGAGGCACTTGTTGCACTGGGAACAATTCATATTAAATTAGCTCAATATCAAGAAGGTATTGATGTTTATCAAAAAGTACTTGATTCTAATAATAAGAATCCTAGAGTTTATTTAAGTATGGGGCATGCTCTTAAAACTTTAGGTAAAAGAAAGGATTGTGAAGATGCTTATAAAAAAGCTATTAATTTATTTCCATTATCTGGTGAAGGTTATTGGAGCCTAGCAAATCTTAAGACCTATAAATTTTCATCTAAAGAAATATCGTTAATGGAAAAATCATTAAATAAAGATATTCAGGACCAAGAAAAAATTCAAATGTTATTTGCATTAGCAAAGGCATATGAAACGAAGAAAGATTATAAAAAATCATTTAGTTACTACAAGGACGGTAATTGGATGCAAAGAAAAATAGTTGAATATAATGCAAATGAAAATGCAGATTCTGTTGATTTGATAATAAATTTTTTCAATTCACATAAAGATACATTAGACTTTTGTTCTGGGCATAAAAATAATCATCCAATATTTATACTAGGTCTACCACGAGCAGGCTCAACGCTTTTGGAGCAAATATTATCTTCACATAGCCAAATAGAAGGAACTCAAGAACTTCATAACATTATGACTATTGGTAGAAAAATTAAAACTTTAAATGATTCTGAAAATTATCTTGATAACCTTCTAAAACTTAGTAACAAAGAAATTAATTCTTATGGTAAAAACTATATTGACGAAACTTTATGGGCAAGAAACGAAAGAACTTTTTTTATAGACAAAATGCCAAATAACTTTCCTCACATCGGTTTAATTAAAATGATTTTGCCAAATGCTAAGATTATTGACGCTAGAAGAAATCCAATAGATGGATGCTTTAGTTGTTACAAGCAATATTTTGCAAAAGGACAACACTTTACATATGACCTAGACGATGTTGCAAGATACTATAAAGATTATTTAAAAATAATGAAATTTTGGAATAGTTATTTCCCTAATGAAATTCATACAGTTTGTTATGAAAATGTTATTGAAAATCCAGAAAAAGAGGTCAGATCAATGTTGAAGTATCTTGATTTAGACTTTGAAGAATCTTGTATGAGTTTTTATGAATCTTCTCGTCCTGTAAAAACTGCAAGTTCAGAACAAGTCAGACAACCAATATATAAGTCTGGCATGAATTATTGGAAAAATTATGAAGATGATTTGATTGTGTTAAAAGAACACTTTCCTGACTATGCAAAATAAATTTAATTATCCATTGCTTGAGAGAGTTGATACTGAAATTGGTCGACATTATTTAGATTCAAACAACGAACTTGTTCCAAGTGTCACGACTGTCCTTTCAAGAACGTCTTCAAGTAAGTCAGGTATAGATCAATGGAGACAAAAAGTTGGAGATCTGGAAGCTGATCGTGTCATTAAACAAAGCACGGATATAGGAACAGCAGTTCATGAAGCTATAGAAAATTACTTGAATGATAATGAATGGGATAATTTTGAAGAGGAAACTGATCAAATAATGGCGAAAAATATGACATATAAATTTATTTCAGATGGACTGAAGGGCATTGACCAGATTTGGGGATTGGAGGTAGGTTTAATTCTTGACAAGCTATATGCTGGTACTGCAGATTGTGTCGGTGTTTATAATGGCGTACCCACTTTAATTGACTTTAAAACAGCAAAAAGAATAAAAAAAAGAGAATGGATTGAAGATTATTTTCTTCAAGGCTGCGCATATGCTAACGCACACAATGTAATGTTTGAAACAAATATCCAACAGATAGTAATTTTAATGGTTGACAGGGATTTGTTATTTAAAGAATTCATAATTGCACCAGCCGAATTTAATCATCTAACATTAAAATGGAAGAAAAGGCTAATTGATTTTGACAAAAAATTTAAGGTAACAAAATGAAACAAATTATTGCAATAGGTGGTGGAGGCTTTGGAAGAGAGATTAAAAATCTTAAGATTGAAAAATATATCATTAATCAATCTAAGTCAAAGAAACCTAAAATTTGTTTTATCCCAACAGCAACAGGAGATGACGAAGGGTATATAAAAAATTTTTATAAAGCTTTTGATTCACTTGGATGTGTAACTTCACACATAAATTTTTTTAAAAGAACAATCAAACTTGATGAATATATTCAAAAACAAGATATTATTTTTGTTGGTGGAGGTAATACTAAAAGTATGTTGGCAGTTTGGAAAGAATGGGGCTTAGATAAGATTTTGTTTGATGCCTATAATAATGAAGTAATAATGTCTGGTGTTAGTGCTGGTGCAATATGTTGGTTTAAAAAAGGTATTACAGATTCTTGGCAAGATCATCAAGCTATTCTCCCTTGTCTAAATTTTGTAGATGGGGTTTGCTGTCCTCATTATGATGAGGAACCAGAAAGAATTCCATTTGTTAAAAAAATACTGGATCAAAAGTTAATAAATGATTGCCTTGCTCTTGAAGGTTTTAACGCTTTGCACCTAGTTGACGGCAAACCAAAATTTTCTGTCTCTTTTGGCAATGAAAGCAATTCTCATTTGGTAAATTTAAATAACGCTAAAATTAAACATAGCATAATTCCTGGGGTTCAAAAAATAATAATATGAAAATAGCAAATACTTTATCAATTATTTTAGGTCTTGTTCTTTTTATCTTAGCAGCGCAATGGATTATTTATCCAGATTCTGCTTCAGATTCATTAAACATGCTTTATCTCGATGGTGAAGGGAGAAATACTCAGATTAGAGATTTTTCTGCTTTATTTTTTACAACTTCATTGTTATGTTTCCTTTCATTATTTACTAAAAACTTTCAATGGATATTAGCAACAGGTATCACGTTTATTAGTGCCGCAATATTTAGTTTTATTGCCAGTATTTATCATGATGCTCCAATTACTTTTACATCATTAGCTGCCGAATTAATTTTTAGCTCAATGGCTTTTCTTTCAGCTTATATTTTTTGGATGGATCATAAATAAGATACAAAATCATCTAGATCATGTTCTGGTACTTTTTTCTTTTTACCAGTCTCAGTTCCAATATAAAGATAACCTAATATTTCTTGATTATCATTTAGGCCTAATTCACTTTGAACATCTTTGTTAAATGCCAACTTTCCAGTTCTCCAAATAGAAGAATAATTCATTGCATTTAATGCCAGCATGATATTCTGAGCAGATGCAGCTGTTGATAATTTTTGCTCAATTGCTGGGACTTTTGGATGCTCTTTATACGTATTAATTAAAATTAAAATCATAGGAGCTCGAAAGGGTGCCTGTTTATATTTTTTTATAATCTCAGCTTTAAAATTCTTTTCTTCAGCGTATTTTTTAAAAATACTTGAAAGTTTTTCTAATCCTTTATCTTTTACCTCTATAAAACTACTTGGTCTTAACCATGCATGATCAGGCGCTCTAAGAGCTGCCCTATAAATAGTATCCATTTCTTTTTTTGACGGATAAGGTACAGACAGTTCCCTTGCAGATACTTTATTCAGAATGTTTTTTAGTGCGTCCATTATTAATGTTTAAATTTTGGTGATAGGTTATTATAAATAAGTAATTTTTAAAAGAAATTTTATGATATATCAATTAGGCTTAATAGCATTATTAATTTTGATAGCTTTAATAGTTTCAAAACAGCTAAATAAAAAAGATACTTTAGTTTTTGAAGATGATATGGAAGATGAAGAGTTAAAAAAAATTGATGATGAAATGCTTTAGTTTTCTAGCTCATTTTCTAAAGATAAATAAAACTGCTTAATGGCAAACACAACTATTATAGAAAATGGAACACCAGTAATAACAACTGATGTTTGAAGAGCAACCAATCCACCTTTATAAAGGAGCACAGCAGCCACAATACCTAAAAGAACAGCCCAGGTTACTCGAGATATTAAAGGTGAATCACTATGAATACTGGTATCTTTTTTTGAAGAGAGCATTGATGCGACTAACGCACCTGAATCTGATGATGTTACAAAAAAAGTAACAATTAATACCAGTGAGACGATTGAAACAATCTGAGATATTGGATATACGTCAAATAGTGCAAATAATGCGACGGTATAATTATTATTTACAATTTCATTTATCTGACTAGTTTCATTTATTACTTGATAAATTGCAGCATTACCAAAAATACCCATCCATAAGAACACAATGAAAGAGGGTACAAATAAAACTCCAATGATGAATTCTTTAATTGACCTTCCGTAAGAAATTCTTGCTATAAAAAGAGAAACAAATGGTGCCCAAGCAAACCACCATGTATAAAAAAATAGAGTCCATCCGTTTTGCCATGATGTTTTATCATATGCTTCTGTCCAAGTTGCAGATTCAATAATTGTATTAAGATAAGACCCAAAATTTTGTATCAAAGCATTTAAAATAAAAATAGTAGGACCAAATAAAAATATAAATAACATTAATGAAGATGCAAGAATCATATTTATTTGTGAGAGCCTTTTTATACCCTTATCTAATCCTAAACAAACACTAACTAAACCAATTAAGGTTATTACAAAGATTATTACTATTTTGTTGGAAAAACTTTCAGTTAAAGAGAAAACATATGACAGTCCGGAACTTATTTGTTCTGTTCCAAGCCCTAAAGAGGTAGTTACACCTAGTACTGTCGTTAGAATTGCCACTATGTCTATAAATATTGAAAGTGGTTTATTATTTGATACTCTTGCTCCAAGCAAAGAACTAACTCTAAAAGGAAGTTTTTTGTTATAAGAAGCAAATGCAAAGCAAAGACCAAGCAAAGAATATATCGCCCAACCATGAAGACCCCAGTGAAGATTGGCCAATCCGATAGCCTTACCAGCATTGAATGACACATCTCCTTCAATCATACCTGGGTAGGAGTTAAGATGCATTATTGGTTCAGCTACACCATAAAATAGTAATCCAATTCCAAGACCTGCACTAAAAAGCATTGCTATCCAATTTACATAAGAATATGTTGGCTTCGCATTTGGCCCACCTAGCCTAACATTTTTGTATTTAGTAAAAATCAAAAATATTGCAAATAACAGAAAACCATTAGCAATAATTATTATCATCCACCCAAGGTATTTGGACAGAACTGTTTGAAGTTCTAAAAAAAATGATTCTGAAATTGATGAATTTAACGAAACTATTGTAGTAACAATAGATATCAGAAATATTGATAAAAAAAATCTTGGTAAGCTGATATTGTTCATGGCATTAATTAAACTTAGGCTAGTGAAACATAATTATATTTAATTTTCTAGTTATAAATATTTTGTATTATTAATTATATTCATAGTTTATACCCATATTGCATCCTTATTTTAAGATGTTATTATAAAGCTAAGACCGATTTACAGAGATTGCTGGTCTTTAAATATGGCTAAATTTCTCTAGGGGGAATTTCTTCTGGGGTACCAGGCTTGTTTATTGTGCAATTTATATAAACTAACTATGAGGATTCATATGTTTAATTTAATTAATACAAGAGAACAATTAAATAAAATAAAAAATAAAGTATCTTTAGGCTTATTAGGCGCAGTTGCAGCTATGATCCCGCAAACCGCTGAAGCACAAGATCGACAAATAGAAGAGGTTACTGTTTCTGCTACTAAAAAAGATGAAACTGCTTCTAAAATACCAGTAACAGTTACTGCTTTAACTGAAGAAACATTAAAGGAGATGAACGTTGTTAATTTTGATGAATACGTTGAATATCTTCCTAATGTTACAAGTGGTGGACGTGGACCTGGTCAGTCAACAATTTATATAAGAGGTTTAGCTGTTGATTCAGTTAACGTTATGCTTGCAACCGCAGCTGGTTCAGCACCGAACGTAGCTCTGTATCTAGATGAGCAGCCTGCACAAGTTCCAGGTAGAAACTTAGATGTTTATGTTGCTGATATGGAAAGAATAGAGGTATTGCCTGGACCACAAGGAACACTATTTGGTGCAAGCTCTCAAGCTGGAACCGTTAGAATGATAACTAACAAACCTAAGTACGAGGTAACTGAAGGTGGTTTTAACATGTCATTATATGACACACAACACGGTGAACCTAGTCAGGCATTTGATGGATTCCTAAATATACCAATTAGTGATGCATGGTCAATTAGAGGTGTTTTATATAAAGCCACACAAGGTGGATATATTGATAATGTATATGGAAAAATGTCTTCAGAAGGCAAAGGATCATTTGCTACTTTAACACCTACTGCAACTTACAAAGTTGTTGATAATGCTGATTTAGTTGAAAACAATTTTAACGAATCTGTTTATGAAGGTTTTAGAATCTCATCAAGAACTACTTTCAATGACAATTGGGAGCTTCTTGTTTCACATATAGATCAATCTCTTGAGGCAGATGGGGTATGGGATTATGACCCAGCTGTTGGTGACTTAGATGTGATGAGATTTCAACCAGATACACTAGAAGACTCATTTGAACAAACAGCAATTACCTTGGATGGAAGATTAGGTGCATTAGATGTTGTTTATACAGGTTCATATCTTGAAAGAAATGCAGATCAAACAGTTGACTACACTGGTTACATTAACACTGGCGCATATATGCCATATTACACATGTATCTATTGGGGATCTCAATTAACTATGATTGGAGGTCAGCCAACTTGTGGAAGTCCTAAAGTAAGGGTAGATGTTATTGACGAAAATGAGAGAACTACTCATGAATTTAGAGTAAGCTCAAATGAAATGAGTGACCTACCTTTCTCTTATACAGCTGGTGTCTTTATTGAAGAAAGTAAAATGGCATCTCAAAATGATTTTGGTTATCTTGGTTTCCTAGATGTTTATCCGAATGTAACTGAAAACAGAGTTATTACAGGACCATATGCAAACAATCCAAATCCAAGACCTCCAGAATATAGATTCTTCAATGACATATTGAGAACTGATGAGCAAACTGCTTACTTTGCTGAGATCACTGTTCCAGTTAATGATAAGCTGGATCTATTATTTGGTTTTAGGGATTATGAATTAGATCTTGATTACACTGGGCAATCTAAATTTGGCTTGCTTGGAAGTGATTCACAATCTGGAAGAGATTATGATAGTACTGCAGGGCATACTACAAGTCCTCTAACCGAAGAAGATAATATAACTAAATTTACAGCTAGTTATCAGATAGATGATGATACTCTTTTCTATTTCACGCGTTCAGAGGGTTATAGACCAGGTGGTTGGAACAGAAATGCCGGTGTTACTCCAAAATGTAGAGCTTATGAAACTACAAATCCAAATTATTGTGGTGGAACACCAGGTGATGGGACATATAGAGCAGATATTGTTCTTGCATACAGTTCTGATAACGTTCTAAATAATGAAATTGGTCTCAAAACTTTGCTAATGGATGGAAAAATGAGATTTAATGCTACCTATTATTCAATAGAGTGGACAGATATCCAAGTATCACAGTTTGATCCTGTTCATGTTAACTTTATAACATTTATAGAAAATGCAGCTGATGCGGATATTAGAGGATTAGAGGCTGACATGCTTTATTATCCAACAGACACTTTAACAATCTCTGCAGCATTATCTCTTAATGATACGAAAATTGTGAAAGACGTTGCTCAGACAATTCCTATTGTCGATATAGGAAATGCTCTTCCTCTTGCACCTCAGACACAAGGTAATGTAAGAATTAGGAAGGATCTTTCATTAAATAATGGTTATGTACAAGTAGCAGTTAAATATGCATCTAGTACATACAACTCATTTGAGGCAGCAAAAGTGTTACCTCAGCCTTCATATTCAATGATTGACTTAGCTTATGGTCTAACAATCAATGATGTTGATGTTGAATTCTTCATAAGAAATGCTGGTGATGAGAGAGCAAACCTATACTATAACGATCAGGATGATATTCCTAGAATAACAACTAATCGTCCTAGAAATATGGGTGTTAGAATGTCTTATAAATTCTAAAAAAAGAATTAATAAAAAGGCCAGTTTTTACTGGCCTTTTTTATATAATAAATAAATGATTTCTGATAATACTAAAATTAAGCATATTCAAAGTTTAATTTCTAAAGAAAATCTAAGCGAAGCCACTAAATATATTGAAGATGAAAAAAGCTCTTTATCTGAAATAGACTATTGGTACTATTTGTCACTTTGTTTTAGATATCAAAAACAATACAAAAAAGCTCTTGTTGCTTTAAATAATATTATTAAAGTTGATTCAACTTTTGGGAGGGCTTATCAAGAGTTTGGCCATAATTATGTCAATTTAAAAGATAAACCAATGGCCTTAAAAAGTTATCTAAGAGCAGTGAAATTTAATCCAACTTTGCATGCATCTTGGTTGGGAATATTAACGATAGACGAGGTTGATTCAAAAATATCAGATCTTGCAAATTCAAATATTATGTATCTCAAGAATTTACCGCCTGAACTAAAATCAGTTAGCAGCTTTATTCATGAAGGAAAATTAAAAAAAGCTGAGCATTTATGTAGAGATTATTTAAAAAACAAACCTCATAACATAGAAGCAATGAGACTTTTAGCCAAAATAGGGAAAGAGCTTCATGTATATGATGATAGTGAGTTTCTTCTTGAAAGTTGTTTAGTTTTTGATGAAGAAAATACTGAAGTTGCCTTAGAGTATATAGATGTCTTGATAAAGCGACAAAAATACGCAAAAGCTCTTAAAGAAGCTGAGAAGTTATATAAAAAAGACTCTGAGAATTTACAATTTATGATTGCTTATGCAGTAACACTTCAACAAACAAATAAACAAGAGGAAGCTCTTAATATTTATAATAAAGTTTTAGAGATTGATAAAAATAATCCAGAGATATTGCTCTCAAAAGGCCATTTATTAAAAACATTTGGCAACCTTAAAGAGTCAGTTAAATCATATAAATCATCTTACAATATTGATAAATACTATGGTGACGCATACTGGAGTTTAGCTAATCTAAAAACTTATATTTTTTCTGATGAAGAAATCAAATCATTAGAAAAAATGGTTAAAGATATATACCTAAATGAGAATGAAAAAGTTTACATGCATTTTGCACTAGGAAAAGCTTTTGAGGATTGCAAAGATTATAAAAAATCTTTCTATCATTATAAATTAGGCAATGATATTAAAAAACAAAGCATTAAATTTGATTTAAAAATCTTTGATGAAGAATGCCTTAATCAAAAAGAGGTCTGTACTAGAGATTTATTTGAGACTAAAAATGATTGGGGAAATGATTCTACAGAACCTATTTTCATCTTGGGTTTACCAAGAGTAGGATCAACTTTGCTAGAGCAGATATTAGCATCTCATAGTTCGGTTGAAGCCACTCATGAATTACCAAATATTCTTGCAATTTCTCATAAACTTAATCTAAGGAAAGTTCTTGAAAAATCATCAAGGTATCCTGATATCTTATTGTCATTATCAGCACCACAATTAAAAATGATTGGTGAGCAATATATTAATGATGCTGCTATTTTTAGAACAGGAAAAAAATATTTTATTGATAAAATGCCCAATAATTTCAGACATATTGGCCTTATAAAATTAATCCTTCCCAAAGCAAAAATAATTGATATAAGAAGAGGTTCAATGTCAGCATGTTTTGCATGTTATAAACAGCTATTTGCGGAGGGTCAAGAATTTACATATGACTTCAAAGATCTTGCTGGATACTATAATAATTATGTTGAACTAATGGAGCATTGGAACAAAGTAATACCTAATCAGATTTTATCTATTAAATATGAAGATTTAATAAATGACTTTGAAACTTCAGTGAACAAAATTTTAGAATACTGCAAATTACCTTTTGAACAAAGTTGCATTGATTTTTATAAAAATAAAAGATCAGTTAGAACTCCAAGCTCTGAGCAAGTAAGACAGCCAATATTTAGATCCGGGCTTGATTATTGGAAAAACTATGAATCTAACCTAGACGAATTGGCTAATAATCTTAAATATTAAAAAAGTTTATAATATAATTTCATACATATTGGGAGAAATATATGATTGATCTAATTTTTTACGTTGTTATGTTTTATGTACTTCATCTTTTTTTAAAAATGGGTTTTTCATCACATAAAATACCATTTGTTAATTTCACACATGTTGGTGGTGATATATCAAATATGACAGAGTTATCTAACCGCGTAGCATTAGCTGCAGATAATTTGAGGCAAACATTACCAGTTTTTTTAACTTTTTCAGTTTTGTCAGTTGTTTTAGATATTGAAAATCTTTTATTAGCTCAAATCTGGTTTGGCTTGAGAATATTATATTTAATAGGCGCAATTTTAAATCTATATACAATACCTCTTTTAAGACCTGCTATATGGGTCCCATCGGTAGTAGTATTAGTTATGATGGGTACTAATTTGTTATAAAAAATGGCACTAAGCTCAGGGGCAAGGCTTAATGCCATTATGCGTAAGCATCAAATATTATTATCAATCTTTGATTTTTTCATAGTAATAAGAGGTTTTGACAGGTACATGGAAGAATTGTAAATATTTGTAATTATTTTGTTACAACAATGCAAATAGATTATTGTAAATCTCTTTCGGTTCTTTTTTTACCTCTATGAATACAACTCAAATTTGAAGTATTGTTATCTATTAATGTAATTATTTGATGATTAAACATACAATAATTTTGAATCAAATCTGTTATATAAACTTTACTAACAGGTTCTTCTAGAAAACTAGTAACTGAAAGGACATCATATTTTTCACACTGATTAATTTTATTGACGGCATCTTTATAGGCGTCTTCATTATTTTGAAATCTTAAAGTTATTAAGACTGAGCACTTTTGATCAAAATCTGAAAATACTGATCCACTAAATATTATAATTAAACCAAGTATTAACTTATTCATCACTAAAGTATATATTATATGTTCTTAACAACAACATAATGCAAATGAGAAAATTCTTACCTTTTTTTATATTTTTTATATCATTATCATGTAACTCATTTGATAGAATTACTGGGTTAGAGTTCGCTTCAAGATCAGAGGTTATGTCAACAAACGGCATGGCCGCTACTAGTCATCCACTCGCAACACAAGCAGCAATAACTATTCTTCAAAATGGAGGTAATGCAATTGATGCAGCTATTGCAGCAAATGCAGTTTTAGGACTGGTAGAACCAACGGGTTGTGGTATTGGAGGAGATCTATTTGCAATTATTTGGAGCTCAGAAGATGAAAAGCTATATGGCATTAACTCGTCAGGCCCAGCTCCAAGTAATATATCAATTCAGAAATTACAAGAAAGTGGCGTCAATAAAATCCCACCATATGGACCACTTCCTGTTACCGTACCAGGTGCTGTTGCAGGTTGGGTATCAATGCATAAGAAATTTGGAAAACTAAACTTTAAAGATTTATTTGATATTCCAATCGATCTTGCTGAAAACGGTTTTCCTGTAAGTGAAGTTGTTGCATTTTATCTCGAGAAGTCTTCAGAGGTTTTTAAGGATTATCCAAATTTCAGAGAGACATGGATGCCAAATGGATATATTCCTTCTAAAGGAGATTTATTTATTAATAAAAATCTTGCTAAAACTTATAGTAAGATTGCAAATTCATACGGAGAAGATTTCTACAGTGGTGCAATAGCTAAAGAGATTGTAAATTTTTTAAACGAAGAGGGTGGATATTTTGAATTATCAGATCTAAAGAACTTCAAACCTGAGTGGATTAAACCAGTTTCTTCAAACTATAGGGGTTATGATGTTTGGGAATTACCTCCAAATGGCCAAGGCATTGCTGCTCTTCAAATATTGAATATTTTAGAACAGTTTAATATTTCTGATCTTGGTTTTGGTAGCGCTGAATATATTCATTTATTTACTGAGGCAAAAAAAATAGCTTATGAAGACAGAGCCAAGTATTATGCAGATCCGAAATTTAATGATATTCCTACAGAATATTTAATATCAAAGAAATATGCTTTTGAAAGAAAAAAACTTTTAAACACTAAAAAAGCATCTAAACAAATAAGTGCAGGCATATTGGAGGATGGAGACACTATATATCTTACTGTTGCAGATAAAGATGGAAATATGGTTTCTTTAATTCAAAGTAATTACAGAGGGATGGGTTCAGGTATGGTTCCAAAAAATCTTGGATTTATGCTACAAGATAGAGGTGAAATGTTTAGTTTAGATCCATCGCATTTTAATGCGCTACAAGGCGGAAAAAGACCATTCCATACTATTATTCCAGCATTTGTTACTAAAGATGGCAAACCATTTATTAGTTTTGGTCTGATGGGTGGAGCAATGCAACCTCAAGGACATGCTCAAATCATTATTAATTTAATTGACTTCAAGATGAATCTACAAGAAGCTGGTGATGCGCCAAGATTTAGGCATCTAGGGTCATCACAGCCAACAGGAGAGAAGATGATAGATGGAGGTTTTTTAATCTTTGAAAGTGGCTTTAAGGATCAAGAGCTAAGCACATTAAAAAACTTTGGACATACAATAAAAAGTGAAAATGATGATGAATATTTAAAAGGAGCTTTTGGCGGTTATCAAGCTATTATGCTAAACAATAATGTATACATAGGTGCTTCTGAAAGTAGAAAAGATGGTTATGCTGCCGGTTATTAAATGAGTATATAATTAGGATTATTATGGAAAATAAATCATTTCAACCACCTAACAGAGTTTTAATGGGCCCTGGTCCGTCTGATGTTAGTCAGAGAATATTAGATGCAATGGCACGACCTACAATTGGACACTTAGATCCGTTGTTTATTAAAATGATGGATGATACAAAAAGACTTCTTCAGTACGCCTTTCAAACAGAAAATGAATTAACTTTTGCAGTTTCTGCACCTGGTATGGCTGGCATGGAGTGTTGTTTTGCTAATTTAGTTGAACCTGGAGATAAAGTAGTCATATGCAAAAATGGATTTTTTGGTGAAAGAATGAAAGAAAATGCTGAAAGATTTGGTGGTGTTCCAATTATGATTGAGGATGAGTGGGGTAAAAAGATTGACGTAAATAAAGTTGAAGAGGTTTTAAAAGAGAACTCGGATGCAAAAATACTTGCATTTGTTCATGCTGAAACTTCAACAGGAGCACTTTCTGATCCTGAGCTATTAACGAAAATCGCACATGATCATGGATGCCTTTCAATAGTTGATACAGTTACTGGTTTAGCTGGAGTCCCATTAAAAGTTGATGAATGGAAAATTGATGCTATTTACTCAGGAACTCAAAAATGTTTATCAGCATCTCCAGGATTGTCTCCAATAAGCTTTAGCAATGACGCTAAAGAAAAAATTCAAAATAGAAGCACTAAGGTAAAAAGTTGGTTTTTAGATCTCAATTTAATAATGTCCTACTGGGAAGGTGAAGGTGGTCGCTCATATCATCATACTGCTCCAGTAAATTCCTTATATGGCCTTCATGAAGCACTTGTTGCATTAAAAGAAGAAGGTCTTGAAAACTCCTGGAAGAGACATTTAGATAATCATTTGATACTTCGAGAGGGACTTGAAAAGCTTGGCATTAATTTTCTTGTAGATGAGCAAGATAGATTGCCGCAATTAAATGCTATTTATATTCCAGAGGGTGTTGATGATTTAAAATCTCGCCAAAAAACTATTAAATGACTTTAATTTGGAAATTGGTGCTGGATTAGGAGTATTAGCTGGAAAAGTTTGGAGAATTGGATTAATGGGTTCATCCAGCAATAAAAACAATATTGAATACTGCCTTAGCTCATTATGTAAAGTCATTTAATTAAACCTATTAAGAGCTATGAAAAATTTAAATGATTTTGGCTTTGGAACACAAATTAGAAGAAGTCCTTTTTTTGAATCTACTGTTAAATGGGGAGCAAAAGGTTTTTCTGTCTACAATCATATGTATATTCCAAGAGATTTTGGTAATCCAGAACAAAATTTTTGGAACTTAATAAATGATGCAATTTTATGTGATGTAGCAGTTGAGAGACAAGTACAAATTAAAGGCCCTGATGCTTCAAAGTTTGTTCAATTAATGTGTCCTAGAGATATTTCTAAAATGCAGGTTGGTCAATGCAAGTATGTAATCTTAACTAATCAATATGGAGGAGTTCTTAACGATCCTGTTTTGCTAAAAGTTGATTATGACTGTTATTGGTTTTCATTAGCTGATAGTGACATTCTATTTTGGGCTCAAGGTTTAAATGCAAATAACAAATTTGATGTAAATATCTCAGAGCCTGATGTTTCACCAATTCAACTTCAAGGACCAAAATCAAAACAAATTATGTTGCATATATTTGGAGACGAAATTCTTAATATTAAATACTACTGGTTTAAGAAATTTAATCTTGGAGACATAAAGTTATTAATCTCAAGAACAGGATGGTCTAGCGAGCATGGATACGAAATTTTTTTATTAGACTCTAGTAAAGGTAATAAATTATATGAGATCCTAATGAAAGAGGGAGAGCCACTTGGACTTTATGCAGGCCATACATCAACAATAAGAAGAATAGAGGGTGGAATGCTTTCTTATCACTCGGATATGGATATTAATACAAACCCATTAGAGTTAGGCATGGATAAGTTTATTGAATTAGATAAAAAATTCGATTTTATTGGCAAAGATGCTCTTATAAAAATCAATGAGTCTGGTGTTAAAAATAAACAGGTTGGATTAGTAATAGATACAAAACCTTTAAAAGGACCAAATACAAAAAAATGGAGAATTTTATATGACAATAGATGTATTGGAAAAGTTACATCAGCTGTATATTCACCAAGACTAGAATTAAACATTGCACTGGCTATGGTAAAAAGTGAATATTCAGATATCGACAACGTTTTTGAAATTGAAATTGATGATACTTTAGTAACTGCAAAGATTGTAGAAAAACCTTTTTTTGATGCAAATAAGCTTATTGCTAGACAAAATTGATTAATAACAAAAAAACTTTAAAATAGCACCACCAAACAGGAGGGATGGCAGAGTCTGGTTTATTGTAGCGGTCTTGAAAACCGTCGTGCCTTCATCGGCACCGTGGGTTCGAATCCCACTCCCTCCGCCAATTAAATATGAAAATAAATTTTAAAAAAATTTTTAAAGAAACCCCAGAATTTCTCAAAATATTAGGTTTTCAAAATGCTTACATAAAAGAGAAAGAAAATATTTGGGTTTTAGAGTTCATGCCATCTAAAACATTAACTCATTCAAATGGAACAATTATTCAAGGTGGATTTGTATCTGGTATGTTAGATGCATCAATGTCACAGTTCATAATGTATAAATCTAATGGAAAAAATATACCTTTAACCCTCGACTTAAATATTAAATTTTTGCAATCATGTAAACCTAATAAACTTACCATTGCTGAAAGTAAAATAATTAGAGAGGGTAATTCTATTGTTTTCACAACCTGTGAACTCTATCAAGATAATGTATTAATTGCGCAAGCATCAGCTACAAATAAAATTATTAAACTTTAATTATTCTTATCTTTTTAAGATATAATTTTTTAATGTCTACAAATAGAGCTAAATTTACCCAAATGAAAGATGGTGATGCAGAAGATTATGCAATAATCGCAAAAAGTAATGCATCGGATTACGATCATCTTGCTGATAAGGTCTTATCTCATCTTAAAATGCTTGAAGATGACTATGGTGGCTTTATAGTAGATAGGCTTACTCATTCTCTTCAATGTGCAACAAGAGCTTATCGTGATGGAAAAGATGATGAGTATGTTGTGTGTGCTTTAATTCATGATATTGGAGATAATTTAGCACCAGCTAATCATGCAGAGCTAGCTGCTACCATTCTTGAACCATTTGTTTCTGAAGAAAATCATTGGATAGTTAAACATCATGGTATTTTTCAAGGATATTATTTTTTTGAATTTCTTGGTTTAGATAAAAATATGCGTGAACAATATTCAGATAATCCATTTTTTGAAAGTTGTAAGGAATTTTGTGAGAAGTATGATCAAAATAGTTTTGATCCTGATTATGATACTCTCGATTTGGAATTTTTTTCTCCAATGGTTAAAAAGCTTTTTCAAAAACCAAAAAAATCAATATATATAGATTAATAAATGAGTGATAACTACTTTCATAAGTTCTTAGAGCTTGTTCAACCAGAAATTGATTTTAACGATAGTGATATTCCTCTGCCTCCAGACTATTCCGATCCATCTAATTGGGTAGCTCTTCCTGAAAAAGACGGTCAACAGTTTTATGTGCCTGATAATTCATTTGATGTTAACAAGTCAGGAAATATTGTTGATGTTTTTTATATTCATCCAACAGGTTTTTATGAAAAAAGTTGGAACTCAGATATGAGTAAAAAAAGATCTGCTTATGAAAGGACAGAAATAATGTTAGGCAATCAGGCAAGTGTATTTAATGAGTCTTGTAATATATTTGCACCTGAATATAGACAAGCAACATATTTTTCTTTTTTTGATAAAAATGATAATGGTCAAAAAGCGCTTGATGTAGCTTATATGGATATTGAAAATGCTTTTGATTATTTTATTGAAAAATATAATAAGGATAGCCCATTTATTATAGCTGGTCATAGTCAAGGTGCTCTCCACGCAAATAGATTAATTAATAGGAGAATAGATAACAGAGAAATACAAAAAAGATTTATATGTGCATACTCAATAGGTTATGTAATTCCTGAAAATTATTTTAATGAGCTTTTTCCTAATATTAATAGGGCGTCCTCATATGATGAAATTAATAGTATTATTTCATGGTGTAGTGTTGTTGAAGGCTTTAAAAGAAATAGAGAAAAAACTCCATTCTGGAAACCTAGTGGTTGGTCTGCAGAGGTCATGAATCAAAAATTAGTTTCAACAAATCCATTTTCATGGACAAACGATTCTAATTGGTACAAAGACGATAAAAATAAATCAATAATTAATAAATCTAATAACTATGATTTTGCGGATACACTTTCATTGCATTATACTGGTGCCGAAAAGTCAATTGGTCTTACAAGGCTTCAAGAATTCAGCACCTCAATAAATAAGACATCTGGTTTATTAGAGGCAAGAGGACCTCTTATAAAAAGTTTTGAAAAAATGAAATATTTCAACGGCGACTTACATTCTTTTGATGTTATGCTCTTTTGGGGATCTATGAGACAAAATATTAAAGATAGAATAAGTGCGTTTTTGTAAACTAGTATTTTTATTACAAATTATGTTTATTAACTCAGAAATTTATAGTTTTGAAGAAGGCATTGCTAAAAATGGTGACGTTGAAATATTTTATAGAGATTATGGTCCAATTGATGGTGATCCTATATTGCTTGTTCAGGGGCTTGGTGGACAGCTTGTTAATTGGCCACCTCATTTAATTGAATTTTTACTTGATAACGGATTTAGACCTATTGTATTTGATAATAGAGATACTGGTCTGTCATCCAGAATAAATTCTGATTCATTTAGTGATGACAAAAGAGATGAAACAATTGTAAGAAGTTATATCAAATACTACTTACGATTACCCATTAAACCAGAATATACAATTGATGATATGGCAATTGATGCACTTATGGTTTTAAATAGCTTGGGTATTGATAAGTCTCATCTTTTAGGAATATCAATGGGTGGAATGATAGCTCAAATCCTTGCCTCAAATAATCCTGATAGAATTAGAACATTTACTCTAATAGCATCTACCGCCTCTACACCTTCACCATTGAACGGCCCAAGTAGAAAAGTTAGAAAACTTTTATTGGAAAGAACAAAAAATCCAAATGATTCAATAGAAACAAGAATTAATAGAACTCGAAAGATTTTTAAAGAAATTGGATATGAAGGCATAGACTTAAATACAGAAGAATTCTATAAAGATATTGAAGAATCTATCAAAAGAAGCAAAAAAGGTGGCTCAGACGATACTGGTTTTGGTAGACAAATAAATGCTATTCTTGGCTCAAAAAATAGGCTAGATAAGGTCAAATCAATTGATGTTCCTACTTTAATTATTCATGGCAAAGAAGATCCGCTAATCAAGGTAAAGAATGCTTATAAAATGAATAATCTAATCAATAATAGCAAACTAAAAGTTATTTCTGATATGCGACATTTAATTGAATTGCCAGTATTTACTCAATTCAAAGATGATTTACTTTCTCATCTTAAATCTTAAACAGATTTAAATATGCTTAAAACTAAATTTAAAATTAATTATTCTATTGGCGCTATCCCAAATGGAATTAAAACTGATACCTTTACATTTTTTTTACTATTTTTTTATAGCAATATTATTGGATTAAATCCAGGCTTAGCAGGATTGGCTATATTTATAGCATTATGTGTAGATGCTGTTACAGATCCCTTAATGGGAACAATTTCAGATAGAACACAATCATTTCTAGGTAGAAGACATCCATATATGTTTATTTCATTCATACCTATGTCTATTGGGTATATCTTCCTATTTGCTCCAAGACAAGAATGGGACATGTCACAAAATGATTTATTTATATGGATGACTTTATTTACAATCATGACACGAATTGGAATGACCTTATTTGATATTCCTCATAGAGCACTTGGAGGTGAAATTACAAAAAATTATGAAGATAGAACGTTATTAATGTCATGGCGTGAAATGATCTCTTGGGTTGCTGGTCTAAGCAATGCTTTTTTGGCATATGGACTTTTTTTTGCATCTACTCCTGAATATCCTCAAGGTCAGTTAAATCCAGATGCTTGGTTACCATTTGCATTAACTGGTGCATTTGTTATGGCAATTACAGTCTTATATTCAGCCTTTAATACGAAGAATGATATTATTTCATTATCTAAATGGTCTGGTTCTGTATCAATAAAAGATATTTTCTCTGAATTAAAAATTGCAGTTGGAAATAGTTCATTTTTAGTATTCTTCTTTGGGAATTTATTTTTATCTTTATCTTGGGGGCTAGCGAATACTTTAACACTTTTCGTCAATACATATTTTTGGGAATTTGAAGCTTCGCAAATAAAGTATTTTATTCCAATTTATTTAGTTTCAACATTATTTGCATTCTATCTTGCACCAAGAATGGTAAAAATATTTGATAAAAGAAATGTAGTTCTTTTATCAATTGGACTTGTAGGTCTATTATCACCAATGGCTTTTATATTTTTTAATTTAGGCCTAACACCTGAGAAAGGGTCAATGCAGCTAGTATTTTTTATTGGGTTTTTTTTATTTTTTCTAATTACATTTAATATTGTAGGAATAATGGTTAGAGACTCAATGGTAGGTGACATTGCAGATGAAGTTGAGCTTTATAGTGGCAAACGCCAAGAGGGAATATTATTTGCAACAGTAGGCTTTATGCAAAAACTTAATGCAGGTCTAGGTTCATTTTTTGCAGGCCAAGTTTTAAATGTAATAGACTTCGATAGATTAAATCATACTGCAGAACAGGCTTATACCCTTGCATTTATTCAAGGGCCAATCACTACTGTACTTATGATTATTCCTTTAGTTATTTTCTATAGATATAGACTCTCAGAAAGAAAACACAAAGAAATTTTAACAAAATTAAATTTATAAAACTAAACTAGTATCTCAATACACTTACTTATTCTTGACCAAATATTCATATTAAGTGATTCATAATCCTTGCTAGAAAAATTCTCAATAAAATGAATAAGTAACATATCCATATCGTTTGGAATAATTTTTTTAGATTTATTAAATTTTGATTCTAGAAGTTCTAATTGTATTTTATCTATAAGATTTTGATCTTTTTTATTTGTTTTAATTCCTGACATCATTTCAAGCCTCAAGCATGAGTATAAAAGCTCAT
>CABXXT010000015.1 GCA_902516285.1 uncultured SAR86 cluster bacterium
CATAGTCATCAACATTATCAGGATCAGATGAAATCCAATCAAATAAAGTTCTATTGGGTTTAAATTTCTTATTCCAGGTTTTATCTGTTAAATAATTTAAAATGGAATTAATTGAATATTTACCATTAAAAAATATAGAAATATTTATTAAAAATTTTTGAGCTAAAAGTAAAACCTTTGGGAATTTTGATGATCCGGAGATAATCAATCCTTTAATATTTATATCTTGCATTATTAAATTTAGTCCTACCCACGAACCCATACTATGAGCTAAAAGATATTGATCTAAATGAGGATAATTATTTTTTGTATCAACAATAAGCTTTCTAAGATCCTCAGTAATTACTTCCCATCCATTATTTTCAGAGAATACACCTCTGACATGATTATTTTGAATCCACTTTCCATGGCCTCTGTGATCCATTGATATTACGTGATATCCGTCAAGATTTAGTTTATTTATAACCCACGAATATCTTCCTATATGTTCACCCTTGCCATGACATATATGAACAATTCCTTTTATATTTTCATTACACGACAAATTCGAATAAATATAATCTTTATTTTTTTTACTAAAATGCATAACTTATAATAGAATAATATTTTTATTAGTAAATCATTATGCAAGATATATACATAGCTGGCACAGGTATTTGGTATCCAGAAGATATTATTACAAATGATGAAATAGTATCTTCATTTAATAGCTATGTAGATAATTTCAACGAGCAAAATAAACAAATGATCAATGATGGACAGATAGAGCCTCTTGCTCATTCTTCTACAGAATTTATTGAAAAAGCTTCAGGAATTAAAACAAGACATGTTATTGATAAGAAAAATATTTTAGATATTAATAAAATGATGCCATCTGTAGAACATGAGGATGCATCAAAGCTTTCAATACATGCAATTGCAGGAATTGAGGCAGCTAAAAAAGCAATGATTTCTGCAAACATAGAATCAACTGAAATTGATGCTGTTATTTTAGGAACTTCTCATGCAGCTAGAAATTATCCATCCGTTGCTATTGAAATTCAGAACGAGTTAGGTATTGATGGATATGCTTATGACATGTTAGTTGGTTGTTCATCAACCACATTTGCAATTAATAATGCTTTTAGTGATATATCCTCAGGATTAGCTGAAACAATTCTAGTTATAAATCCAGAAATTTCAACGCCGTTTGTGAATTATGCAAAGAGAGACATCCATTTTATTTTCGGCGATGGTTGTGTAGCAACAATAATTTCTAAAAACAAAACGTCTGAGAATTGTTACAAGATTATTGATAGGAAGTTGATTACCAAATTTTCAAATAATATAAGAAGTGATTGGAGCTATTTAGTGAGAGCAGCAAACAATGATAAAACTTTTGATGATTTATTGTTTTATCAAAATGGAAATAGTGTTTTTAAAGAAGTTTGCCCCATGGTTGCGGAATTTATTTCATCACAACTTAAAAATAATGGTATGAAACCTAGTGAAATATCAAGATTTTGGTTGCATCAGGCTAACTCAAGAATGGTAAATTTGATTGTATCAAAGGTTATTGGATCTGATGAATTTGATTCATCTCTTGCACCTCTTCCTATCGAAAAATTTGGAAATTTAGCAAGTGCAGGCTCTATGTTTGCCTTTAATCTCCACAATAATCTTGAGTCTGGTGATAAAGGGTTGATTTGCTCTTTCGGAGCTGGGTATTCAGTCTGCTCGATAATAGTTCAGAAAACATAAATAAAATATATTAATAGTATTAAAGGATTTATAATTAAATGATGGGTGAATATGACGCAGTATGGGTATTTTTAATTGCGCTAGTTTTTGTATCTTTTTATATTTATATTGAAGCTCGACCAAAAGGTTCTAATTTATTTGGCAATCTTTTTGATACTATAAGCAGATTTTTTAGAAAAAGATAATTTGCTTGATAATAGTAAAAGCGTATTTATTTTTATTGGACTTTCACTTGTTGTTGGCAGTCTGGCTTCCTCAAATGCTTCCTCCGACTTATGGTATCAGAGTCTGATTAAATCAAATTTAAACCCACCTGGATATATTTTTGGGATAGTTTGGCCAATTCTATATTTTTTAATGTCTATATCTGCATATAGAACTTTTAAATCTACTAAAAATCTTTTTTTTGTTCAGCTGTTTTTGAATACTATCTGGTCGTGGTTGTTTTTTTCATTTCAAATGCCATTAATATCTTTATTAGATATTTATATTTTAATTTTCCTTAATATCATTATTTTTATAAAAATGCTCAAAGAAGATATGTTTTCAGGATTGATTTATTTACCTTACTTAATATGGTTAATGTTTGCATCATATCTAAATATTTTTATTGTTCTAAACAATTAAAAAAAGATTCCTACTATTAATCCAGTCATACATGATGCGAGAGTTGCACCAACAAGTGCTTTTAAAGAAACTTTAATCAAGTCATCTTTTCGTTCTGATGCCATGGCTGTAATTCCAGATATAAGAATTCCAACAGAAGAAAGATTTGCAAATCCACATAAACTATAAAATGTAATTAATTTTGATTTGTCTGAAAGTTCTCCGTTTTCTAAAGCAGCGAGTCCTGGATAAGCTACAAATTCATTGAGTGTCGTTTTAATTCCTAATAACTCACCAGCAACAATAGCTTCATTCCATGGAATACCCATTAACCATGCTATCGGTGCAAATAAATATCCAAGGATAGATTCAATTGATAAATCTAGGCCAAATTGACTGGAAGCAACCCCAATGATTGTATTTACAATAAAAACTAACGCTATCACTGCAATTAATATCGTTCCAACACTTAGTGCAATACTTGCTCCATCTGATGCACCCCTAGTAATCGCATCCATAGTGCTTCTATAAACTTTTGGTGTTTTGTTTTCTTTAAAATCAGTCACTGAGTTTGATGGGATCATAATATTTGAATACATAATTGCACCTGGCACAGATAATACTGAAGCTGTAATAAAGTGTTGAATCAAATTCTCATCTTGAAATGCGGGTTCTAAAATACTTATTAAAGCAACCATTACAGAACCAGCAACCGTTGCCATACCAGCTGTCATTAAAATTAACAATTCCTTATTAGATAATTTACTTACGTAAGGTCTTATAAGTAAGGGTGCTTCAACTTGACCGACAAAAATATTTGCTGCCGCTCCTAATCCGACTGGCCCTCCAATATTAAATAGTTTCTGGCAAGCCTTTGAAATTAAATTTACTATGAACGGTAGTATTCCCCAATACCATAAAATAGCAGATATACATGCCATTACTATTATGTAAGGAAGGACACCAAATGCAAAAGTTTCTAGTAAAGATCTATAGGGTGTGTCCTCATTGCTTGGTGGATATCCGAAAACAAAATTTGATCCCTCAACAGTAGCTTGTTGCAAAACAGTTACACCTTCGCCTAGTATTTCAAATACACTTATTACAAAGGGAACTTTTAAAAGAATTAATCCTAAAAAAATTTGAGCAATAATTCCATAAACAATATATCTAAAATTAATAATTTTATAATTTTCTGAAAATGGAACTGCAATTAAAATTAAACCAATAAAACCAATAATTATTTGAAGTATTTCAAAAGTATTCATATTTAGTAAAGTTTAATTTCTTTTAAACGTCTATCTAAAAATTCATTTGCAATAATACCTATATCATCTTCTCTAAAAACAGATTTTAAATTAATTGAAGGAGCTGGATGCAGAAAAAATGGAATACTATATCTAGATTTTGATGTTGTTTTTTTATCTTGAATCACTCTATGTGTTGTGCTTTTAAGCTTTTTATCTGTTACAAGTTGCATCATATCACCAATATTACAAACGATAGCATCTGAACTTGGTGCAACTTCAATCCAAGAACCATCTTTGTTAAGAACCTCAAGGCCACCCTCTTCAGCACCGATTAACAAGGTAATCAGATTTATATCTTCATGTGCTCTTGCTCTATGCATATTTGTATTTGCATCAACTGGTGGGTAGTGTATTGATCTTAAAAGTGAGTTTCCTTTTTCTGTCCAAGGCTTGAAATAATCTTTTTCTAATCCAATAGATAATGCTATTACAGATAATACTTTAGTTCCCATGGCATGAAGTTCTAAATAAAGATCGTCAAAGTTTTTTTTAAAATTTGGAATCTCAGAGATAGTTATATTTTTTGGAATCTTTTTGTCATATGATTCATCAACTTCTGGTCCATGATGCCAAAACTCTTTTTGGTCTGGAATTTCTTCACCAACGGCTGTTTCTATTCCTTTTGGTGTATAACCTCTGGCTCCTTTTGATCCTATTGAACTATAACTATTTTTAACTTCAAACGCTAAATTAAAGAAATCTTTAGATGATTTATAACAGTCATCGACTAAAGTTTTAGATAAGTCATGGTCAGTAATTGAAAAAAAACCATGATTTGATAATGCATTTTTTAGTTGATCTATTGAGAATGAGTCACCCCTCTCAATATCCTTAAAAGATAGCTCAGGTATTAAATTTTCCATAATAAAAAAGGCGGTAAATTACCGCCTTTAATTATATATAAGTCTAATTAGAATTTATACTGGAATCCTAAAGATGCTCTCCAAAGACTTTGTGTAGTTGATCTATCAATATTGAACGGGTCATCAAAACTATATCTAAATGCATTCCTGCTATAGTCATATCTTGAACCATCTACTATCCTTAGGTCAAAAACAGGCACCCTACCTGAGTAGTATCCGTAACGAATTATTCCACTTTCATCATTGATGAAATTAAGTAAGTTCTCAAGAGCAAAAGTAATAATAAACTCATCGCCATCTCTTAGACCTGGCATCTCTTGAGTGATATTTAAATCAAGAGAAGTCTGCCATGGGAAGGTTCCTGCAGAATCTCTTGGTGCTATTTGTCCAGCATAATTCTCTAGTCCCCAAACATCATATAAAAAGTCTAAAACCGCTTGTTCTCTGGCTAATGCGTCAGCAGAACCTTCGTCTAGGCACTTATATGAATAACATACTATTGGATCATTTGCTGTTGGTATGTAGAGTAATGATGAACTGTCATCATTTAGATTAAATTCATAACCAAAAGCTTTGGATTTATAGTCTCCTGGAAAGCTAGTGTATGTATCAAATGTTGGATATTTTACGTTTCCAGATTCTCTGGAGTAAACTAAACTAAATGTAGTTGGTGCCTCTGTTCCAAAAAAGTAATGTTTTGAAGTCAGTGTCACTAGGAAGCTATGTTCAGTCTCATATGTCGAAGTGCTTGGAATTCTATTATTAAAGTCAATCGCACCGGTTTTACCAAAGTTTGAATTAGACGTTGATGAAGTCATATCACTTCTATTTGTGTGATCTTGTGCAGTATATGCAAAAGTAATAAAGGTATCTCCATCTCTGAAACCTTTTGAAAGCGCAGCAGAAATAACCTCTCTATCTCCACAACAAACATTATATAAACCTGCATGATATCCTTTAACCTGAGTTTGGTTATAAATAGGTCTTCCATCTGGAGCCTTCTCAGTAGGAACTGTAGGCTGATCTCCAATCAATGGATATCCAGTATCAACAATTCTATATAATGCTTCTTCTTCTTTTGATTTTAAATAAGTTAATGTCATCTCAACATCAGCAGGCAGAAGTCTGTTATAAGTTATATTAAGTATTCTTGATTCTGGCCATTCAAAGCTTGGAGCAATAAAGTCAACCTTACCTGAAACATTGCTTGGATCGGAAATCGATGCAATTACACAATCAGGTTTAGTATTTGATCCAGTAAAAGAGAAATCACTGTATTGATTTGTACTAGGACAATTACCATAATCA
This sequence comes from uncultured SAR86 cluster bacterium, assembly GCA_902516285.1. Classification (GTDB taxonomy): domain Bacteria; phylum Pseudomonadota; class Gammaproteobacteria; order Magnimaribacterales; family D2472; genus SAR86A. Next base: position 5,828 of record CABXXT010000015.1, read on the forward strand.
TCATCATAGTTTGCTACTAAAGTTCCTGTGTTTGTGTAGGCATTTGATATCCAAACATTTGGTAATTTAGCTGAGTAGGTTCCAAATGTTACATTTAAGTCACTCAAGTCATCAAGAATGATATCCGCACCAAAACGATAAGTTGTAAGGTCAGTGCCTTTTATGCCGCCATTTTTGAAGCCATATGCACTTGTAAAAGCGCTATTTGTAGGTGTATCGTCACCAGAATATTTATCATGCCTAATCCCAAACGTAAGTGTTAAAGTGTCAGACATTGTATATTCATCCATGATATAAAATGATTGAAGATCAAATTCAAAATCAGCTGCAGCATCTTCAACCCTTCCAGATTTTGAACCAGAGGCACTATATGAGCTGAATGTTCCAGCTTGTAATGATGCTAAATCATCAAATTCCCATGATCCATCTTCTTCAACTATAAAAACGTTGTATGTGTCATAGACTGTTTTCTCATAACCACCTGTAATCTTATGATTGTTAAGATAATAGGTTAATTTAGCTTTGAAAAAAGTGGTTTCGGTATCAAGATCATTCGCCATTCTATAGATGTCGGGACCTGCTACAAATTCATAACCAAATGCATCATCAACTGTGAAGCTAGGCATATTTTGACCAGCAGGCGAAATCTGGTCTGTTACTGTCTCTTTTGTGGAATAATAAACTTCAGATATTAAGTTGTCAGAAAGATCTGATACCAAATGGAAACTGTTTGTCGTTGTTTCTTCGGATTTAATATAACGTGCAGAATATAAAGCAACAGTATTTCTATCAGAGGATGAACCTCTTAAATCAGTACCAAAAACATCTTTATGATTAAAAGTAAGTCTGTGATTATCACTGATATTCCAATCAAGTCTTAACGTTGTATTTTCTTGAGAGGAATCAGTAGCTCCAGTTGGTGCAAGTGGATCTAACCCAACCAGTGACTGAATTGCTGTTCGGACTTGATTAGCCTGATCAGCCGTTACATCAAGAATGTTTTCAGCGCCTGAGCCTTGAATTCCATATCTTAGTGGGTTCGAAATTTCAGATTCACTATATGTTAAAAAGAAGAATAATGAATCTTTAATGATTGGTCCACCTACCGCTAATTCAAAAGCAGTATCCTCTTTTGTGATATCGACTTTTTCACCTTCAAGCTTATCACCCATAAGTGAATCGCCTCTATCAAAATAGGCAAAATCACCACTAAATTCATTGGTACCACCTTTTGTAACAATATCAATAACCCCGCCTCTAAACTGCGCATACTCAACAGAAGCTGGAGCAACTTTTACTGAAAGTTGATCAATGGAGTTAAAGTTAATTGGACTTCTTTGAGATGGATATCCATTATCATTCAATCCAAAGTCGTCATTAAATGAAACACCATCTACTCTTATATCATTTGTTCTGGGATGTGCGCCGCCAATAGAAATTGATTCCTCACCATCTTCTTCATCATCAAGAGTAACAAAAGGATTTAGTTTGAGTATATCTTTAATGTCTCTAGTAACAGACGGAATATTTTCTATATCCTCTGAATCAAGAATAGTTGTGAATCCATCTCTATCTGCAGTAATTTTTGAACCTGTAACAACAAGCTCATCAACTGATTCTGTTGAGGCAAGAGAAAATGAAAGTCTTTTAGTGTCTCCAATTACCAATGTTGTAATTTCGTTTTGAGATAGAAAGCCTGCTGCAGTAACCGTAATGGTATATGGACCACCCGGCCTCAGACCACCAGCAAAATATCTTCCTGAACTATCGGTTGTTTTGGTTACTGAAGAATTTGTTGGTTCATAGGTAATTACAACTGTTGCGCCACTTAATGCACCATCACTGGATCTTATAGTTCCAGCAATATCTGATGTTAATTCTTGTGCTATTGTTAGTGGGGATAAAAAAATTGAAAGTACCGCAATTTTTAAAAAGCGTTTCATTAGAATAATACTCCTGTAATGAATGTTAACTACTAGATAATAATACAAAAATTATTTTTAGACCATGGCATTTTTGCAAAAATTATGTGAAATTTTGTTAAAAAAAAATATTTATATAAATTTCTATAATTTTAGAGTATCTGATCCAAAATAGCTTTCAAGACATTTGGGCAGTTTCATGGTGCTTCCACCTTCATAATAATTCTCTAAAATAGCTATTAAAGTCCTTCCAACTGCTAATCCAGATCCATTTATTGTATGCGCAAAATCTTTTCCATTTTTAGATTTGTATTTAATATTTGATCTTCTTGCTTGAAAATCAGAAAAATTAGAACAAGATGAAATTTCTCTATATTTGTTTTGACTAGGCATCCAAACCTCAATGTCAAATGTTTTACATGAAGAAAACCCAAGATCACCTGAACATAACTCAATAACTTGATATGGCAATTTTAAGTCATTAAGTATTTCGCATGCATGCTTTAGAAGAGAGTTTAAACAATTCATAGAATCAGCAGGATTAGTGATTTGAACTAATTCAACTTTTTCAAACTGATGTTGCCTAATTAATCCTTTTGTATCTTTTCCATAGCTTCCAGCCTCTGACCTAAAACAAGGTGTGTGTGATGTTAATTTAATAGGGAGAGCATCTTCGTCAATTAATTCACCTCTATAAATATTTGTAAGAGGCACCTCAGCTGTAGGAATTAGATAGAGATTTTCTGTAGTTTGGAAAAGATCATCCTTAAATTTAGGCAATTGACCAGTTCCAATTAATGAATCTGTATTTGCCATAAAAGGGACATAATATTCTTCATAGCCATTTTGAATTGCCTTATCAATCATAAAAGAAATCAAAGCTCTTTGAAGCTTTGCCATGTCACCTTTCAAAACAGAAAAACGCGAGCCTGAAATTTTTGATGCTGTTTCAGTATCAATCATATTCGTAATTTCTAGATGATCTTTTGTATTTTTTGAAGATACCTCACCAAAAGTCTTAACAACAATATTATCTTTCTCATCTTTACCATTGGGAACACTGTTATCTGGAATATTTGGTATATCCAATAGAAAATTATTGATATTTTCTAATATCGTATTCAGTTTAATGCTTTTTTTATCAAGCTCTGCATTAATCTTATCAATAGTTTTTTTAAGATCACTTGTATCTTTTCCAGTCGATTTTAATTCACCAAAATCAGCAGAAAACTTATTTCTCTCAGATTGTAAGTTTTCTACTTCAATTTGAAGAGTTTTTCTTTCAATATCAAGCTCCTCAAAAATTTTTTGATTGATCTCATAACCTCTCTTTCCTAAGGCTATTTTTATATTTTCGAAATCATCTCTTAAGTTTTTGATGTTTAACATTATTTAGATATTGATGCTCCAATGTATGTCGCTAAAATTGTTAGAATAATTGTTATTATTATATATGAAACAGCATATATTGAATTTGAATTTAGCATTAAAAGAACTTGATGAGAAAAAGCTGACATTGTTGTAAAAGAACCCAAGAACCCAATTATAAAAAAGTAATAAGTTGAATCTTTATATGGCAATGTTAAACCCAAAACTAAGCCAATCAAAAAACAGCCAATAACATTTACAGATAAAGTTGCAAAAGGAAATTCGTTCGAAGTTATTGCAGAAAAAATTCCATTAATTAAATATCTAGAAATTGCTCCAAGCGCACCACCAAAACCTATTAGAAAAATATTAATACTCATAATTTGATAGAGAATTTTACGATATTTTTTACATTCATATTATCTTTGAATATAACTTGCAATCCTCCATCTTCCAAAAATTCAAAATTATACTCTTTATCATTTGCAAATAATTTAAATGAGTTATCTTTTAAATTTTTAATATAATATGTTTCGAATGATTTATTTCTTAATAGATTGATAAAAAAGTTATCTTCAATTTCATTGAGAGGTATTTTCCTCACTTGATCAAAATCCAAATCATGTATCTCAATTTTTGTATTATCAATGTAATAATTTTCTTTAAATGGCGAAGTTATATTAATAACAATTGAATTATTATTTTTTTTTGAATATTTTCCTTCTGTTTTATCAAAGGTATTTGATATTGTATTTAAACTAGTTTGTGTGAAATATAAGTCATTGTTAAAAAATAAAGACAGTTGATCTAAAACAGATGAATGAACATAAATTGATGAAATCAATGCATACGAAACTAAGATAAATTTCAAATTAATCCCTTTTTGGTATTAAAACTTCTCTTGAACCGTTCGAACTCATTTCAGAGACTAATCCAGCCTCTTCCATAGCTTCGATGAGTCTAGCTGCTCTGTTATAACCTATTCGAAGTTTTCTCTGAACAGCTGATATTGAAGCCCTTCTGGATTCTATTACAAAACTAACTGCTTCATCATAAAGCTCATCAGATTCATCAGATGAATTAGTGTCTGAAGATGACCATCCAGGAATAGGTCCTGTATCTTGCTTAGATGAAATGATTTCCTCTACATAATTGGGTTCAGCTCTGGATTTCCAATCATTTACAACTCTATGAACTTCATCATCACCAACAAAAGCACCATGAACTCGAATTGGAACACCTACACCAGGCGGAAGATATAGCATATCACCATAACCTAAAAGCTGTTCCGCACCTCCTTGGTCAAGGATTGTTCTTGAATCAATTTTTGTAGATACTTGAAAGCCTATTCTTGTTGGAATGTTTGCTTTAATAAGACCTGTAATTACATCAACAGAGGGTCTTTGTGTAGCAAGAATAAGATGAATGCCTGCTGCTCTTGCTTTTTGCGCAATTCTTGCGATTAGATGCTCTACTTTTTTACCAACCAGCATCATCATGTCAGCAAATTCGTCAACTACTACAACAATAGATGGAAGTACCTCTAAAAACTCTTCATCATCTTCATTAGCAGGATTAAGTATTTGTTTTCCATTTTTTTCAGCTTCTTGGATCTTTTTATTAAATCCAGCTAAATTTCTAACTCCCATCATAGACATTAATTTATAACGCCTATCCATTTCTGCAACACACCATCTTAGTCCATTAGAAGCATCAGTCATATCAGTAATCACAGGCGTCAATAAATGAGGTATTCCATCATATACAGCTAATTCAAGCATTTTTGGATCAACTAAAATAAGTCGAACATCTTCAGGATCTGATTTAAATAATAGGCTTAACAACATTGCATTAAGTCCAACTGATTTACCGGAACCCGTTGTTCCTGCAACTAATAAATGAGGCATTTTTGCCAAATCAACAACTATTGGATTTCCAGAAATATCCTGTCCAAGTGCAAGGCTTAAATTTGATGGTGATGACTTGAATGACTTGGATGATAAAATTTCAGTAAGCCTCACCATTTTTCTATTATTATTTGGTATTTCAATTCCAACAAATGACTTACCCTCAATTACCTCAACCACTCTGACACTGCTTACAGAGAGTGATCTTGCAATATCTTGAGCAATATTTGTGATCTTGCTGGCTTTTGTTCCAGGAGCTGGTTGAATTTCAAATCTTGTTACAACCGGACCCGGTAATACTGATTCGACAGTTGCTTCAATTCCAAATTCTTCAAGTTTTGTTTCAAGCAATGTTGCTATTTGATTTAATTCATCCTTGTTAAGAGAACTGCCATCATCTAAAGCCCTATCTAAAAGCTCCGTACTTGGCATGACTGCCTTTTCTTTTACCTCAGTTTCAGCATCAATTGGCATCTCAATTTCTTTGAGAGGGTTTTCATTTTTAATTGGAAGATCAGGTTGTGTTTGAGGAGTTTTTATTTCACTTAACTTATCATTATCCAATTTTGGTTCTTGTGAAATATTTCTTTTTTTATCCTTTTTTATTTTTGTTCCAGAATTTGAGCTTAGAAGCTTTTTTGTAGCTTGTTTTAAACCCAAAAAAGTAACTGATAACACTGAAATAAGTTTTAAAATAAATGAATTAAATAATTTGAACATTAATTTTAATGCAACGATAAGGTAACTACCAAACCCATCAACTAATTTGATCCAAGAAAAATTAAAAGATAATGAAGTTGCAGGAATGACCAATATTATAAGAAAAATTAATGTTCCTGCATCACCAAGTATTGAAGCAAGAGATATTAAAACAGAATTTCCTATAATGCCTCCAAAATTATTTGATAAATAAAAATTTCCAATAGAAGAAAAGCATATGATTAAAAAAATAGAGCTTGCAGCTCTAACAAGCGCTTTGACTATCGAGCTATATTTATCTTCAAAGAATAAGGATTGAATCGACCACACACATCCAATTAATAGAACTAAATATCCACCATAACCTATAAGTGTAAATAAAAAATCTGCTATAGAGGCTCCAAGAGGACCACCTAAGTTATTGATACTTTCATTTGAGTTTATGTTAAAAAATCCTGAGTCAGAAGTATCATATGAAATAAGTGATATAAATATGTAAAGAGAAATGGCAATAAGAAAAAAGCTAAAAAAATTTAAAAGAGTATTTCGAATATATTGTGGCATTTAAATAGTTTATTAATTCTTGTTGTAATTATAGGCATAAACCGTAACAATTTCTTTATATTGAATTATAATTTTATAAATGTCTGACAATCATCATAAATTAATAATCTTAGGCTCTGGTCCTGCTGGATATGCTGCCGGTGTTTATGCAGCAAGAGCTGGTCTAGACCCAATCATTATTGCTGGTATGCAAGAAGGTGGTCAACTCACAACTACTACAGATGTTGAAAATTGGCCTGGAGACAGTGATGGTCTGCAAGGTCCTGAGCTTATGGATAGAATGAAAAAGCATGTCCAGGAATTTGGTGTTGATGTAATTAACGACCATATCAATTCTGTAGAGCTTAAGGATAAGCCATTTAAATTATCAGGTACATCAAACTATACTTGCGATGCTTTAATAATTTCTACAGGCGCTAGCGCAATGTATTTAGGTCTCCCCTCTGAAAAAGAATTTTTAGGTAAGGGTGTTTCTGCCTGTGCAACTTGTGATGGTTTTTTTTATAAAGGTCAGGAAGTAGCTGTAATTGGTGGTGGTAATACTGCTGTAGAGGAAGCGTTATATCTATCTAGAATTTGTTCAAAGGTTTATCTTGTTCATAGAAGAGACGAATTGAGGGCTGAAAAAATTCTTCAGGATAGAGTTTTTAACGAGGAAAAGGCTGGAAAGATTGAAATTCTTTGGAATACACAGCTTAAAGAAGTAATTGGTGATGATATGGGAGTCACTGGAATAAAACTTGATAATAATGGAAAAGAAATTAAAAAAGATGTAATGGGTGTCTTTATTGCGATAGGTCATAAACCAAATACTGAAATTTTCGAAAATCAATTAGAAATGGATAATGGGTATATTATTATAAAATCTGGACTAAATGGATCTGTAACCTCGGCTTCTGTTGAAGGTGTTTTCGCCGCTGGAGACGTATCTGATCAAATATATAGACAAGCTGTAACATCTGCTGGTTTTGGTTGTATGGCAGCACTAGATGCAGAAAAATATTTATCTGAAAAATAATTATGGATTATAAAGCGTATTTAGTTGAGGAAAATGAAGGTAGCTTTTCAGGCTCAATTCAAAACCTTCCAAAACCTTCATTAGATGAAGGTAAAGTTATTATTAAAGTTAATTATTCATCATTAAACTATAAAGATGCTCTTGCTGCTACTGGAGTAAGAGGGATTGCAAAATTTTATCCTTTTGTTCCTGGAATTGATCTGGCTGGAGAAATTTTTGAATCATCATCTTCTAAATTTGATGTAGGTGATAAAGTTCTTGCTACAGGTTATAAGATAGGTATGTCGGAATTTGGTGGCTTTGGAGAAATTGTTCATCTTCCTTCAGAGTGGGTTCTTAAAATGCCAATGAACTTAACTTTTGAAAAAGCAATGAGTTATGGGACAGCTGGAATAACTGCTGCTGCATGTGTAAAAAAGATAGTGGATGCCGGTATTGAAAAAAAATTGCCTATTCTTGTTTCTGGTTCAACTGGAGGTGTTGGTTCTGTCGCTGTTGGGGTCTTGTCATTACTTGGATACGAAGTTCATGCAATCACAAGCAAAGTTGATGAAGAAAAATTTTTATTAAAGATGGGAGCATCAAAAGTATTATTAAAAGACGACTTTATGAAGGAACCAACAAAACCATTAGATAAAGGACTCTATGGAGGTGCTGTTGATGTTGTTGGAGGAGATATGTTAGCTAAAATTATTTCTATGACATCAAACCATGGTGTTGTTTCATGCTGTGGAAATGTTGGGGGTGCTATTTTTAGCTCATCAGTTTTCCCTTTTATTTTAAGAGGTGTTCAGTTGTCTGGTATTGATTCAGCTGAGTCTTCACTATCACTAAAAAAAGAATTATGGAACTTGTTAGCTAATGATTGGTCAATTAACTTACAAAGTCAAACACGAATTATTAATATTGATGCGATTGATGACGAAATTACAAAAATTTTAAATGGCGATCAGATTGGTAGAGTTGTCATTAAGCATGGAGAGTAAATATGAAAGATGATTATGATGAATATTACGAATCAGAAGAAGCAAATCTTGATAGTAAATCTGATTCAAAAGTAATATTATTTTTAATAGTGGTAGCTGTAATTGCTATGACCTATTGGGTTGCAGTTCAGTAAATTACTTCGGTTGCATCCGCATTGCAGAGTCTAATCTGATAGTTTCACCATTTAAGTATGAATTCTCAATGATATGTCCAGCAAGCTTTGCAAATTCCTCAGGCTCACCAAATCTATGAGGGAACTGAGTTGTCTCAAGCAAACTTTCTTTATTTTCGTCTCTGGCAAGCTGCATAAGCGGAGTATTAAATATGCCTGGAGCTATCGTACATACTCTAATGCCGTGTCTTGCAAGATCTCTTGCAGCAGTGAGTGTTAAACCAATTACACCTGCTTTAGATGCACTATATGCTGACTGTCCAATCTGTCCTTCATATCCAGCAATTGATGCTGTATTGATAATAACTCCTTTTTCACTGTCTTCATTTTTATCAATAAGCTCAGCGCCTAGTCTCATAACATTAAAGGTACCAACAAGATTTAAATTTATTATGAATTGAAATATATCTAATGGGTGTGGTCCTTGCTTACCAAGTATTCTTGCGCCATAACCAGTACCAGCACAGTTAATTACAAAATTTAACTTTCCATATTGATCTTTTATAGCTTGGAGTGAATTTTTTACAGATTCCTCCTCCATAACATTGGTATTCAAATAAATTAGATTTTGTGTGTCCATATGATCAATAAGAGCTTTAGCTTTGTCATCATTAATATCAAGAATGGCTACTTTTGCACCATTTTTGACCAAGAACTCTACTGCCCCCCTGCCTAAACCAGAGGCACCACCAGTAACTAATGCAACATTATCTTTTATATTCATAGATGAAAACTCCTAAATTGCCTTAAATTATAGCTTGTATTAAACAAAAACATAATGTGTTTGTTTTTGGCATGCTAATTGCATCTTAGAAAGTGAGTACTTTTTTTATAAATAGGAGATTTAAATGAAAAAAATATTATTATTGATGTGTCTGGCCTCCTTACCATCATATGCAGCAGTTAGCGCAAACGTTAGTTTTGCTACTGATTATATATGGAGAGGTATGACACAAAGTGACGGTCCAGCAATTTCTGGTGGATTTGACTATGAAACAGATGGTGGCTTCTATGCTGGTATTTGGGGTTCTAATGTCAATTTCAATGATGGTGCTGGTAGCGAATTAGATTACTACTTCGGATATGGGTTTGAAGTTGGTGGTATTGGTGTTGATCTAGGTTATGTTGCTTTTGATTATCCAAAAAATAAAACAGGTTTGGATTTTGAAGAAGTAGTAATTGGATTGAGTATGGGTGACTTTGGTTTTACATATGCTCTTGGTCAAGACGGTGCACCTGACTACAATGAAATTTCATATGGTATTGGCCCAGTTGGAATTGCTTATGGTTCATATGACAATATGGGAGAAAACCTTCTAATATCTTATGGATTTTCATGCGGGACTTATGACTGTGGAATAGCTTTCTCAGATTTTTCTGATGACGGTTATGGTGGTGATGAAGACGCACTAGTATTTTCAATGTCAGCAAGCTTCTAAATTTGTATGAAGTTAGTTAGTGCAATTATTAAACCTTTTAAACTACAAGAAGTTAGGGAGGCCTTAGTCGATTCTGGTATCGAAGGCCTCACTATTACTGAAGTCAAAGGTTACGGGAGGCAGAAAGGTCATACTGAAATGTACAGAGGTGCAGAATATTCAGTTGATACTCTCCCAAAGATGAAGCTAGAGATCATTATTAATGATGAAGCTTTAGATACCGTAAGAGATGTAATAACTAAAACTGCAAATACAGGAAAAATTGGTGATGGAAAATTATTTGTTACAAATATAGAAGAGATCATCAGAATAAGAACCGGTGAAACTGGTTCGGATGCAATATAAACATTAGGAGGAGATTTTTATGGAAGAAATTAAATTTGCATTAGACACTTTCTACGCCATTATGGCGGGTGCACTTGTTATGTGGATGGCAGCTGGTTTTACCATGCTAGAAGCAGGACTTGTACAAAAGAAAGATGTCTCAGAGATAGTCACTAAGAATTTAGGACTATATTCAATAGCATGTATCATGTATTTAGCTTGTGGTTTCGTGCTTATGTATCCAGGTGGTGGAGCATTTAATGGTGCTTTAGAGGGTTATATACCTGCAATTGGTTCATCATGGGGTTTATCAACTGCTATGCCGCTAGAAGAAATTGGCATGGAATACGGCATGGATTATTCACAACAAGCTGACTTCTTTTTCCAAGTAGTCTTTGTTGCTACTGCTATGTCAATTGTTTCAGGAGCAGTTGCAGGAAGAATGAAATTATTACCATTCTTTTTATTCGCAATTATTTTAACTGGCTTTATATATCCTATTCAGGGTTATTGGAACTGGGGTGGAGGATTCTTAAGTTCAGGTGGTTATTCAGACTATGCTGGATCAGGAACTGTTCATCTATGTGGTGCCGCTGCAGCTCTTGCAGTTGTTACTGTTCTTGGACCTAGAAAAGGTAAATATGGATTTGATGGAACTTCAAATGCTATGCCAGGATCAAATATTCCTATGGCAGCTCTTGGAGCATGGATTCTTTGGTTAGGTTGGTTTGGATTCAACGGTGGATCAGAACTTATTGTGAGTGATGAAGCAAGTGCTATCGCAGTTAGCCAAGTATTTATGAATACAAATATGGCTGCAGCTGGTGGTGTTGTTGCAACATTAATGCTAAGCCTTTACTTTACAGGCAAGATGGATGTCACAATGGCAATTAATGGGGCAATTGCTGGTCTTGTTGCTATTACAGCAGGTCCAAGTGCTCCAACAGGCGGTGCTGCCGTTCTAATTGGTGCTGTTGGTGGTGTGATTGTATATTTCTCAATATTGTATTTAGACAAATCATTAAAAATTGATGATCCTGTTGGTGCAATTTCTGCTCACGGAGTGGTGGGTATTTGGGGAATCATGGCTGTACCGTTAACATCTGACGCTAGTCCTTTATGGCAGTTTTATGGTGTTTTAGCAATTGCAGGCTTTACTTATGTTGCTAGCTTAGCGACCATTTATGCTATCAATTCAGTTATGGCAATTAGAGCTACAGACGAAGAACAAGATGTAGGTCTTGATGTTTCTGAGGTAGGCGTAGAAGCTTATCCAGAATTTAAATAATTTAATACTATGACTGTCTAAGTGCTCCCCCTACATTAGTCAGATTATTAAATTGTTAGAAAAGGGTTGTTGGGAAACAACCCTTTTCTTTTTTAGTTATAGAGCCGGGTTACTGTATTGATCTATTAAATAACTATGAAGCTCTTCAGGAATTAAATCTAGTCTCTTTTTAAGAAAGATAATTGCTTGATCAATATCATCTTCATTAAATTTATTTGATTCAATATTTTTTCCTTTGATAATATTTGCAGCATAGTTTGTTGAGTGGCAAAAATACTGATCTTTAATTTTTTCTGTAATAAGCTGAGCAGCATTTTCATATGAATCATTTTCAAAATATATTACTTCTCCAATATTTAAACTAACATTTCCTTTTTGTCCTTTTATGCCTTCTGCAATATTATTTAGATCCTCACCCTCTTCCTTTTTATAAAAAGAATTTAAATCTGTGAGATATAGCTCTCTAGCTTTAACAATATCATTGGGATCTTTCTCATATGATATTGAAATAGGCACTACATTTAAATTATTTAAATAATTACTTAAGGGCTGTTTTTTTCTTCCATTTAAGTGAATCATTTTTAAAACAGATGGATCTGTAAAATCGATGCCATCTTTTGACCTTCCTTGTTTTTGTGCAATCCAAATTGATCCATTATTATTTACGATCGTGGTAAATATAAACTCAGATGCTAGGTTGAGACTTTTATATATATCCCTTTTAGATTTATCACTTCTGTCAATAATGAAACTTTTATTAAGTCTTAAAAGATCAGATGCCCATTTTTCGCTTAATAGATTATTACCAACAGCATTAAAAGTTGTTCTAAGGTTGTTTGTATGAAGTACATAATTTAGCAATGCAGAATCAAGGGTGATGTCTCTATGATTTGATATAAATAGATAAGATTTATTATTAGAAAGATTACTTAATCCTTCGATATGAAAATCATCAATTGTGTTATCAATAACATACGTAACAATTTGCTCAAAAAAACTTTGATAGCCTTTGATAGAATTTATTCCTTTGATTTTATTTTTTAGTATTAGGCTTAATATTCTTTTAGAAAATGGCAAATATTGAAAATACTTGAATTGCTGCATCAATGCCACAGTATTTAAAAAATCATTATCTTCACACAAGCTTTTAAGAACACTTGAAACTTCGCCATCATTATAAGGTCTTATAGAATCAAATTTATTCATGCAGTTTTAAGAGTTATGTTATTGATATATTTTACATGATTAATGTATACAATATGCTCATATGCATAGGTATCTTCAATATGATGGGATGAAAATATTAGCACATAGAGGCGGTGCAATTGAGGCTTGTGAGAATACTCTAGAATCCTTCAGATATTCAGTTTCTATTGGTTGTGATTATATAGAAACTGATGTTCAACTTTCGTCTGATGGAATTCCATATATTTTTCATGATGATGATTTAAAAAGAATTGCTGGAGAAAAAGTTAAATTCAATTCCATGCATAGCGAAAAAATTAATCAAATTAAAATTTTTAATGATCTTAAGATACCTACTCTTGAAGAAGTATTAACTGAATTTAAAGATATTAATTTTCAAATTGATGTCAAAACAGATGAAGTTGCATTTCCTGCCATAGAAACAATTATTAAGCATGATGCTGTTGAACGCGTTTGCATTGCTAGTTTTAATAGCGGTAGGTTAGAAAGAATTAGAAATAAATATCCTCAGATATGTACCTCGATGGGGCCAAAAGAAGTTATTAAATTAGTTTTAAATAGTTTCAATTTATATAGTAAAGAAATTTCAGGTGAATGTTTGCAGGTCCCAATTTATTATTATGGTATTAAAGTTGTAACAAAAAGATTTATTGATTTTGTTCAATCTAAAGGATTAAAAATTATTGTTTGGACAATAAATGACGAATCAACATTCAAAGAACTTCAAAAATTAAATGTTGATGGCATTATTACAGATATACCAAAGAAATTTTTTGAAATATCATAAAAAAAGGAGGCTTTTGCCTCCTTTTTCAATAACTTAGTTATTAGTTAAGCAACCCATTTTGAGCCACGGTAGTTTCCTTCGCGTGGTTGAGTTGACTCTTCATTTTTAGTATCAGTTTTAATACCTCTATAAATACCTTTGACAGAATTTTCTTTCTTGTCATTAGTATTTTTAGGGTTAACTTTGATACCTCTGTACTGAGTAGTCATATCATTACCTCCAGTTTTCGTATCGATTTCGTCCATACATCCTAAGATGTACACCCTTCTCAACGCGTTCCTTCGGCAGATATTCGGTCTCGTTCCCGCCTAAGATAAATTAACCCAAGCGGTACTTGCTAGCCTTTCTTTAAAAAAGAAAGAGGTTTTCCTATCTTCCTACTTCCGTCTTATTTAATAAAATAAGATGAACGATTACGAATAATATTAATAAAATGA
>CABXXT010000016.1 GCA_902516285.1 uncultured SAR86 cluster bacterium
TTACCAATTTAGGCCCTGCTTCAACTAATATTGAAGTTATCTCATCACGATAATAAGATTTTATAATCTTATCTAAGTTCTTAGTTTTATGAATATCAACATTATTATCTTTAAAAAAATTGTATGTTGAATCAAAAGATTTGTTTGTTAGAAGAATCTTTTTAGGCTGATTTAATGAAAAATGAACTCTTGCGTTCATTCTAGGGTTGTCATTTCTTAAAGTGTTTCCTCCAGTTAGAATGGCATCATGATTTGCTCTAACAATTTGAACATCTTTTTTAGATTCTTTGCAAGTTATAACTGTTTGTGAAATATTTGGGTAATGAGATTTACCATCCTTAGAAGATGCAATTTTAACAGTTATGTAAGGCCTCTTATTTCGATGCTTAAAAAAAAAGGATTTGTTTTGTTGCTCTACAAGTTCATCTAAAATACCACTTGTTACACTCACATCATTATCTTTTAAAATTTTTATACCCTTACCAGATACTTTTGGATTTGGATCAATTGACCCAACTATGACATTTTTAATCCCTGATTCAACAATTTTATGAGCGCAAGAGCCTGTCTTCCCAACATGACTACAGGGCTCAAGTGAACAAATGAGAGTAAGTTCAGAAAAATCTTTAAACATTTTTCCAATATTTTCCTTTGCGTTCTCAATTGCATTTATTTCAGCATGATTACATCCGTATTGCTCGTGATACCCTGAAGAAATTATTGATTCATCTTTTAATAAAATGGCTCCAACAACAGGATTAGGCTTTGCTGTATATTTAAATTTGTCAGCATCATTAATAGCCTGAAGCATGAATTTTTTGTAATTCATTTTTTATTTTGTTTACTTGACGGCTTTTCTTTTTTAAGTGAATTAATCTCTTCTGAAAAATCTTTAATATCTTGAAAATCACGATAAACAGAAGCAAATCTTACATAAGCGACACTATCAACTTGTTTCAAAGCATTCATCATTATTTCTCCAATTTCAATGGACTTTATCTCACGAACACCTCTTGTTCTAATTTCTTTCAAAATTTTGCCAAAAACTGTATCAATTTCTTCAGTTGACAATGGTCTTTTTTCTAGAGCTCTTAACATACCTTTTTTTAACTTCGAGCCATTAAATGGTTGTCTTTCACCATTACTTTTAATTACTCTTGGAAGAGCAAGATCAATAGTTTCAAATGTTGTAAACCTTGAATGACAAACCTCACATTCTCTTCTTCTTCTTATTTGTGAACCATCTGCTACTAATCTGGAATCAATCACCTTAGTATCTTCAGCTTGGCAGAAAGGACAATACATTTATAAGTTATATACAGGAAAATTTATAGTTAGATTTTGTACTTCCTCTTTGATATTTTTTTGTAATTCTTCATTATCGAAGTCATTAATGATATTAGATATCCAATTACTAACTTGGATTATTTCTTTTTCTTTAAAACCTCTAGTTGTTACAGCTGGCGTACCAATTCTTATTCCTGATGTGACAAATGGCGAGGCAGGATCGTTTGGAACTGCGTTTTTGTTTACAGTGATGTTTATAGATCCAAGAAGTTTTTCTAGATCTTTTCCAGTGATTCCTTTTTTTTGAAGATCAACCAAGACAATATGATTTTCAGTTCCATTACTAACTATATCGATACCATTGGACATTAAAGTAGCTGCCATTATTTTGGCATTATCTTTAACTTGCTTAATGTAATTTTTAAACTCAGGATCTAATGCCTCTTTGAAACATAAAGCTTTTGCAGCAACTACATGCATAAGTGGGCCCCCTTGAGATCCTGGAAAAACAGCTGAGTTAAGTTTTTTTTCAATTTCTTCATTCGCTTTAGCAAGAATGATTCCTGATCTTGGTCCTCTTAAAGTCTTATGTGTTGTTGAAGTTACTACATCTGCAAATGGAACAGGTGAAGGGTACAGATCAGCAGCAACTAATCCAGATACATGGGCCATATCAACTAAAAAATATGCACCAACTTCGTCAGCAATGTCTCTAAATTTCTTCCAATCAATAATACCTGTAAATGCTGAGAATCCTGCAATTATTAGCTTAGGGTTATGTTCTTTTGCAAGAGATCTAACTTCTTCATAGTTAATATCATTAGTTTCTGGATGAAGCCCATACTGAAAGCTTTTATAGTTCCTGCCAGAAAAATTTACCTTTGAACCATGAGTAAGATGACCACCATGATCAAGACTCATTCCTAAAATAGTATCGTTTGGCTCTAACAATGCAAGATATGCTGCTGCATTGGCTGAAGAACCAGAATGAGGTTGAACATTTGCATAATCCGCTTTAAAAAGTTTTTTTGCTCTTTCAATTGCTAGATTTTCAGCAATATCAACATTCTCACATCCACCATAATATCTCTTAGATGGATAGCCCTCTGCATATTTATTCGTTAATAGTGAACCTTGAGCTTCCAAAATTCTTTTTGAAGCATAATTTTCAGATGCAATAAGTTCTATATGATCTTCTTGCCTTAAAGCTTCAAATTCAAAAGATTGCCATAATTCAGAGTCATAATCTTTAATAGATTCTTCGTTAGAAAATATATTATCGCTTCTTGAAGATTTCGAAACATTTTTTGTAAAAATATTATAGCTTTTTGATTGTTTCATAATTTATTTATAAAAATATTAATAGGATTTATCGTAATTTTATATTATCTACGGCTTTTTGTGCACAAAAGGTTTTTTTCTTTTTGGATAACATGTTTTGCATATTTTACATTCAATACCATGACATGATCTAGCCATACAATATTGACGGCCCCAAAAAATAATTTGCAAGTGAAGTTTATTCCATGATTCTTTTGGAAAAACTTTTTTTAAATCTTCCTCAGTCTTTTTTACACTCTTACCATTTGTGAGTCCCCATCTCTGCGCAAGTCTATGGATATGAGTATCAACTGCAAATGCAGGAATACCAAATCCTTGACTCATGACAACAGATGCTGTTTTATGCCCAACACCCGGTAATTTCTCAAGATCAGAAAAATTATTAGGAACACTAGAACTGAATCTTGTAACTAAAATCTTTGAAAGCTTAGAAATTGCCTTTGATTTTTGAGGACCTAATCCGCAAGGCTTAATAATTTTATATATTTTGTTAACAGATAGCTTAGACATGCTTAGGGGATCAGAAGCAATTGAAAACAAATTTGGAGTGACCTTATTAACTCTCTCATCGGTACACTGTGCTGATAAAAGTACAGCTATCAGCAGTGTAAAATTATTTTTATGATCAAGAGGAATAGGAACTTTGGGGTAGGCCTTATCTAAAATTTCTCTAACAACATTTGCCCGTTCAGATTTAATCATATTAATAAATGTAGCATAATATTTTCTTAATTATGAATACAGATAAATTAAAGCAAAATCTTTTAAAGCTAAAAGATCTTTTCCTTGAAGAAACTGAAGAAAATAAGAAGATGCTTGACATTTATATAAGCTATCTAGAAGGAGATGCTTCAGAGGATGACATTAGGATTGCAAACAAACAATTAAAACAAATATTCAAGAGTTTGGGACTTGGCATGCTTGTAGTTCTTCCATTTAGTCCAATTTCCATTCCATATATTCTTAAAAAGGCAAAGGAATACGATATAGATCTCATACCAGACTGGTATAAAGCTTTAAGTAAAGATAAAGATAGACTAGAATAGTCTTCTATTTTATGGAGTAATTATGAAAAATGTAGTAATTGTTGACAGTGTCAGAACAGGATTAGCAAAATCTCATAGAGGTGGTTTTAATATGACAAGACCAGATGAGATGCTTGCACATATTATAGATGCAATGCTTGATAGAAATCCAAATTTACCACCTGAGGATGTAGAGGACATAATTATGGGATGTGGAAATCCAGAAGGTGCTCAAGGTCACAATGTTGGAAGGAACGCTGCAGTTTTATCTAAACTCCCAATAACAACTGGTGGTACAACTGTTAACAGATATTGTTCATCAGGCATGCAATCAATATCAATGGCTGCTGGTCAGATTATGGCAGGCTGTTATGACACTGTTATTGCTGGAGGTGCTGAAACAATTTCAATGATGAATATGAATATGGATAACTTCGTGAATGAGAAGCTAGCTCAAGAATCACCTGGTATTTATTTTCCAATGGGCATGACGGCTGAGGTTGTTGCCAAAAGATATAATATTTCTAGAGAGGCTCAAGATGAATATGCGTATGAAAGTCAAATGAGAACTGCTGCGGCTCAGCAATCAGGTTCTTATGACGATGAGATCATTCCTATGGATACTAAAATGCTTCTTAAAAATAAAGAAACTGGAGAGTCAAAAGAAATTGATTGCACAGTAGACAAAGATGAATGTAATAGACCAGAGACGACCCTTGAAGGATTATCTTCTTTAAAACCAGTATTCGATCCAGAAAATGGCTCAGTTACTGCAGGTAACTCATCCCAGCTTTCAGATGGTGCATCTGTAACTCTCGTTATGTCTGAGGACAAAGCAAAAGAGTTAGATCTTAAACCACTAGCTTACTTTAGAGGATTTACAACAATGGGGTGTGAGCCAGATGAAATGGGAATTGGCCCGGTATTTTCAGTACCAAAAATGCTTAAAAACTATAATTTATCAATTGAAGACATTGACATTTGGGAATTAAATGAGGCTTTTGCTGTTCAAGTTGTTTATTGCAGGGACAAGCTGGGAATACCAATGGAAAAATTAAATTTAGATGGTGGATCAATTTCAATTGGTCATCCTTTTGGAATGACTGGTTCAAGACAAGTAGGTCATTTGGCCAGACAACTTAACAATATGGATAAACAATTTGGTGTTGTGACTATGTGTGTTGGTGGAGGTATGGGCGCAAGCGGATTGTTTGAAAGATATCCTTCTTGATATCTGAACTAGATATATTAAATTGCTTTCAGCATTTAGTTGAAACTCCTATTGATGATGCTCAAATAGTAGTAGGCTCAGGAGATGATGCAGCTGTAATAAAATCAAATATAAAAGATTTAGTTCATTCATTAGATGTTTCAACAGTTTCAAAACATTTTCCCAAGAACTCTGATCCAAAAGATATTGCCTACAGATCAATCTCTACAGCATTAAGTGATCTTGCAGCAATGGGTGCATGTCCATCTTTTATAAGCATTGGATTAACTGCTGACTCAAAAGATATTCAATGGTACAAAAATTTTACGATTGGAACTGAACAAATTTTAAAAGATTTCAATCTCAAATTAGTAGGTGGCGATATAACTTATGGAGAATTAAATATTTGTGTAAATGTTTTTGGATATCCATATAAAAAACCATTAACAAGATCAAATGCACAAGTAGGTGATGATATATATATAACGGGGAAACTTGGTCTTGCCAGACAGGGATTAAAAGATTTTAAACTCAAAAAGAAATCTGAATTTATAAACTATTATTTTAAGCCAGAACCTGAGTTTAAAAAAAGTGAATTAATTTCTCCTTTTGCGTCATCATGTATAGATATATCTGATGGTTTATTAAAAGATCTAAAAACTATATGTTCACAGTCAAATGTTGGAGCAACAATCGATTATGAAAAGATACCAATTCATAATGACATGCATGATTTAACTTATGGTGATGACTATGTTTTATGTTTTACAACTTCAAAAAAAAACTCTGATAATTTTCAGGAACCAGATTTTTATAAAATTGGTCAAATTTCAAATAAAAAAGAGGTTGTAATAAAAAAAAATAATAAAAAGTTAGAATTTGATAAAAATGGTTGGGATAGTTTTGAATAGGACTGTGGGTATAGTTGGTGGAGGCGTAACTGGCTTAATCATTGGAATATTCTTAGCAAGAGAAGGATTTAAAGTATCAATTTTTGAAAAAAATAAGCTTTTAAGTCAAACAAGCTCTAAGACAACAAAATTACTTCATGGAGGCCTTAGATATTTAGAAAATTTTCAGATCAAGGAAGTACAAAATGGTCTGAAAGATCGAGAATGGTGGCTTAAAAACTTTCCTAAGCACACAAATAAAATGCAAATAGCTATGCCTTTCAAAAGTTCTAAGAATTTAAATTTTTTTAAATATTTTATAGGTATTAAGCTTTATGAAATGCTTGCAGGCTCAAAAAAAATAGGTGGCAGTAAAATACTTGATATCAGTAAATATGACTCTTTTGATTTAAAGGAAGATTATTCAAAATATATTTCATTTTTTGATGGATCTATGGATGATGAAATGCTTGGACAAGAACTTATTAATTTAGCAAAGAATCTTAATATAGACATTTTTGAAAATCATGAAGTTAAATCTTTTGATAATAGAGGTAATATTGATAATTATAAATTTGATAAGATAATTTTATCTGTTGGCCCCTGGACTGAAATCCTTTTAGAAAAGAATAAAATTAAACCACTAAAAAAAATTGATTTTATTAAAGGCAGTCATTTAATTATCAATAGAGAAATAAAAAATGGAATTATGCTCAAAGGAATATGTAAAAAAAGATACATTTTTGCACTTCCTTATAAAAAAATAATGTTATTGGGAACAACAGAAGAAAGAGTAAATTCACCAGAAAGTCCTAATGTTGAGACTCATGAAATAGAATATCTTTTAGACAGCATAAATTTTTATTTAAAAGATCCTATCTCAAAAAATGAAATAGTATCTTCTTATGCAGGCGTAAGGCCTCTTATAAAGTCAAACAAAAAAAGTTTTGTTAATTCATCGAGAGATTTCTTTATCCAAAATGAGGATAAGCTTATAGCAATATATGGAGGTAAATGGACCACATCTCCATCAATAGCAAGAGAAGTTGTTACAATAATTTAAATGCAAAACTTCCCTAATCTTAAAAACCCACTTCACTTTATTGCAACCCTAGGAGGTCTCGGTAAAATTCCTATCGCCCCTGGAACTTTTGGAAGCATTTTCGCGTGGTTCGTTTTTATATTCTTGTCGCACTATATCAATATGATTTTTCTAACATTTGCTGTTGGAATTTTTTCAGTTTGGATTTGTGAAAAAATTACTAAGGATTTAGTTATTAAAGATCATAAATCAATTGTTATTGATGAGTTAGTGGGCACATGGATTTCCTTATTACCAGTATTATTTATTGCAGATGATCGATATGAAAGAATAATTTATGCTGCCATAGCTTTAATACTATTTAGATTTTTTGATATTCTTAAACCTTATCCAATTTCATTTTTTGATAAAGAATATAAAAATGGATTGGGCATTGTCTTAGACGATGTTATTGCAGGAATATTTTCAGGAATACTATCTGTCATTCTAATAATTCTTTTAATTTAGACTCTATTTTTTCAGATGTTAATCCAGCCGCATCAAGCATTTCATCTCTGGAAGCATGCTCAATAAATTGATCAGGTATACCAAATAATACTGATTGAATATTTATTCTTTCTGATGAACAAAATTCTTGAACAAGGCTGCCAGCTCCACCTTTTATACAGGCATCTTCAATAGAAACAAACATACTAGCTTTAGATAAGTATTTTTTGAGCATTTTTTCATCCAATGGCTTAACAAATCTCATATCAATCAAGGTTAATTTTAAATTTTCTGCAACCTTCTTGGCTTTATATAGCAAAGCGCCAAAATTCAGCATAATAATTTCACTATTTCCTTTAAATATTAATCTAGATTTTCCCAGTGGAACTGATTTAAGACTTTCTTCAACTTTTGAATTCGGTCCAATTCCTCTTGGATATCTAACTGCAGCAGGACCATCATATTCATATGCTGTAGTAAGTAATTTTCTAGTTTCATCCTCATCGGAGGGTGTACAAATAACCATATTTGGAATGCATCTTAAATATGCAATATCATAGTTGCCAGAATGTGTTGGTCCATCTTCTCCTACAAGTCCTGATCTATCTAATGCAAAAGTTACATCAAGATTTTGAATTGCAACGTCATGAATAAGTTGATCATAACCTCTCTGAAGAAATGTAGAATAAATAGCAACAACAGGCTTCATCTTTTCTGCAGCAAGACCTGCAGCAAACGTCACAGAATGTTGCTCTGCAATTGCAACATCAAAATATCTATCTGGAAATTCCTTACTAAACTTTACAAGCCCCGAACCTTCCCTCATCGCTGGTGTAATTCCTATGAGTTTATTATCTTTTTTCGCCATATCTAATATCCAATCACTGAATATATCCTGATACTTTTTCTGATCTGATTTTTCTTGCTTAATTGCATTAATTTTACCTATCGCATGAAACCCTATGCGATCTGCTTCTGCAGGGTCAAGACCAGCACCTTTTTTAGTAATTACATGAAGAAACTGAGGACCCTCAAAGTCTTTCAAATTAGAAATTACGTCTTTTAACTCTTTGATATTATGTCCATCAATTGGCCCAATATAGTTAAGTCCCAACTCTTCAAACATTGTTCCTGGAGCGACCAAGGCTTTCATTTGTGTTTCTGCTTTTCTGGCCAAATGATATGCTTGAGGTAAAGGTTTTAGGAATGAGGCACCGCTTTTTTTTATGCCTTTATATATTTTAGAAGCCCATATTCTTGAAAAGTAATTTGATAATCCACCTATGTTTTCTGAAATAGACATATCATTATCATTTAATATTACTAGAATATTTGATTTTAAATGTCCCATATGGCTAAGAGCTTCAAAAGCCATACCAGCAGTCATGGCACCATCTCCAATTACAGCGATGTGTTTTTTATTAGGATTTAATAATTGATTAGCTTCTGACATTCCAAGAATTGCACTCAACGAAGTACTAGAATGACCTACTCCAAATGAATCATATTCACTTTCTGATCTTGCTGGAAAGGGAGCAAGCCCATTCTTTTTTCTAATCGACTCAATTTGATCTTTCCTACCAGTTAAAATTTTGTGTGGATAGGCTTGATGTCCAACATCCCATATAAGATTATCATTTGGTGTATCAAATAAATAATGCAGAACAATTGTAAGTTCAATAACACCCAGACCACCTGCTAAATGACCACCACTCTTACCTACAGAGTAAAGTAAAAACTCTCTTAATTCATTAGCAAGTGACTCTAACTCATTAATAGAAAAAGATCTCATTTCAGACGGAACATTCACTCGATCAAGCAATGGTGTTTTTGGTTTTTGAGTAGGAATTTTTTTAAAAACTTTCATTTAATTATTTCTGTAAGAAATGTACTTCGCTAATTCTATCAACATATCAAATCTCTTATTTTTTATCTTTTCTAGATCAGATATGGCTGACTGAGACAACTCTTGAGATATATTAATTGCTTCATTCAAACTAACAACTTTCAAATATGTTGACTTATCATTTCTTTTGTCTGAGTTAACATTTTTACCAAGTGTTTTTTCATCAGAAACTTCTTCTAGTATGTCATCAGTAATTTGAAAAGCTAGACCAATTTTTTGTCCAACATTTTCTAATAACTTTGTTAAGCTAATATCTTCATTACCAGTTTGGCCAAGAAGAACACAAGCTTTAATGAGCTCACCTGTTTTTAAAGAATGTATTTTTTCTATTTCTTCATTAGAGATTGCTTTTGATTCACTCTCAATATCAAGATATTGTCCGAATACCATTCCACTTTTTCCACACGCCTTGCTTAGTAAGTTTATTGCACTTATCTTACAACTATCATTCATGTCATTATCATCACAAATAATTTCATATCCAAGACTTTGGAGCGCATCCCCAGCAAGAATAGCATTTGCCTCACCATACTTAATATGACTAGATTCCTTTCCTCTTCTTAAACTATCATCATCCATACATGGTAGGTCGTCATGAATCAGAGAGTAGGTATGAATTAACTCAACTGATGCCGCTAGGGTAGATGTGCTACTTGACGAAAGATTTTTATTATTTTCAGCTGAAGCAAAAATTAAACCTGCTCTAATCATTTTACTTTTGCTCAATGCTGTATATCTCATCACTTTTTCAATGAAATTAGAATTACCAATACTTTGTTCTATTTTTTTAGAGACATTATCTCTGACATGAGATAGAAAATTTTCAAGCATTTATTTATTTTAAGTTTCTATATCTTCAGAAGTGCCATCATCGAGAAGTTTTTGTATTTTTAGCTCTGCACTTTTAAGCTCTTCTTGACAACTTTTTACAAGATTAATGCCTTCCTCAAATGATTTTACAGAATCTTCTAGACTGATATTCTCATCTTCAAGTTTTGTAACAATTAACTCTAGCTTATTAAGCGAAGATTCAAAATTTGATTGTTTATCAGATTTAGCCATTGTTTATTGTAAATTATTGGAAGGATTTTTAAATAATTTTTTATAATCATTTTTAACTGCATATGGAAGAGATAGAATTGCAGGCGTTAGAATTAAAGTTACAAAAGTACTAAAACCAAGACCGAATACAATTGAAACTGCAAGATTAGACCACCAATCCACAATTCTACTACCAACAAGTATATCCCTAGAAATAATATCAAGACTAATACCCATTGCTAAAGGCAATAAACCAAATATTGTTGTAAGAGATGTCAAAATTATTGGTCTTAATCTCTGTTTGCATGCTTCAATAATATGTTTAGATGCCTCTAAGCGCGGAGTTTCCTCTTTTAGCCTATTGAATGTATCTATTAAAACAATATTGTTGTTAACAACAATACCTGCGAGAGTAACAATTGATAAACCAGTCATTGTTGTACTAAAAGATTTCCCAGTAATTAAAAGACCCAGCAGAACTCCAACAAATGATATTGCAACTGAAGACAAAATAATAAATGACTGATAAAAACTATTAAACTGAGTAATTAACATTAATAACATTATGAAAACAGCAGTAATTCCAGCTGTAATCATAAATGTATTTACCTCTTCAGTTTCTTCAGCCATTCCTCCAAAGCTATATGTAATACCTTCTCCTAAATATGCTGTTTTTAACCAATTATCTAATTCAGCAACTTTGGATGAAACTTTTGATTCATCAAGTGTACCTGCGCCTACTTCTTGAAAGTATTTTCCATTTTTCCTATTTACAGTTTGCCGGTTTTCTTTTGGTACAACATTGATAAAAGAACTTACAGGGACAGTTCCCTTTTTTGTAACCACATTTAGATCTCTTATGCCAGTAATTGTTCTGTCAGATTCAGGGAATCTTGCTCTAATTTCTACTTCATCTTTTGCATCATCAGGCCTATATTCACCAACTTTAAATCCATTTGTTAGCATTTGGACTAATGCTCCAACATCACTGACACTTACTCCAAGCTGAGCTGCCTTTTGTTTATCAACTTCGACACTCCACTCAACTGATGGATATGCTTTTGAAGAAAAAATATTTATTAATCCTTTTATATCATTTCTCATGTAGTTTTCAATAATACTTACTGCATAATTAACAGAATCTTCAGTACTGCCGTAAACATCTAATTCGATAGGAGAATCAAATGATGGTCCTCCAAGATCAGCCTCAACTTCCACAGCTATACCGGGTAAATCTTTAGTTGAGAAGACTAGATTATCCATTATTTCAAAACCAGAAATATCCCTTTGAGAAGGCTCAAGTGTTTCTATAAAACCACCACCGATTCTATCAGCACCAGATTCCCACCAATTTGTACCAGATCTCAAATAAACATTTTTTATACCTTCAACTTCAAGGAATCTTTCTTCAACTTTTTCTATAATTTCTTTGGTCTCTAAAGCAGAAAAGTTTCCTCTTGCTTTTATGGTTATGTTTGCTTGAACTGGATCAACTATTGCAAAATAAATAGTACCTTTGCCAGAAAATATATAGCTCATAATTATGATTGCAAGAATTGAAACGACTGCAATTATTGTCTCAACAGGATTTGTAACAAACTTTTTAATGTATTTCCCATACCATTCTGTAAGTCTTATGAAAATTGAAACGTGATCTGTATCTTTATCATTCAATGCTGAATTCTTTTGACCAAAATATGAACCCAAAACTGGGATGACAATTAGTGAATAAAATAATGATGCAGACAGAACAAAAAATATTGTAATTGGAAGGTACCTCATAAATTGACCAGTAAAGCCAGGCCAAAACATAATAGGAATAAATGCAGCTAATGTTGTTCCTGTTGAGGCAATTATTGGAAAAAACATTCTTTTAGCTGAAATTGTATATCCTTCTATTCTCGATAATCCTTCTGATATTTTTTTATCAGCATACTCTGTAATAACAATTGAACCATCGATTAACATCCCCATCCCAAGAAGAAGTCCCATCATGACAAGGAAATTTACTTCCATATCGAGTCCATATAAGATTAAGTAAGTCATTAAAAAGCAAAATGGGATCGACAAACCTACAAGCATAGAAACTCTAATCCCCATGCTTGCAATTATAAGAACCATAATTAATATTACAGCAGCTATGATATTACCATTGAGCTCCTTAACCATTAAATTTGCATAGACAGTATCATCATTTGAGACTTCAATTTTAAGATTATCAGGTAAGGTAGATTTAAAATCTTTTAAAATACTTCTGATAGCATTTGATGCGTCAATCGCATTGGCACTTTCTCTAAGTGAAACCTCTAAAGTTACTGCATCTTGTCCGTTTACTCTAGCGTAAGAGGTGAAATCTTTAAAAGTTCTTTTTACTGTAGCAATTTCGCCCAAAGTAACAATAGCATCTTTTGTAACTTTAACTGGAATTGCATATACATCTTTTGCTGATTCAATAATACTAGGAACTTCAATATTAAAACTTCCTCTACCAGTATCTTGCTTTCCTCCTGGAATTATTAAATTATTATTAGAAACTGAATAATAGATATCAGAAAGGGTTACTCCATAAGATTCCATTTTTGCTTTATTAATTACTCCTTCCAGGACTTCCTCTGGAGCGCCTGTCATATTTACTTCAAGAATTTGCTCAATTGGCTCAATTCTGTCTTTTAATTCACGTGCATAAAATACTTTTTGTCTAATTGACTGACCACCAACAATGCTTATATTCATTACTGGAAAACTTGCTTCACTATATTCTTCAATTTGAGGGTCTTCTGCCTCTAATGGAAGTTGATATTTAATTTCTTCTACCCCTTGTTTAACATCAACAAGAGCTTGGTCAATATCAAACCCAACCTCAAATTCTAAGAAAATTCTAGCAAAGCTTAGATAGCTAGTTGATCTGATATTTTTTACTCCTGTTACAGTCTTTAATCTATTCTCAAGCGGCCTAGCTATTAATCTAGATGTATCATTTGGAGACGCTCCATCAAGAAATACCGATACTGTGATAAAAGGTAATTGAACATTTGGGGCAGCTGCTATTGGAATTTCTTGACGTGCGTATGAACCTGCAATAATAACCATTAAAGCAAGCAATAGGGTTGTCTTTGCTTTTCTTAAAGCAAAATCAATAATTTGTGTCATAAACGATTAGTAATAACTTTTTGACCATCTTCAACAAAACCCTGTCCTTGAACAATAATTTCAATAGAGTTTGAAATACCTGTTACCCATAAACCATCTTCAGAATCTTCTAGAATAATAATTTCAACAAAATTGGCTTGATTATCATTTTCAATAACTCTTATTCCAAGCTTCCCTTCATCGTTCAATAATAAAATTGATGGTGAAATTTTATGAGCCATTACCTTATCTATCTTAATTGTCATATTTGCTGTCAAACCATCCTTAACAGATCCATTCTTGTTTTCTATTTGAGACTCCACATTAAATGTTCTTGTTTCTGATGATGCACTTTTGGAAACAAATGTTAATTTACTCTCTATTATTTCCCCAGTCACTAGTTCAATAACCACGTCTTGATTCTTTTTAACTTTATTAATCTCATACTCGGGAACCCCAGCAGTGAAAATTATTGGATTAAGCTTAATAAGCGTTGCACAAACTTGACCTCTTTCTATAAAATTACCAGGCTTTACAATTTGCTCAATAAATCCTGAAAAGGGGGCCTTAACTTCTGTTCTATTAAGCTCAACAATTCCCAGACTGCAAAGGACCTTATCTTTATTTACAAACTCACCCTGAATTGCTCCAATATTTACAACTTCACCAGAGGTTTTGGCTTTTACATTAATCCTTGCCTCAGATTTTGATGTAGCTTTTAATTTTATTAGTGGTTGATATTCAACAGCATTACTTAAAACTGTTTGAACTGAAAATAATCCAGTATTATCATTTTGTTTTTCAAT
>CABXXT010000017.1 GCA_902516285.1 uncultured SAR86 cluster bacterium
TGAGCATTACTCTCAGAGTTTTGAAGATACTGTTGGTATTCAGACTCAAGATATCCAACTGGTATTTTAACTTTATTTATATATTCATCTTGTTTTATTTCTATATATTGGAAATTTCTTTGTTCATCTGAAAAAAATAAAAACTGATTACTTTGATAATATTCTTCTAGCTCATCAGGAGTATTTACAATTTCACTTTGTAAACCATCTAGACTTATCTTTGCAAATTTGATGTCCGACTTTCTTTCTAATGCAGTAGCTAAATCATTGACTTCTTGTTGAGTTACAAATTGAATTTCTGATATTGATTTTCTGTATATTTCTGATGCATAAAGATCAGTCATTAAGTCAATATAAGAATCTTTTGTAAATCCATTAGCATTGACCTGTGCACCAAAAACTCCCTCATTGAAAATACCTTCAATTTGAAATTGTGGGTCATTGATAATATTTTTTTTTGCTTCTTTCTCTGAGATATCATTAACAAAGCCTAATGACTTCGCATTAGAAAGAAGACTTTTGAGAATTATTAACTCTTGTTTTACAAATTCTAGTTGTATGTTTTCATCTAAAGATGAAAATTCAAATTGATCGCCATATAATCCTTCAAACCTTTGAGCAGCTCTATTTGTAGCAAGATTAAAATCGGTCTCAGATATAGACTCTCCATTAATCGTTCCAAATGAAGTTCCTGAAGTAGTTGCCAAAGATGAAGTTCCCAAAAAAACAAATGGAAGAGCGCATACAAGTACTACAATAATTAACCTTGGGCCAGTTAAGAAATTTCTTAGTGATTCCATCATATGGACGATATTATAGAGCAAAAAAAAGGGTGCGTAAGCACCCTTTTTCAAGTATAAAAAACTTAGCTATTCTTAACCGTATCTTTAAGGCCTTTACCAGCTTTGAATCCTGGGACCTTCGAAGCTGCAATATGCATTGCTTCACCGGTTTGTGGGTTTCTTCCTTCTCTCGCAGCTCTGTGTCTTACTGAGAATGTTCCAAAACCTACTAAAGCTACCGAATCACCATTGCCTAGGGCACCTGAAATTCCATCTAGAACTGCATCTACAGCTCTACCTGCTTCAGCTTTTGACATATCAGCGGCTCCCGCAACTGAGTCTACTAAATCTGATTTATTCATACTAAATACTCCTCTTTGATAATATATTAAATAAGTACTCCCTTATGAAAAGCTTTTTAGGCCTAAAAGTCAAGCAAATAAAGGGTTTTAGTGTGCTGGATTATTTTCAGATTTGACTATGTTTTTAGATTTTCTAGTTTTAATTTTTTTAGAATCTGGAATAGGTTCTTCTACAAGAGCAGCAGATATCACATCATCAATCCATTCGACAGGAATTATATTTAAAGATTTAGTAATTTGTTTTGGTATTTCTTGGAGATCAGGTTCATTCTCTTTAGGAATAATTACATTTTTAATTCCACCTCTTTTAGCCGCAAGAAGCTTTTCTTTTAAGCCACCGATCTTAAGTATTTGACCTCGAAGTGTAATTTCACCTGTCATAGCAGTATCAGCCCTAACAGGAATACCAGTAAAAACAGAAATTAATGATATAGCCATTGCTCCACCAGCACTAGGTCCATCCTTAGGTGTAGCTCCTTCAGGAACATGAATATGTACATCATATTTTTCATAAAAATTTGGTTTTATGCCTAATGTTTCAGCTCTGGATCTTACTACTGTTAAAGCAGCCTGAATTGATTCTTGCATTACATCACCCAGTGAACCAGTTTTAATAACTCTACCTTTGCCATCAATATGAGAGGCTTCTATTGTGAGAAGTTCTCCTCCTACCTCTGTCCATGCGAGACCAGTTACTTGTCCAATAGCATTATCTTTTTCTGCTACACCATATTTGAACTTTTTCACACCAGAGTATTTTTCTAAATTTTTTACAGTGATATTTGTTGGAGAACTCAATTTTTTATTTTCTATAAGTCTTTCTTTTACAACCTTTCTTAAAATTTTTGCAACCTGTCTTTCTAGACCTCTTACCCCTGCTTCTCTTGTGTAATATCTTATCAAAGATAAAATTACATTTTTTTCTAGCTTTATCTCTTTATCCTTTAAACCGTTTCTTTTCATTTGTTTTGGAAGTAAATATTTCGAGGCAATATTTATTTTTTCATCTTCAATATATCCAGGTATTCTGATTATTTCCATCCTATCAAGTAAAGGTGTAGGTATG
Organism: uncultured SAR86 cluster bacterium; assembly: GCA_902516285.1. GTDB lineage: Bacteria > Pseudomonadota > Gammaproteobacteria > Magnimaribacterales > D2472 > SAR86A. The sequence goes on from CABXXT010000017.1 coordinate 2,211, forward strand.
TTTAAACTATTAGCAGTACAAACAAACATGACTTCTGATAAATCATAGTCGACCTCTAAATAATGATCACTAAAAGTATTATTTTGCTCAGGATCAAGAACCTCTAGTAGAGCTGAAGCTGGATCACCTCTGTGATCCATTCCAATTTTATCAATTTCATCAAGTAAAAATAATGGATTCTTCACTCCAACTTTACTAAGTTTTTGGACGATTTTGCCTGGCATTGATCCAATATATGTTCTTCGATGACCTCTAATTTCAGATTCATCTCTGACGCCTCCAAGAGACATTCTCACAAATTTTCTGTTTGTCGCCCTAGCAATTGATTCACCAAGTGACGTTTTGCCTACACCTGGAGGGCCAACAAGGCATAGAACAGGCGCCTTCATAGATTTCACTCTTTTTTGAACAGCCAAATATTCAACAATTCTTTCTTTGACCTCTTCTAGCCCGTAATGGTCTTCTTCTAAAATATTAAAAGAAGCTTTTATATCTGATTTGATTTTTGATTTCTTTTTCCATGGTACATCTACCAAACAATCTAAATAAGTCCTAACAACAGATGCTTCAGCTGAGGATGGAGCCATGTGTTTAAATTTTGCGAGCTCGCTTTTAGCTTTTTTAAGTGCTTCTTTTGTCATACCGACTTCATTAATCTTTTTCTCAAGATTTTCTAATTCGTCACCTTCATCTCCAATTTCACCAAGCTCTTTTTGAGCAGCCTTAATTTGCTCATTCAAGTAATATTCACGTTGAGACTTCTCCATTTGTTTCTTTACTCTGTCTCTAATTTTTTTCTCAACATCAACGACATCTAATTGAGATTCTATAAATGTAAGAACTCTTTCAGATCTTTTTTTCAGATCAGATGTCTCAAGTACTTCTTGTTTTTTAGAAGTTTCTATTGGTAGATGTCCAGTAATCGTATCAATCAATCTTGATAAATCATCCAATGAATCAACAGTAGAGACTATTTCAGGAGGAATTCTTTTTGTAATGCTTATGTAATCTTCAAACTTTGATTTAATCAAACGTAATAAATTTGTGGATTCATTTTCATTAATTGGCACATCATCAATCTCATGAACTGTAGCAATAGTTATATTTTTATCTTCATTGATTTTTTCAATAGTGCATCTTTTGTATCCTTCAACCAATACTTTCATTGTTCCATCTGGTAGTTTGATTAATTGAAGGAGATTACTTATGGATGCAGCTTTGTAAATATCCGAAATTTCAGGATTCTCCTTGCTAGCATCTTTTTGACTTACAAGAACAAGTTTTTTATTTGATGCCATAGCAGAATTTAATGCTTCAACAGATTTAGGTCGACCAACAAACAGCGTTGTTACTATTCCTGGAAAAACAACAACATCTCTTAGTGGTATTAAGGGTAGATCAGATTTAATCTTAGTCATAAAACTAATATAAGGATACTTAAATAAATATCAATTAGCAGAAGAGGTTTTTTTGGATTTTGTTTTAAGTAGTTTTATAGGTTCGGTTTTTGAGGAAACTGCCTTCTCATCAATAATGACTTTATCAAGATTAGTATTAGGAAGTTCAAACATCGTTTCCATTAATATTTCTTCCATAATTGAACGAAGGCCTCTTGCTCCAGTTTTTCTTTCGATAGCTTGCTTGGCAATCTCGATAAGAGCTTCTTCTCTGAATGAAAGTTCAACATCATCTAACTCAAAAAGATGTTTATATTGATTAATAAGAGCATTTTTTGGCTCTTTGAGAATCCTCACTAACTTTTCAGCATCTAATTCATGTAGATTAGATATTACAGGCAACCTACCAACAAATTCTGGTATTAGTCCATACTTAACAAGATCCTCAGGTTGCAGTTCATCAACACTGCTTTTAATATTTTCCACATTAGATTTTGGATCAACCTCTGCGCTAAATCCAATACCAACATTATTGGTCCTTTGCTGAATGACTTTATCAAGTCCAGAGAAAGCGCCACCACAAATAAATAAAATATTTGAAGTATCTATTTGAATAAACTCTTGCTGAGGATGTTTTCTGCCACCTTGTGGAGGAATTGATGCAACTGTTCCTTCAATTAATTTTAGTAATGCTTGTTGAACTCCCTCACCTGATACATCTCTAGTAATTGAAGGGTTATCAGATTTTCTTGCAATTTTATCAATTTCATCAATGTAAACTATTCCAAGCTCAGCTTTTTCTGGATCATAATCAGCTTTTTGTAAAAGTTTTTGAATAATATTTTCAACGTCCTCTCCAACATAACCAGCTTCAGTCAGAGTTGTTGCATCAGCAATTGTAAAAGGTACGTTTAATATTTTTGCAAGTGTTTGTGCAAGCAGAGTTTTGCCACTTCCAGTTGGTCCTAATAAAAGAACATTACTTTTTTGAAGCTCTACATCATTCTTAGTTCCAGTTTTTTTTAATCTCTTGTAATGATTGTAAACAGCGACTGACAAAACTTTTTTTGCTTTTTCCTGTCCAATGACATATTCATCAAGTTGAGCAAAAATTTCTGATGGAGATAAAAGATTATCATGTTGATTTTCATCAATGCTTTTAATTTCTTCTTCAATAATGTCGTTACATAAATCAACACATTCGTTACAAATGTATACACTTGGTCCAGCAATCAGTTTTTTTACCTCATCTTGGGATTTGCCACAAAATGAGCAGTGCAACTTATCTGATTGTGATTCAACTTTCATTTTATTTCCTTTCTTCCAAAATCTTATCTACTAATCCATATTTTACTGCAGATTTGGCATCTAAGAAATTATCTCTGTCAGTATCCTTTTCAATTACCTTTATAGATTGCTCGGTATGTTTTGCTAGAATTTCATTTACAACTTTTTTCATATGTAATATTTCTTTTGCATGTATTTCAAAATCTGATGCCTGACCTTGAAATCCGCCTAATGGTTGATGAATCATAATTCTTGAATTAGGAAGCGCAAACCTTTTTTTCTTGTCACCACCAGCAAGCAGTAATGCTCCCATACTAGCAGCCTGTCCAATACACAAAGTTGAAATAGAGGGAGAAATAAATTGCATCGTGTCGTAAATAGCCAAGCCAGCAGATATACTTCCACCTGGAGAATTGATATATATAGAAATATCCTTATCTGGATTTTCTGATTCTAAAAATAGCAATTGGGCAACAACAAGATTTGAAATGTAATCATCAATCGCCCCAGATAAAAAAATTACTCGTTCTTTTAAAAGCCTTGAATATATATCAAAAGATCTTTCACCTCGAGGAGTCTGCTCGACAACCATTGGTATTAAAGCTGATTGTATATCTGTCATAATTAAACCTTTCTATTTGCAAGTTCTGAAAATTTTATCACTTTCTTCTTTGATTTAAGAACATTTTCTAAATTTTCAACCAATTGCTCCTCTAAAACAATCATTCTAAATTGTTCCTGTTGTTGTGGTTGATTTACAACCCATTGTTTAAACTGATCTGGATCTTTATATTTTTTTGACTCCCTATCAATAAAACTATCAATTTGTTCTTTTTTTACTTCAATTTTAAAGTGCTTTATTAGTTCAGAAAATAACAAATCAAGTCTTACCCTTTTTTCCGCCTTATCAAGAAAAGAATCCACTGGAAATAAATCTTCGCTGGCATTGTCCTCAGTATGTCCTATTCTCATTAAAGCATCTTTTCTCATTAAATCAGCTTGCTCATTTATAGTTGCACCAGGCACTATAAAGTTGTTAGTTTTGAGTAAAGTTTCATACATAGATTCTTTCGTAAGGTCTTTTTCTTGTATATCTACTTCATTCTTCATTCTTTTAAGAATTTCATCTTTAAATTCATCTTTTTTCTTAATGTCCATTTGAAGTTTTTCAAAAAGATTATTATCAATCTTTGCTTCAGTTATTTCCTGAACCTCTTTTAAATCGATTTCAAAAACTGCTTCAACGCCTGCTAGGTCTTTTTTAAAGTAATCATCTGGAAAGATACATTTTATTGAAAATTTTGATGGTTTTTTTCCAATAATACTATCCTCGAAACCAGGAATCATTGATTTGCTTCCTAGAATCAATTTAAAGTCCTTTGCTGAATTCCCCTCAAATTCCTCACCATTTATTTTGCCTAAAAAATCTATAATAACTTGATCATCTGCTTTTGAGCTTCTTTTAACTTTATTCCATTCACCATATCTTTTTTTAATATCATTAATTGCAAGATCAACGTCCGCATCTTCAATTTGAATTGAAACATCTTCATAAGAATTCCATCTTGAAAATTTTGGCTTTATTTCTGGAAATACCTCTATAACTGCAGAGTATTGCAATGATTTGCTTGGATCTTCAGAATCAATTGTAACCTTTGGAGCTGAAGCTGGTCTTATTTTATTTTCAGATATTGCTTTTGGGTAGGATTGCTGAATTAATTCATTTACTACTTCAGCGTGTATAGATTGTCCATATCTTTGTTCTAAAACATCATTTGGAACATTACCTTTTCTAAATCCATCAACTTTTGCTTTACTTTTAATATTATTAAGTTTCTTTTTAAAGTTTTCTTTATAACTATCCACAGGAACTGTGATAGTTATTTTTCTTTCAAGATTTTGTAGTTTTTTTATTTTTACTTTCATAGTTAAATACCTTCATATTGGGGCGAGCGATGGGGTTCGAACCCACGGCCTCCGGAGCCACAATCCAGCGCTCTAACCAACTGAGCTACGCCCGCCTTGAGAGCAGCTATTATAGTTTAAAAAAAATTATTATCTATTGATCTAGAGGAAAATATACCGGGTGATCTCCTTCATTCCATACTTCATAACTATGCATTATTTGTTTAAATAAATTAGATTCAATAAAATTATTTAGAACTTTCAAAACTTTTTTGATTTCAGATTGTTGATCAAACCAATTTGGATTAGCTATTTTAAATTGTCTTACGAAAGGTAAAATACATATATCTAATTTACTTGGAGAGTCGTTAAATATCCAGTCTGTTGAATCAAGGGTTATGTGTTTTTCTAATTCAATTAATATTTTAAGACACTCTAAACGGTGAAACTCAATATCTACGTTTTCATATCTTGTTGAATATTTGTATCTGTCTAAATGGTATTTAAATTTATCATCAAAAATAGTAATTAAATCTTCTGTTAAAGTTTTTGTATTACTGTCTGAGTCTTTTTGAAATATGTTCTTTCTACTCAAGACCCATTCTATAATATCATTACTTTGATCAATAACCTCATCATCAAGAACAAGAATTGGAACAGTACCTTTTGGTGAAACTTTCAACATATGTTGTGGTTTGTTATTAAGTCTTACTTCTCTGATTTCAGTCTTAATCTTAGCAAGGTTAATAGCCATTCTTGCTCTCATAGCATATGGACATCGTTTGAATGAATATAATATTGGATAGGTCATTTTTTAATTTTAAGCCTCTTTTGGACCAATATGTTTGAAATTATTTTTTTTTGCTAAATCTATTTGTTTTTGCCTGCTGATGTATCTAGATTTTTGTTTTTGAGTTTTTTTGTTATAACAGTTGGGACAGGCTACACCACGAATGTATTTATTTGATTGTTTATCTTTTTTAGTAATTGGCATTCTGCATCCATGGCACATATCATGTGTACCAATTGATAAATCATGCTTGAGCGAAACTCTGTCGTCGAAAACAAAACACTCTCCCTCCCATCTACTTTGAACCTCTGGAATAGATTCAAAATATTTTAAAATACCGCCTTTTAAGTGAAATACATTTTTAAAACCTTTATTTTTCATTAATGATGAGGCTTTTTCGCATCTAATGCCACCAGTACAAAACATTGCAATTTTTTTATTCTTCTTATCATGGTTATTAAAATTTTGTTTCTCAAGCCATTTAGGAAAGTCTCTAAATTTTTTTGTATTGGGATTAATAGAATTTTTAAAAGTTCCAATTGAATATTCATAATTATTTCTTGTATCAATAATAATAGTTTCCTCATCTTCGATTAATTTGTTCCAGTCTTTTGGATCAACATATTCTCCAGCTAATTCATTTGGATTTATTTTTGGATCACCAATAGTTACGATTTCTTTTTTTAATTTAACTTTAAGTCTTATAAATGGTTTTTTGTCAGATTGTGAAAACTTTAAATCTAGGTCTTTAAATCCTTTAATAGATTCAATAAAACAAATTGCTTGTGAGAGCCGTGAACAATCATCTGAAGAAATAGTTCCATTTATTCCCTCCTCACCAATTAAAATAGTTCCATATATATTAAGATCATTGAGTCTAGATCTTAAAATTTTCTTTATATGTAAAGGTTTTTCTATATACACAAATTTATATAGAGCAACTATTTCATTCATCGTTAAAATATTCTTTTATAAGATTTGAATTAATTGTTTTGTCTTTTGTTGATGTAATTTTAAACTTTATATTCTTAGAATCTTGAATAAGCAAACAATTTTCACTTGGATTATTTATTTCATTTAAATTCTTATATGAATAAATTTTTGAACATTCATCAATCCAAACATAATTTATATTTTTACCAAGGTTTTTTACTTTATTTTTTAGTGGATTTGCATAATAAAAGTCAAACATTATTTGATCAACCTCATTACTTGAATTTAGGACTATAAGAGCTGGATAATTGATGAACCTTTCACCAAATAAAATTTTATTTTCATTATCTAAGATTTTAAATCCATCATCTATAGAAGGAAAAGACCATAAATCTAATATTTTTCTCTTATTTAAAGAAATTACAAAATCTATATCATGAGTTTCAGATAAACTCTTGCTAGTTATCAAGTTCCTTCCGAGGCCTAACCCATCTGTGTTTAAACCCAGAAATCCCATTACAGTTGGACCTACATCAAATACATTTCCATAAGAATTTATATATTGTGGTTTTGTAGATTTATCAAAAATCATAAAAAGGTTTTTTCTATCACCCTTTTCAAGCATATTTGTTGCTGTATTTTTTAGCGCAAGATGATCTGATAATAATACAAGAATAGTATTATCATAAATTTTTGAATTTAAATATGTATCCATAAACCTTCCTATTAATTCATCAACACAATGGACTGAATTAAGAATAGGGTTTGAACCATCTTGATATTTATTGTTTTTGCATGATTTTGATATATAACCATTAGGATGGTGAGTATCTAAAGTTAAAGAAAACAATCCAAAATTAATATTTTTATTATTTAATTTTTCTGCTCTGTTAAAGATAATATCAAGAAGCTCATCATCATAAATACCCCATGGAGATCGATAATTTTTATCATTTATAATATCTTCGAGCTCATACCATCCTTCAACATGCTCAAATCCATGCGACTTATAAAAATTTCCTTTGCCTGCAAAATCTAAATCTGATCCACCAACATAATGTAATTGATAATTTTGCTCACTTAATATATCGCCAATGCAATTAGCTAATGGTATAAATTTATCAATGCCAGACATTGAGTTTTCACTTGCAATTGGTGTTAAAAGAGGAATTCCACATTGTGATGCAGCCATTCCTGCAATGGTCCAATTGGTTGCTCTT
>CABXXT010000018.1 GCA_902516285.1 uncultured SAR86 cluster bacterium
TGAATCTTTTGCATTAATGAAAGATGATTATGATCAAATTGATCAATTAGTTTTAGAAAATGCAAAACTTGAGGAAATCGCAGCAACATATTCAAAAGAAATTTTATCCTCTGGAAACCAGTCGCTACAATATTATGATTTTTATAATGATAATTCTGAAATAAAGGATTATATTTTTTCACCTGATACGAGTTTAAATGCTCCTTATTTATTTGAGAGTATCGATAGCATAGTTATAGTTTCTTTAAAGGAAATAACACAATCAGAATTACAAGAATTTAGCGAAGTATCAAGTAAAGTCTCAAGTATGCTCACTGAATCTAAATCAAAAGAAAAAATTATTCTCATTGAAAATGAAATAATTGCCATTGAAGACGAGATTGAGAGAGAAAAGTTTATCAACACTTATAGTTATATAACTACAGATTCATTTGTGGATATAAAAAGGTTTTCATCACTCATACCTTCAGATGTTTTAAATGTAATATTTAAAAGCTCTGAAGGATCTGAACTCAATATAGAATCCTCAAATGGCGACAGATATATTGTTAATATACTCAACTTTAAAGATCCAACTGTCGATGAATTACAAAATGTTAATTCTCGTTATCAATCTTTTGGAGAAGAAACTATGAGTTTTAAAATGACTGATATAATTAATGAAGATCTCTTTGGAAAAGCAAAACTTAACTTAAATGATGTTGTATTCAATTCGAATTAAAATGAATAAATCTAGATTAATTGAATTATTTTTAATATTTCTTTTTGTGAGTTGTTCAAAAAGCGTAACGCCAGTTGATTCAGGGTTACAAGATGGTATTTTTCACTTTGGTAATGGTTCTGAGCCACAGGGTATCGATCCACACATAGTTACGGGAGTGCCAGAACACCATATTTTAATTTCTCTGTGTGAGGGATTAACTATAGCCAATCCATATGGTGGTGGAAATTTGCCTGGAGTTGCTGAGTCTTGGTCAATAAGTGATGATGGAAAAGAATATATTTTTAAATTAAATAAAAAAGCAAAATGGTCAAATGGTGAGGTCATGACCGCTGATGATTTTGTTTGGTCTTGGATGAGAATACTTACTGCAAGCTTGGGTTCACAATATCCAGATATGCTTTATTACTTAGAAGGCGCAGAGGAATACCATACTGGCAAAACCAATAATTTTAATGATGTTGGTGTTAAAGCTATCGATACTCATACACTTAAAGTAAATTTAAAAAGCCCTACGCCTTTTTTTCTAGGTCTATTAAGTCATTATAGTACATGGCCTGTTCATAAAGAGACCGTTTTAAAACATGGAACAATTGATGACAGAAATGGACAGTGGACTAGACCAGGTAATTTTGTGTGCAATGGACCATTCCAATTAAAGTCATGGGAACTTAATAATAAAATTGAAGTAGAAAAAAATCCTCATTATTGGGATGCTTCTAAAGTTCAGTTGAATGAAATACATTTCTATCCTGTCTCAAATGTTATGACCGAAGATAGAATGTTTAGAGCAGGTCAGCTTCATTTAACTTCAACATTGCCCTCTCAAAAGTGCCCAATTTATATTGAAGAAAATAATCCTGATCTAAGAATTGATCCTTATATGGGACAATACTTTTATAGACTAAATACAAATAATCCATATTTGAAAGATGTGAGAGTAAGAAAGGCTCTGGCATTTTCAATTGACAGAAAAGCTATAGTAGAAAGAGTAACAAAATGTGGACAAATACCAGCATATTCATTTACTCCACCTGGATCAAATGGATATTATCCTGATACAGAAATACCATTCAATCCAAGTCTCGCAAAACAACTTTTGATTGATGCTGGTTATTCAGATTCAAATCCATTCCCAAAGCTTGAGATCTTGTTTAATACAAATGAAGATCATCGAAAGATAGCATTGGCAATTCAACAAATGTGGCAACAAAATCTTGGAATTCAAATTGAGCTTGTTAATCAGGACTGGAAAGTTTATCTCAGTAGAGAAATGGTTGGTGATTTCCAAGTTTCAAGGGCTGGATGGATAGGCGACTATGAAGACCCAAACACATTCTTAGACCTGATGAGGCCCAACAGAGGTAATAACAAAACAGGTTGGGAAGATCTAAATTATGATGCAATTGTTCAAAAAGCTAATTCTACAAATGATCAAAATGAAAGATATAAATTATTAATGGAGGCTGAAGGAATTCTTATTGATAATATGCCCATTATACCTCTTTATACATATGTGAGAGCCTATCAATTATCTTCTGATGTAAAAGGGTACAACCCTCACATATTAGATCATCATCATCCTAAATTCATATATTTAGAAAGAAATTAATCTTTAATGATTTCAATCTTTTTCAAAAGAATTTTTTTAGCAATACCTGTGTTGTTTGCTGTTGCAAGTATTACATTTTTTTTAATTAAATTAGCTCCTGGGGGTCCCTTTGATGCAGATAGAGCAGTATCACCTCAGGTGCTTAAAAATTTGAATGAAGCGTACAATTTAGATGCATCAAATTGGGAACAATACTTAGATTATATGTCTGGGTTATTAAAAGGTGATCTTGGACCATCTTTTAGGTTTCCGGGGAGGTCAGTATCCGAGATGATATCAACAGGACTTCCAGTCACTTTTGAACTAGCTTTTTATGCAATATTAATTGCCTTAATCATGGGTGTTATTTCAGGAGTAATTGCTGCTCTCAAAAGAAATACTTATTTAGACTTCATACCCATGGCAATTGCAATGATTGGGATATGTGTTCCAACATTTTTAATGGGCCCATTGTTGGTTTTAATTTTTGGAATTAATTTAGAAATTTTGCCAGTTTCTGGATGGGGTCAATTACCAGGTGACAAAATATTGCCCTCACTAACACTAGGTTTTGCTTATGCAGCTTATATTGCCAGACTAAGTAGAGGTGGGATGCTTGAAATCCTTAATCAGGACTTTATTAGAACTGCTAGGGCAAAGGGTTTAACAGAAAGCATGGTTGTTATAAAACATGCAATGCAAGGTGGATTAATACCTGTTGTGTCATTTTTAGGTCCAGCAATTGCTGGACTTTTGGCAGGTTCATTTGTTGTGGAAACAATATTTCAAATACCAGGCCTTGGAAGATTTTATGTTGAAGCTGCTTTTAACAGAGATTACACAATGATACTTGGAACAACTATTTTCTTTTCTGCAATGATAGTTTTTTTTAATTTACTTTCTGACTTAGCAGCTCTCTGGTTAAATCCAAGATCAAGAGATTCATCATGAAGAATAGTTCACTATGGACTGATGCTTTTTATAGGCTAACAAGAAATAGGGCAGCAATGTTTGGTGGCTTCATTCTTATTTTATTAATAATATGTGCAGCAGCTGCTCCTGCAATTGCGCCTTATTCATACTCTTATCAAGATTTAAATCTAGGAGCAAGCCCTCCTTCTTCTGATCATCTTCTAGGTACTGATGTTCTTGGCAGAGATCTCTTGAGCAGGATATTGTATGGAGCAAGAATTTCTCTTCTGGTTGGATTTGTAGCTACTGGTGTAGCGTTAGTTATTGGTGTTTCATGGGGAATAATTGCAGGTTACTTTGGAGGCAGAATTGATTCAATTATGATGAGAATAGTTGATGTCTTATATGGCTTACCATTCATTATTTTTATTATTTTATTAATGGTTATTTTTGGTAGAAATCTGTGGTTGCTATTTGGTGCTATTGGTGCAGTTGAGTGGTTAACAATGGCTAGAATTGTGCGTGGTCAAGTGATTGGTTTGAAAAATCAAGAGTTTGTATTAGCTGCAAAAGCTATGGGCGTATCAAACTTTTCAATGTTCAGAAGACATTTGCTACCGAACATATTAGGGCCAATTGCTGTATACGCAACTTTAACAATTCCACAAGTAATGCTTCTTGAAGGATTTCTTAGCTTTCTTGGTTTGGGCATACAACCTCCAATGAGTAGTTGGGGAACATTAATAAAAGATGGTGTTGAATCAATGGAAGAGTATAGTTGGTTATTAGTTTATCCGGGAATTACCTTTACAGTAACTTTGTTTGCTCTAAACTTTTTTGGAGACGGTCTAAGAGACGCTCTTGATCCAAAAACCTCTGATAATTAAAAAGCTCTAATTGCAACTTTTATTATTTGCCCAGGCATCAAGGTAGAATTTTTAAATTCATTTATATCCTTAATGCTTTTAATTGATACATCAAAAAGTTCAGAAATTTTATAAAGACTATCACCTTGTTTGACAGAATAAAGAATTGTTCTTTTTTTTGATTCCATATTTCTATGAATATTTTTATTACCAATTGACAATTGTTGTCCAAGCTGCAATAAAGAATCTGGGTCAATATTATTCATTCTAGCAATGTCATTTATATCAAGATTATAAAGTGATGAAATACTCCACAATGTATCTCCTTCTGACACAATATGTAACTCATATGGAATAAAACTATTTGATTCAGTCTTGCTCAAAGGAATTAAAAGATCATCACCAATTGTTAATAAATCACTTTTAAGATAGTTAATTTCTTTTACTATTTTTACCTCAGTGTCATACTTTTTTGCCAAAGCCCATAAGCTGTCACCTTCCTGAATATTATGAGAAATCCAATTTATCTGATCAAAAGTATCAAAAGGATTATTATTGGAGAACAATTCTTGTTTATCAATTGGAATATAAAAAATACTTTCATCTTTTGGAGCAGAAGCCCACTTTGTGTAACCAGCATTCAATTTATAAAGAAGCTCAGGTTTTATTTGCAAATATTCACTTAGAGCATATATTTCAACTTGTCCTGGAATTATTACCTTTGTTACTACAGGTTCATAGGGAATGTCAGGGAGGATTATTTCATACCGCTTAGAGTTTAAAATAAGCTCCTTTAATGCAATATATTTTGGAATATAGTCTTTTGTTTGCTCAGGAAGATCTAATGAACGAAAATCTGTTGGATTACCTTTTCGCTTATTTTGTCTCATTTTTCTATCTAATAAAGATGGTCCTGCATTGTATGCTGCAAGAGTAAGATAAATATCTTTATCAAACCTTTTATATAGATACTCTAAATATTTTACTGCTGCAATAGTTGACGCAAATGGATCATGCCTATCTTCATTCCACCAAGTTCTATCTAAATCATAAAATTTTCCTGTTCTTGGCATAAATTGCCACATTCCTACTGCACCAGAGGGTGAAATCGAGAAGGGATCATAGTTACTTTCTATATATGGAACTAAAGCTAATTCAATTGGCAAATCATTTTTTTCTAATTTATCTATTGCAAAGTAAAAAAAATAAAAAGAATCATTTAAATATTCAGTAAATTTTGAGATATCTTTAAGATGAATATTCATGTAATAAAGAACTCTCTCATCAAGAATATAGTTATTACTTTCAATACTTCGTGAAACGAAATATTCCCATATGCTTTTATATTCAGGTTGTTCTAAATTTGCTTGTATATTTAAACTTAATGGAGGTGAATCATCTTCTAGAGTTTCTTGTTTAGCTGAATTAATTTCTACTTGCTGACATCCAAGTAAAATAAGAATTAAAGAAAATATTAGAGTTTTATACTGCATTTGTGCCCAAAGTTTCTTTTATTTATTATATTATTTTACTTATCAATATTAACTCTTCTATAGTTGATATTAACCAAATATAATTATTAAAGTAATAGTATTATCAACAATATGCAGATTCTAATTTAATTTTATGAAAACAGTAAATATTTATACTGATGGAGCATGCAGAGGAAATCCTGGTGATGGAGGTTGGGGCGTCCTCATAAAATATGAAAATACTTCAAAAGAGATTTATGGTGGAGAAAAAAATACAACAAATAATAAGATGGAGCTTAAGGCTGCAATTGAGGGCCTGAAAGCGCTTAATGAATCTTGTATTGTAAATTTAACAACAGATTCAAAATACGTGATGCAAGGAATCACATCCTGGATAGATAATTGGAAAAAAAATAATTGGAAAAATTCATCAAAGAAAGATGTAAAGAATAAAGATCTATGGCTTTCACTTGAAAAACATGTTTCCAAGCACGAGGTAAAATGGTTCTGGGTTAAAGGTCACTCAGGTCATGAAGAAAATGAGATTGCCGATACACTTGCTAACAAAGGAATAGATCAGCTTTAATCATGTCAAAAAAATACATTATTCTTGATACTGAAACTACTGGATTAGAAGTCAAACAAGGACATAGAGTAATCGAAATTGGAGCAGTTCTTCTAAATGATAGAAAAAAATCTGAAGAACATTTTCATACTTATCTCAATCCTTCTCGGCTCATTGATGAGGAGGCTACAAAAGTACATGGCATAACCAACCAAGACCTTGAAGATAAACCATCTTTTGATGAAATAGCTGAGGAATTTATTCAATTTGTTGAAGGTTCAACTTTGGTAATACACAATGCTCCATTTGATTTGGGATTTTTAAATACAGAATTAAATATGTCCTCTTCATCCTATCCTAAGCTTGAAGAAATATGTGATATTGAAGATTCACTTCTAATTGCCAGAAATAAATATCCAGGTCAAAGAAATTCGTTAGATGCGCTTGCAAATCGCTATAGTATTTCTGGTTATGACAGAACATTTCATGGTGCACTTCTTGATGCAAATATTCTTGCTGATGTTTATATGCAACTTACAGGTGGTCAAAGTAAATTTGAGTTTATGACAGACCTCAACCTCTCAGAAAATAAAAAAAGTTCTATTTCAAAAAATATAAAAATTGACAATGAAAAGCTTATTCAAATAACTGCTTCAGAGAACGATATTAAAGAACATGATAATAGACTTAACGATATAGAGAGCAATATTTCAGTGAAAACAATATGGAGAAGATCTTGATTAAAAAGGTTGTAACAAGATTTGCACCTAGTCCAACTGGAACGCTTCATATAGGAGGTGTAAGAACTGCACTATTTAATTATGTCTACTCTAAACAAAATGATGGACTTTTTCTTATAAGAATTGAAGATACTGACAGAGAGCGCTCAACAAAAGAATTTGAAGAAAATATTCTTAAAAACTTGATATCAATTGGCTTATCTCCTGATGAAAAGCCAATCAATCAATCTGATAGAAATCACATTTATTTACAAGCTGCAGAAAAAATTATTGAATCAGGTAATGCATATTGGTGTGATTGTTCTTCTGAAGAACTGGATCAGATGAGAAAAGAACAAACAGAAAATGGTAAAAAGCCCATGTATGATGGAAGGAGCAGAAATCTTGGCTTGAAGCGCTCAGATAAAACAGTTTTAAGATTAGCTACACCTGTCAATGGAGAAATTATTATAAATGACATTATAAGAGGCGAAGTAAAATTTCAAAACAGTGAGCTTGATGATCTTATTCTTTTAAGAAGTGATGGAACGCCAACCTATCATCTATGTAACGTGGTAGATGATTATGAGCAAAAGGTTACAACAGTAATAAGGGGAGAGGATCACTTAAGCAATACTCCAAGACAAATTCATATTCAAAATGCTTTAGGATATCCCAAACTTGAATATGCACATTTACCATTAGTTCTAGGAACTGACAAAAAAAGATTATCTAAAAGACATGCTGCAACTAGCTTAGATGAATACCGTGAAAAAGGTTATCTAGACTCTGCAATACTTAATACTTTAGCAAGATTGGGCTGGTCAAAAGGAGAAAATGAAATTTTTTATTTAAAGGATCTTATAAAAGATTTTAATCTTAATGAAATACAAAAAGCTGGAGCTGTATTTGATATCACTAAACTGGATTGGCATAACACACAACATTTAGCGAATTTATCATTTCAAGATTTTAAGGAAGCTTTAAAGCCTCACCTTAAAAAACTCAATATTGACATAGATGAGCATAAAAATTCAGAAATTCTAATTAGATCAATGAGAA
>CABXXT010000019.1 GCA_902516285.1 uncultured SAR86 cluster bacterium
TATTGATTAAGTCTTCATTTAATCTTAAAAGTATTTCTATTTCTTTTGCTTCTATGTTTTTCTTTTCAGTAAAAAATTTATCAGCCTTTTTATTAAATTCATCCCAAAGAGTTTTATCTTTTACCTTTCCAGCTGAATCAATATTTTTCCACTGATCTTTTAATTTTATAAATTTATTTATACACATCTCATTGTCAGCATCGTTTATTTCTAAAACTTTTTTTATAAGTTCCTGTTTCTTTTGTTTATTAATATTTTCATATTTTCTAAGTTCATCTATTATGGGTTTTTTCACATTTGAATACTGACTCTTTAAATTTCTAAAATCCTCATCTAAGACAGGAGCATATCTTTGCCATTCGGCAGAAATTTTTCTAATAAATACAACTAATTCCTTATATGCAGGCCATTTTTTCTTATGTTTCTCTACAAAGGCTTTGGTTTGATCGATAATGTTTAATCGCTTATTAGCATTGTTTATTTTGATTTCTTTGATTTCATCAAAAAATTCTTTGCAAGGCTCCCATGCTACATTTGTTAAACTATTAAATTCAAGCCATTGTTTTTTTGTTGCAGGCCTACCTGATGTATCTAATAACTGCCATTTAGCTTGAATTTTATTTATATTATGAGCACGTTTTTTTAAATTTGTTGATGTACTATTTATTATTTCTTTTATTTCAGAAATAAGCTCATATCTTTTAGGGTTAGTTGCAAAAGATGATATTTCATCAAAATATCGAGACTTACTGATTAATGAGTTGATTTTATGTCTAAGTTTATTTGGTGTATTGGGTAATGATTTGGTTTTAGATAAGACGTTTTTAATTATTTTTTGACCATTCTTAATAGAGCCATCAGAAAAAAGCTTTTCAGCATTTTCTAACTCTTTAAATAAATCTTGACTACTTTCCACAATATTCTTTTTTGAAGTTTATAATTATACTAGATGAAAAAGCGAATTCTAACAGGCATCACTACAACAGGCATACCTCATATTGGTAACTATATTGGTGCAATCCGTCCAGCACTTGAATTGGCAAACTCTTCAGATGAATCTTTTTTCTTTTTAGCAGATTATCACTCTATTATTAAAAATAATGATCCTAATCAAATTAGTGAATCTGTTGAAAAAATTGCTTTAGCATGGCTTTCTTCTGGACTAGATACCAAAAAATCATTTTTTTACAAACAATCAGATGTACCAGAAATACTGGAACTAAACTGGATACTTAATTGCATCACAGCAAAGGGTCTCATGAATAGAGCACATGCTTATAAAGCAGCTTCAATTAATAAAAATGATCCAGATAAAGGCATTAATATGGGTCTTTTTTCATATCCTGTTTTGATGGCTGCTGATATTTTAATGTTTGATTCAACACATGTGCCTGTTGGATCTGATCAAATTCAACATTTAGAGATGACAAGAGATATAGCATCTCGGTTTAATCATTTATATAAACCTTTATTAACAATACCCGAGCCAATTGTTCAAGGTAAAGATAAATCAGTCTTAGGAATAGATGGTAGAAAAATGAGCAAGTCATATGGAAATATTATTCCACTGCTAGAGTCCGAAAAAAATTTAAAGAAATCTATAATGAAAATAGTTACAAATTCTTTAGAGCCTGGTGAACCCAAAGATCCATCTAATTGTACAGTTTTCAGCTTATACAAATACTTTGCATCTCAGAGAGAAATTGAGGATCTTCAAAAATCATACACTGAAGGCATATCTTGGGGTGAAGCAAAAGAACTTCTCTATGAAACCATAAATAAAGAATTAACATCTGTTAGAGAATCTTATGAAAATTACATTTCAGATAAAAATATAATCAATGACTTGTTAAGCGATGGATCAAAAAAAGTAAGAATTATTGCCAAACAAAAAATTTCTGAAATAAGAGATGCTATTGGTATAAAAAATATTTAGTAATGAACTTTACTGGTACTTCGTGGTTAAAGTTTGGCCTTTTTACAGTTGGATTGGGACAGTCTTTTGTATTTGTATTAGTTCCTCCTTTGGCAAGAGATTTAGGACTCTCTGAAGTTCAAACATCATCAATTTTTGCTTTATCTGCTATGGCATGGGCTTTAACAAGTGCCTTTTGGGGAAGAGCTAGTGATAGATATGGTCGAAGAAATATTGCTATTCTTGGATTAATTGGGTATGCAATCTCTTTGATAGCTCTTATTACTCCATTATTTTTAGCTGAAAAAAATATTTTAAATTTAACATTATTATTTCCTGCATTAATTTTGGGAAGATTAATAAATGGTTTACTGGGTTCTGCCACGAGACCTGCATCATTTGCATATGTAGCAGACATAACCACAAAAGAAAATAGGACTGTTAAATTTGCAAGAATGGAGTCAAGTTTTCTTGTTGGAACAGTTGTTGGACCTCTTGTTGGGGGCTTTTTATTTTTAATTACCAAAGAAACACCTTTTTATTTATTTTCATTTCTTTCAATGATCGCAGCAATTGGTATTTATTTTAATCTTGAACCATCAGATCGATCGTATAAGAAACATAAGCATAAAAGTAAAATCAAGTGGTATTCACAAACTATTTGGCCTTTTTTATCTGTAGCAGCTGTTTTGAGTTTGTGTCAGGCATCTTTATTACAGTCTATAGGGTTTTATATAACTGATCTTTTTGGTTATCTTGACGATCTTCCTATTCTTATAAGTATGACATTTACTCTATTGGCTATTTCTACTATTGCTAGCCAGTATTTTTTTACAGACGCCTTTCCAATTAATAATTTTAATCTTTTATTATTTGGTACTTTAACTCTAATATTTTCATACTTTACAATGGCATTTTTACAATCTATTTCGATATATTATTTATCAGTAATATTAATAGGAATTGGATTTGGAATGACAAGACCAGCACTTGCGTCATCTCTTTCAATTGCACAAAGCCCAGAAAATCAAGGCACTGCAGCGGGCTACCTTGGCTCAGTTATTCCAATAGGGCATATGACAACTCCTTTTATAGCAATGCCAATATATGCATTAAACCCTTCTTACTTGTATTATTTCAGTTCAATCTTATGTATTACGTTAATATTATTTATAATTACATATCCGGAAATTAAAAAAATTAGATAGAAATGAAGAAAGCACTTTTGATTGTAAATTTAGGGACTCCAAATAATCCTTCATACTTTAGTGTATTCAAATACCTAAGACAATTTCTTATGGATGGAAGAGTCATTAATATAAATCCAATTTTAAGATTTTTTCTAGTTAATTTTTTTATCTGTCCAACGAGATCTTTTCCATCAGCTAAATTATATAAGCAAGTATGGGATAAAGAACTAGGATCTCCACTTCTTCATAATACAATGAAGCTCACAGAAAAATTACAGTTAAAATTACCAAACTATCAAGTTGAATTTGCAATGAGATATCAAAATCCTTCTATCGAGGATGTATTAAATAAAATTCTTGCTAATAATCCAGATGAATTAATTGTTTTACCTCTATTTCCTCATTATGCTGCTGCAACAACAGGATCAGTTTATGAGGAAGTTTCTAGAATTATTTCAAAAAAGTGGGTTGTACCAAAAATAAATTTCATAAATCAATTCTACGATAATGAAAAGTTTATTGATGCTTGGGTTGAAAAAGCTGAAGAGTTTGATATCGATTCTTATGACAAGGTGGTTTTTAGTTATCATGGCGTTCCAAATAGTCATGTTGATAACGTTTATCCAGATTCTATTTGTGAAGATCATGATTGTGAGACAAAAATTACTGAAGATAATAAATTTTGTTATAAAGCTACAACTTATGAAACAACTAAACTATTAGCCTCTAAATTGAATATAGATCCAAAAAATTATATTGTTTCTTATCAATCAAGATTAAGAGATAATTGGCTTACACCATTTTCAGATAAAGTATTAAAATCTATGCCAAAAAATGATGTCAACAATGTATTGGTATTTTCTCCCTCTTTTACAGCAGACTGTCTTGAAACGATTATTGAGATTGGAGATGAATTTCAAGAGATATTTCAAGAAGAGGGCGGTGAAAATTTAGACTATGTAAAATCATTAAATTACTCAGATCTTTGGGCTGATGCTATTATTGATATTATTAACTGAGGATTAATATGTTTAAAAACGATTTACTAAATAACAAACGTATTCTCATAACCGGAGGGGGAACTGGTTTAGGGAAAGAGATGGCACATCATTTTGCAGCGCATGGTGCAAATCTATACATATGCGGAAGAAGAGAAAATGTACTCAAAGAAACTGCTACAGAAATAGAAAGTAAATACAAAACGACTGTTAGTTATCAAACCTTAGACATAAGAGCTTCAAAGGATGTTGAAGATTATATTGAGACAATTTTTCAAGAGGGCCCACTAGACGGACTGGTGAATAATGCAGCTGGTAATTTTATTTCTCCAACTAAAGATCTATCGCATAAAGGTTTTGATGCAATCGCAAATATTGTATTTCATGGGACTTTCTATATTACTCATTCCGTTGGAAAAAGATGGATAGAGTCTAATAAAAAAGGTTCTATAATAAATATTCTTACAACTTGGGTATGGACTGGTTCACCATATGTAGTGCCATCAGCTATGTCAAAATCAGGTATAAATGCTATGACTAAATCATTGGCAGCCGAATGGGGTAAATATGGAATTAAGATCAATGGTATCGCACCTGGCCCTTTTCCAACCAAAGGTGCGTGGGATAGATTAAACCCTGATGATAATGATGACGGAATGATGAATACAGTTCCGCTTGGTAGAGTTGGTGAAATGTCAGAAATTCAAAATTTAGCCACTTTCTTAATGGCGGATGGCTGTGATTATTTAACAGGACAGACCATTGGACTTGACGGTGGTCAATATTTAACAGGTGGCGGAACTTTTTCTCAATTGGATAAATTATCTGATCAGGATTGGGAAAATATGAGAAAATTGATAAGAGATGCTAACAATAAAGATAAAGCAGATAGGAGCTAAGAAGGAGAATTTATGACTACTTATGAAGAAATGGATAAAATCCTAATATCTCAAAAAGACTACTTTATTAAAAATGGGTCACCGGACAATAATCTGAGAATTGATCGGTTAAAAAGATTAAAAACATTAATAATGGATAACAGATATCAATTAGTTGATTCACTTAATGAAGATTTCGGTAACAGATCCAAAGACGGGTCATTAATGTCCGACATATATTCTGTAATACCTTCAATCAATTATGCAATAAAAAATATACATAAGTGGACTAAAGTTGAGAAAAGATCTTCTAATTTTCCTTTTAGTATTTTTGGTGCAAAATCTTATATAAGGTATGAACCTCTTGGAACTGTTGGAATGATATCTCCATGGAATTTTCCTGTTAACTTAACTTTCACTCCACTTGTTTCAATTTTTGCAGCTGGTAACCAAGCTATGCATAAGCCGAGTGAACATACACCAAACACATCAGAGCTAATAAAAAACTTATGTGATGCTGCATTTGACCAAAATGAAATTGCAACATTTTTGGGTGGCCCAGATGTTGGTGAGGCTTTTACACAATTAAAGTTTGACCATCTCCTTTACACAGGTGGTGGATCTGTAGCTAAACATGTTATGAATGCAGCCTCAAAAAACTTAGTACCATGCACACTTGAGCTTGGTGGAAAGTCACCTGTGATTGTAGGTGAGAGTGCTAATATTAAAGCAACTGTTAAAAGAATAATGTTTGGAAAAACCATGAATGCTGGACAGATATGTCTTGCGCCTGATTATGTAGTTGTCCATAAAAATAAAAAAGATGAGTTTATTAATGAAACAAAAAATGTAGTAGCAGAATTTTTTCCAAATATTAAAGATAATGATGATTATTCATCAATAATTAATCAAAAACATTACGATCGTTTGCAGGATATGTTGGACGATGCTGCTGAGAAAGGTGCAAATATAGAGCAAATAAATCCCTCAAATGAGGATTTTAGTCAACAACAATATTATAAAATTCCGCCTACGATAGTTACAGATACCACTGATGATATGAAAATAATGCAAGAAGAAATATTTGGTCCATTGTTACCAGTCCTTGAATATGAGGAGATTGATCAAGCCACCAAGTTGATTAATACAAAGGATAGACCACTTGGATTATATTATTTTGGTAATAATAAGTCTGAAGAAAAAAATCTTATAAATAAGACTTCATCTGGAGGAGTAACTGTAAACAATGTAATAGGACACTTGCAACAAAATGATCTTTCTTTTGGTGGAGTGGGTCCATCAGGTATGGGTCGATATAAAGCATTTGATGGGTTTAAAAACTTTTCAAATCCAAGAGCTTTTTATAAAGAAGTAGGATACGGATTTGATAAACTTTTTGATGGAGTAAGGCCTCCATACAAAGGAAATATTGAAAAGCTATTAAAATCACTTCTTAAGTAGGTACGTGCAAAATATATCTTTAAAACTAGGATATAAGTATCTTAGATCAAATAAAGGTGGACTATTTTCCTATACATCATTATTAGCTGTTATTGGTATGATGATTGGTCTTGCAAGCTTAATTGTTGTTACATCAGTAATGAATGGCTTTGAAAAAGAGCTTGAAAACAGAATTCTTGGTGTAATTCCTCATGCAACAATTTCATCGGACAAACCAATTGAAAATTATAATGATTTAGTGAGTGATATAAATTCTTATGATCAAATAATAAAGTCATCTCCATATATTGAATTAAAAGCGTTAATTTCATCTACTTACAGTAGCGCAGGTATTAATTTAATTGGAATTGATCCAATAATCGAAAATGAGATGTCAATAATACCAGCCAATATGTTAGTTGGTGACATAAGTAACTTAGATAGAAGAAACACAATTATTATCGGTTCATTGTTAGCATCAAATCTTGGAGCATATGTTGGAGATATAGTAACAGTCACAACATCAGATATAAGAAGTTCATTAATTGGTTCATACCCACGATCAGTAAATTTACAAATCATCGGAATCTACGAACTGAGAACTGAAATTGATCAATATTTAACTTTAATATCTCATTCAACTGCTCAAAAGCTTAAACTGTTAAACTCAAATCAGACACAATCAATAAGACTAAAGACAATTGATTTATTCAGAGCTGATTTAATTGCTAAGAATGTAGTACAAAAAATTAATACTAATAAAAATATATATGAAGTACTTTCATGGAAATTTACCCATGGAACTCTTTTTGAGGCAATTCAATTTGAAAAGCTTTTAATTAGCTTAATGTTGTTTTTAATTGTTATTGTTGCTGCAATTTTGGTTTTATCTACAGTGATCATGACTGTTAAAACA
>CABXXT010000020.1 GCA_902516285.1 uncultured SAR86 cluster bacterium
CAATGTCATTTGTCATATTTAGAGTATAGCTTTATGGATTTTAATTTTCAGCGAACAAACTATTTTTTTATTTTGTCGCTAGGAGCAATGTTAATTGGCTTTGCTCCAATATTTGTGAAACTATCTTATCTTTCTCCAAGCGCAATCACTTTTTATAGAATGTTGCTAGCTCTTCCATTTATTTATCTGTTAAATGTGGTTATTCATAAGACAAATGTTATTAAATTAAAAAATAAAAAAACTATGTTTTATTCTGCTTTTGCTTCACTAGCATTTACAGTTGATTTAACTCTTTGGCATTACAGCATGAAACTAACATCAGTTTCTAACGCGACAATAATTGTAAATTCTGCACCAATATTTGTTGCAGTTCTATCATTTATAGTTTTTAAAGAAAAATTATCAGCAAATTTCTTTAAGTCATTTCTTATTACTTACCTAGGCATATTTGGATTAATATATTTTTCAAATAATTATACTGAAGGTCAGCTTACAGGTGATTTCCTGTGTTTGGTTGCTGCGTTATTTTATGGAACATATCTATTGATTATAGGAAAACTTGGAGATGAAAGTTCCATAAGTATAATTTTTTACACAACACTTTTTTGTTGTGTATTTTCTATACCAATAATGCTTTTTGAAAATGCACCTTTCATACCTATAAATAAATTTGAATGGACAAATATGTTTTTACTAGCTTTTTTGTGTCAATTTGGAGGTCAATTTCTTATAACTTACGGAATTGGAAAGATTTCCTCATCAGAGGGTTCTATTGGTTTATTAATGCAACCATTAACTGCAACTGTTTTGGCAGCAATTATTTTTAATGAAATTTTAAACTTTATCCAAATATTGTTTATTTTAGTAACATTCATCGGTTTATACCTAGCTAGAATAAATATATCAAAAACGTAATTTTGTATTACTAAATAAACATGTATTTTATTACTAATAATAGTATTATTATCAACCTTAATTATTAAATTAGTGACGAATAGGGTGATTAGCTCAGTTTGGTAGAGCATCTCGTTTACACCGAGAGGGTCGGCAGTTCGAACCTGTCATCACCCACCAATTCAGCTTGCAGTTTTATATAGAAAATATATTATTCAATCTGAAAAAGTGGTCCGGTAGTTAAACGGTTATAATTCCGCCCTGTCACGGCGGCGTTCGGGGTTCGATTCCCCGTCGGACCGCCATATTATATTAAGTTATGAATACAGTAATTATAAGTTTGTTAATATTATGCTACTCATTAGTTCTTGGCATAATATTTGCTCAAGTCTTATTAACAGCACCAGTTGTGTTCAAAGTTCTAGATAATCAAAACGCTTCAAATTTTTTAAGAAAAATATTTCCAAGATATTACTTCTTGCTTTTTTTGATAAGCATATTAGCCCTTTTAATATCATATCTTTTCTTCACAAATATAGATTTTTATGCAGCTTTAGTAGCTGTATTTTTTTCTTTTTTAGGATTTATAATTATACCTTTAACAAACTCTGCGAGAGATAGAGGATGGGATAATTTATTTAAATGGCTGCATAACTTAAGTATTTTTAACACAGTTATAATTATGATTATTGCTATCGTGCAGATATTTAGAATAACAACAGTTTAAAACAATTAACAATTATGAGTAAGTATAAAACCAGAGCTTTCCAAACAGAAACGAAGCAATTACTTAAGCTGATGATTCATTCTTTATATTCAGATAAAGAAATCTTTGTAAGAGAGCTTGTTTCAAATGCATCGGATGCCTTGGATAAACTGAGATTTAAATCACTAAAAAATAAAACACTTTCCAAGTTAACAAAAGATCCACAAATTAATGTAAAAATTCTTAAAAATGAAAACATAATTTCAATCTCAGATAATGGGATTGGTATGAATGAAGATGAGATAATTGAAAATATTGGAACTATTGCAAGATCTGGAACTGCTTCATTTCTTCAAAATCTTACTGGTGACAAAGCAAAAGATTCTAATTTGATTGGGCAGTTTGGAGTTGGTTTTTATTCAGTATTTATGGTTGCTGACAAAGTTGAAGTTATCTCAAAGTCTGCAACAACCAAAGGCGATACAGGGACTTCCTGGCTGAGTGATGGAGAAGAAAAATATCAAATCAAATCAGTTGCAAAAGAGAGCTTTGGGACTGAAATAATTATTCATTTAAACAAAGATAACTCGGAGTTTTGTGATAAAGGAAGAATAAAATTTATTCTTGAAAAGTATTCTCAATATATTAAATTTCCACTAAATATAATTGATGAATCAAATGAATCTACAAGAATTAATGAAGCTGATGCACTATGGCTGAAACCAAAGAGATCAATTAAGGAAGATCAATATAAAGAATTTTACAAAAATATAACTTATGATCAAATAGATCCGTTGCTCTGGATACACAATAAAGTTGAAGGAAAAAACGAGTATACAAATCTTTTATATATTCCAAACAAGCCTCCTTTTGATCTGTGGAATAGAGAGTCGCCACGAGGACTTAAACTCTATGTTCAAAGAGTATTTATTATGGATGATGCAGCTAGCTTTATCCCACTGTATCTCAGATTTGTTAGGGGAGTTTTAGACACAAACGACTTGCCATTAAATGTATCAAGAGAAATCTTACAAAATCATCCAATGGTTGATTCAATTAAGAAAGCTCTAACTAAGAGGGTTTTAAGCTCTTTAGAGAAGCTTATGAAAGATGATAGAGATGAGTATGTAAAATTCTGGAAGGAATATGGACTTGTCATTAAAGAAGGTCCATCTGAGGATTTTGAAAACAAGGAATTAATATCAAGCTTAATGTTGTTTAATACAACTAATGAAAATGATACAGATAAATTTTCTTCTTTTGATGAAATTGTCAGCAGAATGAAAAATGACTCAGATAAGATATATTATTGTGTAGCTGATACATTTGAAGCTGCCCTCAATTCGCCTCATATTGAAAAACTTAAAGCAAATGATGAAGAGGTTATTCTTCTTACAGATAGAATTGATGAATGGCTTATGAATAATATTTTTGAGTACAAAGGAAAACAATTAATTAATGTTGCAAAAGATGATCAAACAGAGAAAGAAGAAAAAACTCAAACAAGTGAAAAAAATCTAGAAATATTAAAAAAGATTAAAAATAGATTAGGTGAAAAAGTGTCAGATGTTGTCATAAGCGAAAGACTTATTGAGTCTGCATCTTGCTTAATTCTTCCACAAAGTGAGCCTGGTGCACAATTAAGAAAAATCCTCGAAGCATCAGGTCAAAATTTTGGACAATCTATGCCTATTTTTGAGATTAATATAAAGCACAAGCTCTTGAAAAAGTTAAAAGATCTCAAAGGAAATCAATTTAATTTATTCGTAGATTTCTTATATGACTATGCTGTCATTGCTGAAGGGGGGTCACCCAAAGATCCTTCTAAGTATCTAAGACAACTTGATAAATATCTTTCCTAGTTTTATGAACAATAAACAGAGAGTTTCTGTATTAGGCGGTGGCAGTTTTGGAACTGTTTTGGCGAATCTTGCAGCATCAAATGGAAGTAATGTTGCTTTATGGGTTAGGGATTCTGAGCAAGCATTAAGAATAAATTCTGAAGGAGCTAATTCTTCATACCATCCAGAATTAAAACTTTCAGACAATATTATGGCATCAGAAGATCTTTATGAAGTTGTTAAAAATGCAGATTTAATTTTTGTCGCAACGCCGAGTAAAATTTTTGAAAAAATTATAGTTAGAATTTCAAAAATTATTAAAGAGGATTGTTATGTTATTTCCTGTACAAAGGGAATATTAGATGATCCGTTTAGAACCATGACAGACATTATTTTAAGTAATAATATTAAAAATTTTGGCGTTTTAAGTGGCCCCAATCTTGCTAAAGAAATTGCTGACAATAAGGTTGCTGGAACAGTAATCGCTAGCAACGATCAACAAATGATTACGTCAGTCAAGGAAGTTTTATCGTCTGTGACATTCAAAATCTATTCTAGTAATGACATTCAAGGTGTTGAATTAGCAGGAGCAATGAAAAATATTTATGCTATTACATGCGGACTCGCAGAGTCACTGGATGTTGGAGAAAATGCATTAGGATTAATACTAACCAGAAGCATGGCAGAAATGAGTCTTTTTGCTGTTGCAAAAGGCGCAAACCCAATAACATTTCTTGGATTATCTGGAATGGGTGATTTAGTAGCAACTTGTACATCTGTTCTCTCAAGAAATTATCAGTTAGGGTTTAATATTGGTAAAGGGATGAACTTAACGGATGCAAAGAAAAATGTAGGACAGGTTGCTGAAGGCATTAAAACTTTGGAAGTTATTAGAAATGAATCATTAAATTTAAATATTAAAATGCCGCTAGTTGAATCTATGTATAATATAATCTATAAAGATGACTCACCAAATGTATTAATTAATGATTTGGTTAACAATCCTAATGAAATTGATGTAGAGTTTAGGTATAAAGATGAATAACATTAATAAAGAAGAAATTTTAAAATCTAGTAAATGGATAAGATTTATATTTATGGTTGGTTATGCATTTGCTATTAATTTTGCATTAACTATATGTATTGGTCTTGCTTTCGTTCAATTTTTATTTGTTCTACTAACATCTAAGGTTAATTCATCAATAGCCAACATAAATAACTATATTATTGAATTTTTTGATGATTCGCTTGCCTTTTTGTTATTTCAGACTGAAGAAAAACCATTCCCTTTTAAAAACTCAACAGAAGTTGAGGAAGCCGTTATTGAAGAGGCTGTTATTGAAGAAGAGTCTGAAGAAGTCTCTGATAACAAATAGTTATAATTTTTCAGCAGATTCTAGGGTTTGCAACACTAAAGTATTGATTGTCATTGGCCCGACACCACCTGGTACTGGAGTATAAGCGCTAGCATTTTCTTCAATACCATCTAAATCAATATCCCCACACTTTTCCGGATGATAACCCGCGTCAATAACTATGGCATCTTTTTTGAGCCAATTAGATTTTATAAATTTAGGAATACCAACGGCACCAACTACTAAATCTGCATTTTGAATAATTCTTTCAATATCTTTTGTGCGAGAATGACATATCGTTACAGTTGCATTGAGATTAAGCAGCATCATTGCCATTGGCTTACCAAGAATGGGACTTCTTCCAACCACAACAGCATTAAGTCCCTCTACATTAAGATTATAGTGATTTATTAATCTAATTATTCCAGCAGGTGTACATGACCCATAAGCATCAATTCCCATTGACATATTTCCAAAACCTAAACAAGTAACCCCATCTACATCTTTATTTACACCAATAGAATCAAAACATTTTCTTTCATCAATTTGAGATGGAACTGGATGCTGAAGTAAAATACCATGTACTTTATCATTAGCGTTTAATTCTTGTATTTTTAACAACAACTCCTCTGTAGTTGTGGTATCTGGCATCTCAACTGCAATCGATTCCATTCCAACACGTGCACAGGTATTTCTTTTCATTTTTACATATGTCTCAGAAGCAGGATCGTTTCCAACTAGGATCGTTGCAAGAGTTGGTTTCACACCTTTTTTTATTAAATCGGATACTCTATTTTTAATGGAGTCTTCTGAAACTCTGGAAAGTTCTTTACCATCTAACTTAAGTGCTGACATGATAATATTATGTCACTAATTAATATTTATGCCCATGGAGATTGCTTATTTATTGTATAAACTTTAATATTTGCATCCTCGGGGTATAGCGCAGTCTGGTAGCGCACTCGCTTTGGGAGCGAGTGGTCGTAAGTTCGAATCTTACTACCCCGACCAAGCGCCTGTAGCTCAGCTGGATAGAGCAACTGCCTTCTAAGCAGTGGGTCAGGAGTTCGAATCTCTTCAGGCGCGCCATTTTTTTATATAATCTATTTATGGTCATTAGCATCGTTTCATCTTTTTTAAGTTTTTTCCTATTAAAAGGACTTTTGGAAACAAAAAATAGAAAAATTGGACCTATTATTGCAATTTTTTTCTATTTAAATTGTATTTTTTTAATAACTTACATATTCATG
>CABXXT010000021.1 GCA_902516285.1 uncultured SAR86 cluster bacterium
AAGCATCTAATTGCATTAATTCTCCTTGAGAAATATCGTTTGTAGCTGATGATAATTCTTCCAATATTCTTACATTTTTAATATTAACCATATGTATAAAAGCTTTTGAATAAATATAGTCTCCAATAAGCACACCATGTGCGTTTGACCACATTGAATTTACTGATTTTTTACCTCTTCTTTCTGGAGAATCATCGACAACATCGTCATGAACTAAAGTTGCAGTGTGAAGAAGCTCTATGACAGCTGCAAGCAGATATCTATTTTTACTTTTTGTTCCATATGAAGATATAAGGTTAAGTTTGGCTCTTATTTTTTTTCCATTTGTATTAAAAATATGCCCATATAAATTTGAAATAATTTTTTCGTTGGTAAAGTCTCTTTTTAGAATTTTTTCAACTTCCCTCAGTTCTTGTGTAGCATTCATTTTGTTTATGTTTTTAAGTTAAAAATTATCTATAGGTATTGATATATTCTTCATTAAAGCGTATATTTTGCGAGCTTTAAAGGATTATATTATGTATGCAGTAATTGAAACAGGCGGAAAACAACATAAAGTTGAAAAAGGTATGGTGTTATCAATAGACCTTACTAAGGATGAAGTGGGCAAGAAGATAACTTTTGACAATGTACTTCTATATGTTGATGATAAAAATGTTGAGGTTGGCCAACCTTATTTATCCAATGTTAAAGTAACTGCTGAAGTTAAAGATATTGTAAAGTCTGATAAAATTTCCATTCTTCGCTTTAGAAGAAGAAAACATAGTATGAGAAAAGTTGGCCATAGAGCAAAACATACTCAAATTGAGATTAAGAATATAAAGTTAGAGGCTAAATAATGGCACATAAGAAAGCTGGTGGATCAAGTAAAAACGGAAGAGATTCCAACGCTAAAAGACTTGGTGTTAAAAGGTTTGGTGGCCAGCTTGTAAAAGCTGGTGAAATTTTAATTCGTCAACGAGGCACAAATACTCATCCAGGAATTAATGTAGGAATTGGTAAAGACGATACGTTGTTTGCAAAAGCTGCAGGTACTGTGCAATTTACCTATAAAGGCCCAAAAAAAAGAAAAACTGCAAACGTAATACCCCAGTAGAAATTTCAAATGAATTTTATCGATGAGGCCTTCCTTGAAGTTAGGGCAGGTGATGGTGGATCTGGTGCAACTAGTTTTAGAAGAGAAAAATATATCCCATTTGGTGGACCCGATGGTGGTGATGGTGGCAAAGGCGGGGATATAGTTTTAAGGGTAAATGGGAATATCAATACCCTAATAGATTTTCAAAATAAAAAAGTCTTTCAAGCTAAAAATGGAAAAGCTGGATCAGGTAAAAATAAATCTGGAATTGCTGGTGATGATCTCATAATAGATATTCCTAATGGTACCGTGATATATGATGATGAATCAGGTGATCAGCTTATCGATTGCACAGATAAAAATATGAATTATTTGATTGCTAGAGGCGGCGAGGGTGGCTTTGGCAATACTCGTTTTAAATCATCTACAAATAGAGCTCCTAGAAAATCAACTCCTGGATTTAAAGGTGAAATTAAATTATTAAGATTGGAATTAAAGTCCTTAGCAGACGTGGGTCTTGTTGGATTTCCAAATGCAGGAAAATCTACCTTTCTAAATAAGGTTTCAGCTGCCAAACCTAAGATTGGTAATTATCCTTTCACAACCCTTAGACCTCATTTAGGAACAATTAAAGGTGTTGAATCAAGCTATGTCATAGCTGATATACCTGGCTTAATAGAAGGAGCCTCACAAGGAGCAGGACTAGGTATTAAATTTTTAAAGCATATCTCAAGAACAGGTTTGCTATTGATTTTTGTAGACTTAATGCCGCTTGAAGAACTTAAGCCTGCTAAACAAATAACATTATTGAAAAATGAACTAAATTCATACAAAGATGATTTGACTCAAAAAATTTCATGGGTTATTTGTAATAAAATAGATTTAATAGATAGCAGTGAGTTAAAAAATATAAAAAAAGAAATTGAATCAGAATTAAAAATTCCTAGTGATAATATTTATTTTATTTCTGCATTTACTGGAGAGGGGACAGAAATTCTTCTTAAAAAACTTGAAACAGAAATTTTTAGGATCGAATCTTAACCAAGATTCTTAATAGCTTTTGATAATCTGCTTTTTGTTCTAGCAGCAGCGTTCTTGTGAATAACATTTTTCGACGCTGAGGAATCTAATACTTTTTCAGCAGTTTTTAGAAGCTCTTTAGCTTTTGTGGCATCTCCTGAATCAATGCTTGCACGAACTGCTTTTACTGCTGTTCTTGCTATAGATCTTTGTGCATGCCTTAATTTATAAGTTGCAGCGTTTTGTTTTGCTCTTTTTATTGCCTGTTTTGAATTAGCCATATTCTTTAATTTTTAGTTTGAGTAGTTTAATAACGAAATGCCCATATGTCCATGTTTAAATAAAATATTATAAAAAAAAGGCAGCTAATTAGCTGCCTTTATATTACATTTTGTTTTTGATCTATCTAGAGTACTTTAGACCTATATACACAGTTCTTCCTCTCGGATCATGCTGTCTAGTATCATAACTAAAGTTGGCAGTATCATAGAACATTGGCACTTCCTCATCTAGTGCATTTTTAACACCTATGGACAACCTTAAACTAGAATCTTCCATTTCATAATTATACGAATATTTCAAATCTAGAACATTGAATTCATCAATCTTTTGACCCAAACCTAAGCTTACTGCAGTAGCATTAGGTGTGTTAGTTGTTTCATAATCTGAAATCATTCTATAAAAAGCCGCCATAGAATGAGCTCCATTGATAATAGAAGCACTCAGAACGGTTTTTGTCTCTGGAAGCGATCTCGCAAAATTATCATGGTTGAATAAACCTAATACACTTTTCATGCCACCTCCTGTTGCAGGTATATCATATGAAAGTATATGCGCTCTATTCATTCCTAGCTCAATCTGGCCTAATCGCGAATCAATTGAATAAGATGCTTCGATATCATATCCATCGGTATTTACTTCAGCCGCATTTTTATAATTTGCTGTAACACCAATTAGTGTTCCATCAACAAGCCTAAGCATACTAGGTCCATTTGGATCTGCTATTACTTTTCCTTGAGCACTTTCAATCGTAATAACATCCTCATAGTCAACAGACCAATAATCAAATTTAACAGATAGCTGATCATTAGGAGTCCAAATAGCACCAAGATTTAAATTTGTTGATTCTTCAGGTTTTAAATTTGGATTAGCTGCTTGGGCAATTCTTATAAAGCTTGCAGCGCCAACTGGATTTCCGGCCTCGTCAAAATCTTGAATTCCTTGAAGACTTACTTGAGAGTTATTAAGCTGTGATAATGATGCTTCTCTAAATGAAGTACTTACTGAACCTCTCAAGACAAGATTGTCATTTGCTTGAAATCTCATTGATATCTTTGGATTGACTGAATTGTCACTATCAAGATTTTCTGCTCTTATCGCTCCTCTTAATTCTAGCCTGTCTGAGACATCTTTTGCTGCTTCAACAAAGACTGCATATGCAGATCTATCAGCACTGCTTTCGATACCCCCAGCAAGGAAAATCAAATCAGCAAAAGCAAGAAGATTCCCTTGAGCGTCAAAGGTTGCAATAGAATCATCATTTCTTGATACTGCGTATTCTTCGTTTCTAAACTGAAAACCAGTTGCAATCTCAATGTCGTTTGCCACTCCAGTGAGAACAATATCTAAAACAGAAAGTTCAACATCATATGTTGTTTCTTGAGCAGTAGAAATATAGTCGATTAATTCTTGAGTGTTTGATGTAGAGTCAAATAAATTCCAGGTTCCTGGGGCCCCTCCAATTCCATTAATAGCATTTCCAAATCTTTTTGTACTTGTATCTGGTTGAGCTCCAAAATTTTCCTCACTGCTAACCGTATAATCTACAGAAAAGTCGAATCCATTACTTAGCGTTCCTGTTAAACCAAGAGATAATCTTTCAGATTCAAGAGATCTTGGTGCAGCAGGTGAATCAAAAGCAGAGCCAAGAGCTCTTCCTATGAACATGACTGCAAAAGGAAAAGGGCTTCCTCCTTTGCCTGGCAGAACTGCATTTGCTGGAGTAGCAAAAGATAATGCTGGATATGAAGGTGATTGAAAATTATCATTCACATCTATGGACGAAGTTAAATAATCAATTTCAAAATTCATGCCATTATCAAGTTCAGTTTGAAAAGATGTATACGTATTAATGTGATCTTCGTCATTTACTACGTTAAATCTATCGCCATAGAAGAAACCACACCTTGATCCAGATGCCTGAGGAAATACTATACCTTTATTGGCAATACAGTTTGGATCAGGAATGTTTTCAAAAAACGAATAGGTCCCTGCATAATCTCCCGATTCTACAGTTCCAGATCCAAGGGCAAGGAAACTAGTTCCAAATCCACTTATACCCAGAGGAACTAGGCTAGGATCAAAAGCAGAACCATAAAGTGGTGATCTATCTAATGTACTTACTGCAAAAACAAAATTGCCATTTTCATTAGATGTTCCATATATTAGATTAACTTTATCATCTGTAGATCCACCTAAATCAGTTTCTTGAGTTGACACATCAATTTCTAGGCCGTCAAAATTTCTTCTGAATATATAGTTCACAACTCCTGCAACAGCATCAGAACCATAAACAGACGCTGCACCTTCCTTTAAAACTTCAACTCTTTCTATTGCGTTAACCGGAATAACATTAGTATTCACGTAAACCGCTCCATCATTTGCAGGAATACCAGCAGTTGTATGCCTTTTTCCATCTAATAAAACCAAAGTAGAAGTTAATCCAAGTCCACGAAGATTAACATTTGATGAACCTTGCCCCCCTCCGACTGTAAATGAATCAACTTGATTTTCAGAGCCGTTATTAATAGCAAGATTTGCAGTAATATCTGCAACTGTAGATGCACTAAGGGCGTCAATCGTTTCTCTATTAATTATTTCCACTGGAGAAGCACCATCTGTAGCACTCCCTTTAATATATGAACCGGTAACTATGACTTCTTCAACAGTTTCAGCATCTTCTTGCGAAAATAAGATGCTTGAATTGAATATAAAAAAAGTCGATAGAAATAGGCAATAAAATGCATTAGAATTTTTCATAAATTTGCTCCCTGAATATAAAATTCGATTTATTTAAATCTTCTATACATTAGATATTACTACTTTTAATTGGATTTGAACATATATGTAAATAATATATATATATTTAATGGTGGAGGCGGCGGGAATTGAACCCGCGTCCGTTAATCCTTCAGCCTAACTTCTACATGCATAGCTCACCCAATTGGCTTTTTAACTTTTATGACCCGAGGAGCAGGGTATAAAAGCGAGCTTGATTAATTTAACCAAACTGTGTCCAAGCAACACAGCTTGGCTAGACTATGTGATTTGCCGATGCTTTAAACCATAGTCAATTCTGGCATCGGTTAGCATTAAGCTGCTAAAGCGTAGTTGTCGTTATTTGCAACTAAATTTTTTGTAGTATGTTTTACAAGAATTACCACAATCTTGGCATGCGCTTTGGAGTCCAGTAGAAACGTCGAACCCTATTCGCCCCCATAGGGATGAGAATTATACAGTATTACTCTAAGTTTTTTGCTGGATGGGAGTTATTTTTTGGCATGCTTAAGAAGTCTGCCTTGTTCTCTTTCCCAATCTCTTTTTTTGATGTCTTGTCTTTGATCACGCATCTTCTTTCCTTTCCCAGTAGCTATATCGCATTTAATATGATTCTCTTTCCAATATATTGAAGTCATGATAATTGTTAAACCTTTCTCATTTTTAAGCCTTTGTAGTTCTAAAATTTCTCTTTTCTTAAGTAAGAGTTTTCGTGTTCTAAGTGGGTCTATATCTCGTCCCTGAAGTGATCCTGGAGGATCTATCTTTATGCCTAACAACCATGCTTCATCTTTTTTAAAGGTGACGTAACTATTCTTAACATC
>CABXXT010000022.1 GCA_902516285.1 uncultured SAR86 cluster bacterium
AAAACCTTCAATTACTGAGGTTGTATTAAGAGATGGGCAACAGTCCTTAATTGCAACCCGAATGATTACAGCAGACATGCTACCAATTCTTGAAAGACTTGATTCTGTTGGCTATTCCTCACTGGAAGTTTGGGGAGGTGCTACATATGATTGTTGTCTAAGATTTTTAAATGAAGATCCATGGCATCGATTAAGAATTTTTAAACAAAATCTTAAAAAAACTAAAATGCAAATGCTATTAAGAGGAAAGAATCTAGTTGGATATAAACAATTTGATGAGTCAGTTATATCAATGTTTATTGAAAATGCTTCAAAAGAGGGCATATCAATTTTTAGAATTTTTGATTCGCTAAATGATATTAACAATATTCAATCATGTATTAAAAATGTAAATAAACATAACAAAAACTCACAAGGAACAATTTGCTATACAACAAGCCCAGTTCATAACGAAAAATATTGGTTGAAATTAGCAAAAAATATTGAAGATATGGGGGCTAAATCTTTAGCCATAAAAGATATGGCAGGACTTCTTCGTCCCTCAACTTGTTATGAATTAGTTACCAAATTAAAAAAGAATTTAACTATACCAATACATTTACATACTCACTCAACTACAGGACTTTCAGATGCAACAAACTTTAAAGCTTATGAAGCAGGGATAGATAATATTGATACATCTATTTCTAGTTTTAGTAATTTGTATGCTCATACGGCTACAGAAAGCTTTATATCAATGATTTATGAATCTAATAAAAATCCGTACAAAATGGAATTATTAACTGAGATTGCTGATTATTTTAAAAAAATAAGACCAAAATATAAAAAATATGAAGGTTCAATGAGAGGTGTAGATGTAGATATGTTAATTAATCAAGTGCCAGGTGGTATGTTAAGCATTCTAGAAAAACAATTATCAGATATAAATAAAAGTCATAAATTAAAGGATATTATTAATGAGATACCTAAGATTAGAGCAGATGTTGGGTATGTTCCTTTAGTGACTCCATCTTCACAAATAATTGGAGCACAGGCACTATTAAATGTTCTTGATGGAGAAAGATATAAAAATCTTAATAAAGAGTTTATTGATCTTGTATGTGGCTTTTATGGAAAAATACCTGGAAAGGTTTCCGCAGAATTAAAAAAAATTATAGACTCAAAAAAATATATGGTAGATAAACCCAATGATTCAAAATACTTCAAAAGTAAGTTTAAAGAATTCTGTAAAAAACACTCACTGCCTGATCTCTATAAAGATCAATGCCATTTATTAAATTTCATACTTTTTAAAAAAGAGGCTAAAGATTTTTATTTATCATCTGATAAAAATTCTACTAATGAGATAATCGGTTTACAAGAAGGATTTGGTTTATATATTAATGATTAATTAATATAGTTATAATTTATCTAATTTAATCCTCAAACACATACGTATGAATAACAAAATTTGGAATGAAATAGTTGAAGAAGTTAATCTAAGGATCAACGCAGAACCATCCCTAGAGCCGTATTTAAATAAACTAATAGTTTCAAAAAATTCATTAATTGAATCTATAGCTGCTATTCTTGCCTCAAAATTAAATAGTGACGCTTTGTCATCAAATGATATAAGAAAATTTATAACCGATGTATTTCAAACCTGTGAAGGTATTGAAGATGATTTACTTAGTGACCTGATTTTTTTTAAAAATAATGACCCAGCATGTAAATATTATTCAACACCAATTTTATTTTATAAAGGATTCCAGGGTTTAGCCACCTATAGAGCTGCACACTGTTTGTGGAAAAATGAAAGACA
Source organism: uncultured SAR86 cluster bacterium (assembly GCA_902516285.1). Classification (GTDB taxonomy): domain Bacteria; phylum Pseudomonadota; class Gammaproteobacteria; order Magnimaribacterales; family D2472; genus SAR86A. The sequence continues at coordinate 1,802 of CABXXT010000022.1, forward strand.
TACAATGGCATTGTTTTTTCAAAATAGGGCATCTGAGATTTTTGGTGTTGATATTCACCCTGCTGCTGAAATCTCAGGTGGGGTAATGATTGATCATGCTACAGGTGTTGTAGTTGGTGAGACTTCCAAAATAGGAAAAAACGTATCTATATATCAAGGTGTTACTCTTGGTGGAAGAGGTATTGAGAGCGGTGATAGACATCCTAAGATTATGGATGGTGCATCTATTTATGCATCTAGTACAATTCTTGGTAACATTGTTATCGGTGAAAATTCAACGGTAGCAGCTGGCAGCTTAGTTTTAAAAGATGTTGAAGCAAATACAACTGTTGCTGGTATTCCTGCTAAAGTCTTAGACTAAACTGATTTAAATAACTTAAGCTCATCTGCATTCATTTCTGAATTGACATCATCAAATAAAATGCTAGACATGTATCTTTCAGCTGTGTCTGGAATCATACAAAGTATAGTGGATCCCTTTGGTGCTGTTTTTGCTACATTCATTGCAACAGCAAATGTTGATCCACCAGATACACCAGTAATAATTCCTTCTTTTGAAGCAAGTTCTTTAGACCAATAGATTCCATCGTCACCTGAGACAGGAATATTTTCATCTATATATTCATTATCCACAGATTCTTGTAAAACTAATGGAATAAAGTCAGTAGTCCAACCTTGTATAGGATGTGGATTCCATTTTGGGTGAGATGCTATTGGAGAACCATTCTCATCTCTTTCTTGTGTAACATTGCTTGCTAACAATGGCGCTACATCAGGTTCAGTAATAATCAACTTTGTTTTTGGCATTTTCTCTTTCAATACTCTTGCAACACCAGTAAAAGTTCCACCAGTCCCATAGCCTGATACAAAATAATCTAAACCCATTTCTTTAAAGTCATTAAAAATTTCAATACCTGTAGTTTGTTCATGTATATCTGCATTTGCTGTGTTTTCAAATTGTCTTGCATAAAACCAACCATTGGCCCTAACTAAGTCTTGAGCTTTCTTATAAGCTCCTGTTCCACCCTCTGATGCAGGGGTTAATAAAACTTTAGCTCCCAAAAATCTCATTAATTTTCTTCTTTCAATTGAAGCACTGTCTGGCATTGTCACAATAAGGGGGTAATTTTTTGAGGCGCAAACTAAAGCTAAGCCAACACCAGTGTTACCACTTGTCGCTTCTACAACAGTTTGTCCAGGAGTAAGTAATGATTTTTTTTCAGCTTCTTCAATAATATTTTTTGCTAATCTATCTTTTACAGAACTTGCTGGATTATAAAATTCAGCTTTAACATAAATATTAATATCTTTAGGAGATAAATTTTTAATTTTGATAGCTGGTGTATTACCAATAGTATCTAATATATCTTCGTATAACATAATTGAGTGTGTAAATTTTCTAAAATTCTATCATAATTAATTAACTAATATGATTGCATAGCTTTAATTTGTAGATATTATATTAGGTATATAAATCAAACACTTTATTTTTAAAAATTAGAGAATTATTAAAATGAGACTTGAGAACAAAACTGCAATTATTACAGGTGCTACAGGCGGAATTGGTGAAGCAACTTCAAAAAGATTTTTAGAGGAAGGAGCTAATGTAGCTCTGGTTGGAAGATCTGAGGAAAAATTAAGCATCTTAATGTCAAATCTAGGTAATCCAGATAATGCAATTTACTGTATAGCTGATTCTAAAGATGAAGAGGCAATTAAAAACTCAATTAACACTACGAATGATAAATTTGGTTCTGTTGATATTGTTATGGCTAATGCTGGAACTGAGGGTATTGTTAAACCTTTAACAGAGTTTACAGTTGAAGAGTTTAATGATGTTATAGATGTAAATGTTGTTGGTGTTTGGCTTTTTATGAAACATTCTATGCCCATAATGCAAAAACAAAAAGCAGGATCATTCATTGCTGTAGCCTCAACAGCTGGGTTAGTAGGTTTTAATGGATTATGTCCCTATATTGCAAGTAAACATGCTGTTTGTGGCATGGTAAAAACTGCATGCTTAGAGAATGGTCCCATGAATATAAGAGTAAATGCTCTTGCACCTGGCCCAGTTGATAATAGAATGATGGCTTCATTAGGTGAGCAATTAAATCCCGATGATCCTGCATCAGTTGTCGACATGGTAAATGGTATGGTTGCAACAAATAGATACTCAACAAATGAAGAAATAGCTAATCTTGCATTATTTCTTGGTTCAGATGAATCATCCAATTGTTCTGGCTCGGTTTATGTATGTGATGGTGGCTTTACTGCTGCTTAAATGAAATTATAAAAAAGGAGAAATTTATGAAAAAAACTTTAATATCTAATCTAGTGTTTGCGTTTATTTTATCTATATCAGTATCTGCTGACGATCATATGGAATCAACTAGCTCATTTCCTGGATTAATATCGTCAGAAATTTTTGATTTAGATGGCAAAATGGATTTACATATTGAAAGAAGAAAAACGTGTAATCAAAACGCCGTACCAAAACATTTTCATCCAGCTTCTGGAACAGTAGTATATGTTTTAGATGGAAAGTCACAATCTAAATCAACAGGCAAATGGAAGACATATACAAAAGATGAATATTGGTTTGAAAGAACTGATTGGGTTCATGGTGGAGATGAGGACGCACCAGAGCTTGAAGAGGGGTCTTGTAGTGATCTTTTAGTAATAAGAGTTACTGATAAAGGAAAGGAACATACAGTTTTTATTGATTAAAATTAAAAAGATAATAAAAATTCAAGAAATATAATTTTTTGCTTTCTTAATAAGACTGTTTGTTAGTGTTTCATTGTTTAAATGAAATCTGTCAACTTCTAGGCTGATATCTAAATCATTAAATTTTGTTAATCCTTTAGTAAACCAGCTTTTACTAGGCTCTTTATCATTTTTATCAAATATATCTATTGCTAATAACCATGATTTAAAATCTATATCTACAATTTTATTTATAAGTTCGTCACATTTTTCAAAGTCATTTGCTAAATAATAACCTGTCAGTAATGCACATAAGCGTCTATCAGAAGTGCTTTGACCCTGCGGAATAGGATCTAACTCATAAGCTTTTTCAAGTAACAGTATTCCATCATCAAATTTATTAATTCTAATTAAAATTTCACCATATACAGACGATACACGTGGATCATTTGGATTAAGCTGAAAAGCTTTTGAGCCATGATCTAGAGCTTTTTCAAAATCATGAAGAGATAAATGAACTTCAGCTAACATTCTATGAGCTTCAAAGTCATTATTATTGAGCTCAACAGCCTTATTAATATTATCCATAATTTCAACAATTAACTTATCAGTATCATCCTGATAACCTCTTCCGTAAGCTTGACCTAGAGCACAAGCTTTCCATGCATATGCTTGAGAGTTATTATTATCTGCCTTAATAGATGCATCTAAAGCTAATAAGCTTTCTTCATTATCCTTTTTAGTAAACTTATGATGCAATTCCTTCCCTTTAAGCAAGCATTCATATGAATTCATATTTTCTGTAGGTTTCCTTTTAGCTCTTTCCAAGCTAGATAGCTCAATCTCTCCAATTAATGATATAGTAATTTTTCTTACAATCTCATCTTGTATATCAAAAATATCTTCCTTAACTCTGTCATATTTACTTGCCCAAATAACATTACCGTCGCTAATTTCTGAAAGTTCAACTGAAATTCTTAATCGATCACCAACAACTCTAATACTGCCAGAAACAATATAATCAAGATCAAATTCATTTTTAAACTTTTCTATTGAATAATTTTTATCTCTAAAATCAAAACATGATTGTCGTGAAAGTATTTCAATTTCTTTAATCATTGAAAATTCTGTAATTATATCCTCAACAATA
>CABXXT010000023.1 GCA_902516285.1 uncultured SAR86 cluster bacterium
GGCTCATCAATTATGTATGACACAACTGCATTTAATTTATCCATGATGTATGGCTTACCTGCCATTACCGTTCCTGAAAACATAAATTCTAATTTAGTAAAATGGGAATCCGATCTAGTTAAATATGAAATAAATAGTGATGCTCTTATGTGGTCTGTTGATGGAAATGATGATCGTTCAGTGGCTTTTGCTGCCCGTCTTATGGAGCTTGGGATTCAGGTAAGAGTAATCAATAAAGAAACTTTATTATCAGGACACAAACTATCAAGAGGAAGTGTTGTAGTTATAGCTATGGATAATCCTTTAGTGGATTCACTGTATGAAATAATTGAAGAGATAGCATATAACTTAGATATATCAGTTGTATCAATTGCATCAGGTTTTGGTCCTGAGGAATTACCAGATTGGGGTGGTGAGCACTTTAATTTATTGGAAAGACCTCAAATAGCAATATTAAGTCATGAAGGATTCAATTCATATGATGTTGGTGTAAGTTTATGGTCAATAGATCACCATTTAGGTATTCGCCATAGCCAAATAAATAAATCAATTATTAATTATGCTGATTTAGATAGATATAACACTATAGTTATTCCAAGTGGAAGCTCTTTGTCTGAAACTAACATGAATACATTATCAAATTGGGTAAAAAATGGCGGAACTTTAGTTGCACACAATAGAAGTGCAAGGTCAATAGCAAGCGAAAATGGAATTGGCAATGTAAAATTAATTCAACATACGTTTGATAATTCTCGAGATTTCAATATAGATTTACAGAGAGAAATATATTCATTAAGTGATGAGATTGATTATAAAAAAACACATAGTAATAAAGTTGATACTGATATATCTTATCCATGGGAATTAATAGAAAATACTTTATCAAAAGAAGATCTTGAAAGTCGTGATAAATGGCAATCCTTATTCATGCCATCTGGATCCTTTGTTAGTGCGCGTACAGATCAAAAACATTGGCTAACATTTGGGTCAACAAAATTATTACCAGTTTTATATGGAGATTCTCCAGTGCTAATGACTGCTAGAAACTCACAAGCTGCAGTAAGAGTTGGTGAAATTATTGATTCCATAAATAATATTGATGTTAATAAGATAAATTGGTCAACGATTCCATCTGGTAAAGATATTAATGTAAGAATGAGTGGATTAGTTTGGCCAGAAGCAGCTCAAAGAATTGCAAACTCAGCATATTTAACTCGTGAAAAATTTGGTGAGGGTCAAATCATATTATTTTCTGGCGAACCAAATTTTCGTGGTTCATCGCTGGGAACTAATAGATTATGGTTAAATGCTATTGTTTATGGAGCTGGTTTAGGTACTAGTCAAAAAGTTTCATTAGACTAGTAATGTTTAAATAAATATATTTGAATCAAGTTTTTGAACGATATAGAATTAAATAAGTTATATATATTTATATGGGAGAAATTATGACTGAATATCAAATATTAAATCTAATGTATCTAGCATTTATATCTAATGCTATGTATTTTGTTGGAATGGTTTTATTTACATGGTTAGGCTTTCGAATGGCGAATAATGTTCGACAACAAGATAACGCACCACTACTAGGTAAAGTATTTACATCTATTTTTTGCTTATTTGTAGGATTATTATTCTTTAATACTAGCCAAATAGGTGGTGGAATTTTAGGATCTTACGTCGCGCAGCTTCTAGAAATGGGCGCAGCCTCTGGAGATAGATTAGCTGTAATTGCAGATTCTCCAGCAGTTATTGGTGGAGCAATTCAATCAGCATTTCATGCTTTTGTTGTAATCTTTCAATTACTATTAGTTTGGGTTAAAGAGTAAACTTCGAGTAAATCTTAGACAGAATAAACAATAGTTAAATATCAAATATTTTAGGGCCACAAATAGTGGCCTTAAGACTTTTTGCTCCATCAACAAGCAAGGGTTCAAGCACATCTAATAATCCTGTTTCAACTCTCCAGTTTAAATATTGTTTTTGATGTTCTAACGTTTCCCAATCTTCAATTAAATGAATTGTATTATGTTCTTCATCTATATATGTATCAACAGAAATACATCCATTGAATGCTCTAGTATCAGGTAATGCCTGCTTTAAAGTTTCTTTTAGCTCATTCATCATAGTTTCTTTTGCTGGAAATGAGACTATTACTAAGTTTTTCATAAATTTTCGTTATTTAATAAAGTTCGTAACTTCTTTGATAAATTTATCAAATGATGGTTGATGATTATACATCATGTGTCCAGCTTCGAATTCAGAGAAAATTACTCTGTTCATATCAATTGAGTTATCGTTCATGAAATTTTCAGCTGTAAAACAAGGTGTTGCTAAATCATAAATACCACATGAGACATATACTTTAAAGTCTTTATTATATCTTTGTGCTTTTGCAATATGTGGAACTGTATTTACATACCCAAAATCATTACCTTTCCACTTTTGTGGGTGTTTCCAACTATTAAACAGTTTTGAGTCACTACTTTTATATAACATTTTCATATCAACACCGATTTCACTAAACCAAGTATGAAGTGCTGAAACATAAGCAGACATGAACCCTTCTGCAGATACATCAGTATCAGAATATTGCCCACCATCTATATAATCAGAATTTTTATATCTTGAATCTAGTCTTCCTACCGAAAATCCCTCATCTCTTAAAAGCTCTTTTCGAAAGCTGGATGGGTCAACACGCATATTAAAATCCTCAACAAATTGTTTACTAAGACCTGTATAAAATGAAAATTTTTCAATAAGTTCATTTGATCTAGTTTTAGATAATCTAGATCCTTTGAGAAGAGCTGGTCCATATTCATTTAAACTAAATTCTTTTGAGTCTTCATAAAATTCTTGAAGAGATCTATTTGTATTTACCTTATTGTGATAATAGGCAGTTGCCGCATATGAAGGTAAAAAACCATAGTGTGGACTATTATTGCCAGGGTGAAAGGTTAAATATTGGTAATCAGACGCTGGTGAAACAAGCAAGAGACCGTTTATTTCTATTGGAGTAATTGAACCCGATCTAAGTTCAGACACAAGTAATGGACCTCTTATACCTCCATAACTTTCTCCAAGAATATATCTTGGAGAATTCCATCTATTGTTATCCGATATCCATCTTCTTATGAACTCGGCAATTATTTTAGGATCTTCATTTACACCCCAAAATTCTTCAGGTTTATGACACCCTACCGCCCTGCTATATCCAGTTCCAACAGGGTCAATAAATACTAAATCCGCATCACTTAATGGCGATTGACTATTATCTACAATCTTGAAGGGTGGCGAACCATCATCATCAGCGTTACTTGGAACTTTTACAATCTTTGGTCCTAATACACCAACATGAAGCCATAATGATGCAGATCCTGGACCACCATTAAAACTAAATATGATTGGTCTATTTTTATTATCATCTACAATGTATTCAGTATAAAAAAATGAGGCTGTTGGAGATTT
>CABXXT010000024.1 GCA_902516285.1 uncultured SAR86 cluster bacterium
TGAAATAGAGACAACAGGAGGCTTTAACTTAATGGCTGATAAATATAATTTTATTGCAGTATATCCACAAGGCTCATATTTTTTTGAAAAAAGTCTTTTTAGAGGCCAGATTACTTCAAATTATATTTCGTCCTGGAATGATCTTACAGGTTCTAAAACACAGACACCCAATGGAGAAACATGTGCAGTTGACGCTGTTGTATATGCAAAATACGAAAATTGTATAGGCACTGATGCTGGAAGATGTGCTTGGACAAGCTGTGGTGATGATATTGGCTTTATAAAAGACATAATTTTAAGTGTAAAAGACAAATTTGATATAGATGACATATACGTTGTTGGTATGAGCAATGGAGGTAAAATGGCACATGCATTGGGATGTGAGTACCCTGACTTAATTAAAGGCGTTATAAACGTAGTTGGTTCACCTCAATATGGATTAGCATGCAAACCAAAGGGTCCTGTCAATTATATTATTTATGCTGGCTTTAAAGATGATGTAGTACCACCCTTTGATGTAGTGTCATTTGATAAATATTTTTATACACCTTTAACAGACATTGTAAATAACTGGAAAACAAGTTTTAACTGCACCAATTTAGAATCTAATACAATTAATACTCATAATTTAATTCAAGAAAAAATCCATACTGGTTGTGATGATGATGTAAAAATAATAAGTTTGTTAAATATGGATAAAGGTCATTCTTGGCCTGGAAGTGAAGATAATGCAGGATTCTGCAGATCAAATCTGCAAAGTGAAATAGATATTCAATTATGTGAATCAAAAAGTAACTTGTGGGGCAATGAATTACTTTTAGAAAGGCTGTTTAATTAAAATTAGCCTTGAAATCATGACCAATAAAGGTATTATTAAAACATATAGTTTATGAACATTAAATTTTAGGGGAAATTTTTATGCCATCTATTCAACTTAAACCTTTATTCGAAAAAAAACGTGATCCTGTAACAGAGATACTTAGAGATATATTTAAAGATAATAATTATGCATTGTCATGTCTTGGCTTGTTTTCCATTGGAATAGGCATATCCTCTAATACTGTTAATGCTCAAGACGATGAGATTGAAGAAATTGTGGTTACTGCCTCTAAAAAAGAACAGCGTATACAAGATGTTGCTATGAGTGTGCAAGCTATTTCTGCAGCTGATCTTGAAAGAAAGAATGTAAAAGGTCTTGAGGATATCGCCAATTTATCACCAGCTGTTACTTTTGAAAATGTTGGCCCAGGCAAATCTAATTTTTATATAAGAGGAGTTTCTGATGGCTCAGCCATGAACAGTTATGCTGGAACTGAAGCAACTGCAGCACTGTATTTAGATGAACAGCCATTGACCGCTGCAAGTCTGACGCCTGATTTGCATGTATATGATGTTGAAAGGGTAGAAGTATTAATGGGTCCTCAAGGTACACTTTATGGCTCAAGCTCTACCTCAGGCAATATTAAAATTATTACTAAGAAACCAGATCCTTCATCAATTGATTATGGGTTCGATGCTGAATATGGATCAATAACTGATGGTGGAAATGATCAATCTCTTGAAGCATTTGTAAATATCCCATTAGGCTCAAATTTTGCAGCAAGATTAAGTACATATGATGTACAAGATGGTGGGTGGATAGATAATCAGAGAGCGACATATACCTATCAAAACTATGGCATTAATTACACAATTGATAATTATACTGCGCCATACAATGTTGCAAAGGATGATTATAACGAGTATGACAAAAAAGGAAGTAGATTAAGATTATCAACTGATTTTGATAATATTAACTTAGATCTTTCTTTTTTAAATCAAGATTCTACATATTCAGGATCATATGAAGCTGATGTTCTTACAGATGATCAAAGCAAGGCAATGCCTGCAAGAACCAATACAAGGTTTACTCCTGAAACTTATGAAGATGAGTTTGACCAAATCTCTGCAACTCTAAGTGGAAATATAAATGATGATATAGATTTTGTGCTTACCTCTTCTATCTTCGAGAGAGATACGGCATATACTTATGACTATTCAAGTTATGTAGAGTATTACTATTATGCTGCTTATCCATCATATGTATGTGACTATTACGATTATTACTATTATGGAAATATTTCTAATTGTAGAGATCCAAGAATGTCTTATGCACAAACTAATGATATTCAAAGAACAGCCACTGAATTCAGAATTCAGTCTAGCAGTGATTCAGGCTTTAGTTGGGTTCTTGGTGCCTTTAAGGAATCAAGCGATAAAGTAACTGATGTTGACTATATACAACCAGGTAGTACACATACAAATGGCTTTTGGTGGGAAGCTGATTTAGATAGAGAGACTAAAACTGAAGCAATTTTTGGTGAAGCATATTTTGACTTGAGTGAAAAAACATCTCTCACCCTTGGTTTTAGAGATTATGAACATACCACAGACTTGGTATCCAGTGATGGTTATTACGGAAGTTACTCATACTCATCTGGTGGAATAAATGGAAGATTCTCAGCAACAGAGTCAGGAGTTGTTCCAAAAATAAATCTTAAGCATTACATAAAAGATGATGTTATGGTTTACGGAAATTACACTGAAGGATTTAGACCAGCAGGAGTGAACCGAGTTAGAGCAGACCGAAGAGGTCAGGTTCCTCTTGAATATGATGCTGATTATCTTGAAAGTTTAGAATTTGGTGTGAAATCAACATTGAATGATGGAAAGCTAATTTTAAATGCCGCCTACTATCAAATGGATTGGTATGATTTTCAAACGACCGCTTATAATCCTGATTTAGCAGGTGTAGCTTATGTAGATAATATCGGCGATGCAGAAATTACAGGTTTTGAATTAGATATAACCTATCTTATTAACGATGTTACGTCTGTTACTGCATATTTTAATTCAAATGATCCTACATTATCTGAAGATTATTTTGGAGATGGAGGTGTTTTAACTGCTAATGCTGGTAATAGATTATCTAATATGCCAAAGACCTCATATTATTTATCATTAGATAGAGACATAGTTCTTATGGGTCTGCCAGGATTTTTAAATATAGATTATTCGTTTGTTGGAGATAGATTTAGTACTTTCGAAAATGTTTCATCAGGTTCAGACATTAGAGAAGTTTTACCTTCATATGGATTAGCTAATATGCGTTTAGGTGTAGAGATGGATAATTCTATAATTGAAGCCTATATCTCAAATATTGCTGATGAAGATGGGTATTTGTCTAGATATGATGATTTCACTGAAG
>CABXXT010000025.1 GCA_902516285.1 uncultured SAR86 cluster bacterium
GAACACCTGTTTTTCTTGCAATTTCATACTCATCTTTTGTCAGTTCAGATGATGAATTGCTATTTTCAACATGGGTTGGTCCATAAGGTGTTCCACCTGAATTGGTTTTGTTGAGCTCTGGAACAGAGTAGGGAGTTCCTAGGATAATCATTCCATGATGAAGCATATAAGTAATTAAATTAAAAAGAGTTATTTCTTGACCACCATGCATTGAACTTGTTGATGTGAATGCAATACCGGGCTTACCTTCTAATGAATTTGTTGCCCACAAATCGCCAGTTGAGTCTAAAAAATATTTCATTGCTGAAGCCATGGATCCAAATCTAGTTGGAGAACCCAATGCAATACCACTACAGTTTATTAAATCATCTTTTGTGCAATATATTTCACCTTTTTTTGAGAGATTACTTTCTATCTTTTCAGTATTTGATGAAATTTTTGGAACTGTTCTTAACTTTACTATAATGCCCTCATCTTCAGCGCCATCCGCTATCGCATGTGCCAAATTTTTAACTGCACCAGATGCAGAATAAAATAAAATTAACAAAAAATTCTTATCCATATCCACTTTTAAAGTATTATTAATATTATGTATTTAAAGAAAGCAAAGATTATACAACTTTTTTGTATATTGGTTCTTGTGAGTTGTCAAAGAAATGATATTGAAGTTTTTAATGGGTCCAATACAAATATAAATGATTTAAATGGTAATTGGATATTAATTAATTATTGGGCCGATTGGTGTGCACCTTGTATTAAAGAAATACCTGAACTCAATGATTTTGCAGCAGAAAATAAAAATATTAAGGTTTATACCTTTAATTTTGATGAGCTTGAGATTGATGAATTAAAACCAATTGCAAAAAGATTTAATATCAAAGTTCCTTCTTTGGTGACTCATCCGAGAGATATATGGGGAATTGCAACTCCACCTGCTGTTCCAGCAACATATTTTATAAATCCAAATGGCGAGATAGCAGTTTCATTGTTTAGGCCGCAAACGAAGGATTCGTTAAATACGATTTACATTGAACTAAAGAATACTATCTAGATAGTTTTCAACTATAAGTGACTCTGGATTAATTCTTGTTTTGTTTAAATATATGCTCCAATGTAAATGTGGTCCTGTAACCCTACCAGTGGCTCCTACTTCACCAATTTTTTTTCCCTGATCAACGTACTCATCCAAATTCACATTTACTTTTGATAAGTGGCTATAAGATGATAAGAGTCCAAAACCATGATCAATAATTAAGTAATTTCCTGAGTAAAAAAAATTTCCAACTAATATAACTGTTCCACTTTCAGGAGCAAAGATCTCTGTTCCAGATGGTGCTGCAATATCTAGAGCTAAGTGTGGAGATCTAGGCAACCCATTTATGAATCTTTTCTTTCCATATCTGCTTGAAATAATTCCATTAAGTGGCATTTTGAAATTCAAGTCCGATTTATGAATTCGTGAAAACTTTTTTAATGCCTTATTAATTATTTCAGATTCTTTTTTTGTCCTTTCTTGATTTTCTTTGCTTAATGTAACCATGGAAGAATCTACATTAATTCTTGATTCACCAAAATTTTTTTCATTAACAAAAATTTTTATACCATTAATTTCAACAAAAGAGCCTTGCTTGTTAAATGGTAGTGGCACAAGCACAAATTTGTTACCATCTCTGTCAATTATCATATAGTCATTAAATCTCTCTTTATCAAACCTTAACGCAAATATCTCTCCTGGATCTCCTGATAATTTAAAATCTGAAGCATATGCGAAGGAGACCAATAAAATGCATGCAATAAGTTTAAATTTATTCATGTTTTTCTTTCACTTCAACTGAAATTGATCCTTTGCTTAATTTTGCAGAAAGTTTTTCTCCTTGCTTTACCTCGTTTGAGGATTTAACAGCAACTCCGTTATTCGACATCAAAATAGAGTAACCTCTTTCTAAAATTGATAAAGGACTCAGTATTTCTAAGTTTTTATGATATTTATAAATTTCTTTTTTTGAAGATTTAACTTTAGTTTTAATAAGTCTTTGAAGATTATTAAATAATGAGCCTAAATCATCCGATTTTTTATTCACTTTTAAAATTGGATTATGGTAATCAATTGCTGATTTAAAATTTTTAATAAAGTTTGTCTTTCTTGAAAATACTGCAATCTGATCTTTTTGTAATCTTAATTCATAATTATCAAGTCGCTGAGACTTTTCTCTTAGAAGTGCTGAAGGACTTTTTAGTTTAGACCTGCTGAACTCAATGGATTGACTCATATCATTCAAGTATCTTTCGAAATTTTTTATAATATTATTTTTTAACATTACTAAATTATCAAAAAGTTTAAAGTTGTGCTCGGTTATTAATTCAGCAGAAGCAGTTGGTGTTGGAACTCTTATATCTGCAACAAAATCACAAATTGTAAAATCTATCTCATGGCCAACTGCAGAAATTAATGGTATAGGATACGAAAATATTTCTCTGGCTAGTTCTTCATTATTAAAACACCATAGATCCTCAATTGATCCACCACCTCTGGACAAAACTACAAGATCAATACTATTTGAAGGGTTTTTCTCATTGAAGTTCATTACCCTATTCAAAGCATTAATAATTGAAATATGTGCATTATCACCTTGCACCATTGCTTCGCTTAAAGAGATTTGAGAATTTGGAGCTCTTCTTTTCACCGTAGATATAATATCTTGAAATGCTGCAGTTGATGATGAGGTAACAATACAAGTATGCTTTGGTGAGGTGGGGATTTTCAGTTTAATATTTTTGTCAAAAAGACCTTCATGATCTAGTTTATTTTTTAAAGCCTCAAATTTTTGCATTAAATTGCCAAAACCTGATTGTTCTAGTGATTTAACAATTATTTGATAATCGCCTCTTTGTGAATAGATGCTTACTTGCCCTACTAAAATACATTTGTC
>CABXXT010000026.1 GCA_902516285.1 uncultured SAR86 cluster bacterium
TGACCCTGAACAATTTGGTATAGCTATAGTTACGACAGATGGTCAAGTATATCAGCGCGGAGAGTCAAATGTGGATTTTTCAATTCAGTCAATGGTAAAACCATTTAACTATTGTATTGCTTTAGAAAAATTAGGATTAGAAAAGGTTAGTAATCATGTAAGTGCAGAACCTTCTGGGAGACAATTTGATGATTTAACTTTGATGACTAGAAATATGGGTGGAAGTAGTTTAAAGCCAAATGATCGCGTTCCTTTTAATCCAATGGTAAACGCAGGTGCAATTATGACAACGGGGTTAATAAATCCAGAAGATTCGCCAACTGAAAGGCTCCAATATATAAGGGAAGAATTTGGAAGATTAATTGGTTGGTTTAAACCAAAGGATGCAGCCTATTATCGAGGACAAAAAATAGAAAAAACATCTAAAATTGATATGCCTAGATTTAATAAAAATGTTGCAAGGCAGGAGAATTTCACAGGTTATAACAATATTGCAACTGGTTTTTTATTAATGGCTACTGGAAATCTTCCCCATTCTGGAACTGAGATTGAAGAAGATAAACATAAAGATAGTGAATATGAGTTTGATTTTCATGTTGAACCTGGCGTAACAAATGCTTTGAAACTATATTTTAGTTTATGTTCATTAGAGATGACTGCAAAAGATATTGCTATGGCTGCGGCTACTCTTGCAAATAGTGGAGTATGTCCAGTTACACAAGATCGTGTTTTAAGCCAAAGAACTGTAAGAAGTTGTTTGCCTGTAATGCAAATGGCTGGGATGTACAATGGCAGTGGCGAATTTTTTCAAGATATTGGATTACCCGCAAAGAGTGGTGTAGGAGGTGGGATATTTTTAGTTGTTCCTCAGTTAATGGGTATTTGTATTTTTTCACCGAGATTAGATCTTGTTGGAAATAGCATAAGAGGACTTGAGGTTGCAAAAGAAATTACAGAAAAATATCTAGTCCATCTTTTTGATGGAACTATGACTGATACAAAGCGAATTGATCCTAGACTACCAATCGCAAGATGGAGAGCAAATAATTGTGCTGAAGCAATTTGGGCAGCTAGCAATGGTAGTATAAGAACTTTAGAACGATTGGTAAGCAGTCAAAGAAACTTAGAAGTTGGTGATTACGATAGAAGAACTCCATTGCATTTAGCATCAGCTGAGGGACATATCGAAGTTGTAAATTTTCTATTAAATGAAGGTGTTCAGCCTATTCCTGACAGATGGGGTGGTTATCCTATATCTGATGCAAAAAATAATGGCCATAATGAAATTGTAGATATATTTAATAAACTAAATATTGAGTACACTGAACCGCTTCATTACATAGAAGATAAAGATGGTAATACTGACGAATTTGCAGCTTATGAGAATGAATCATTAGTTATCGAATTACTTTTTGCAGCAGCTGAAAATGATGTTAATGGAATTCGTCAGTTGGTAGCGCAAGGTGTTCCTGTTCATGCTGGTGACTATGACTCAAGAACTGCTCTTCATCTTGCAGCTGCAGAAGGGAGCTTAGATGCAGTAAAATATTTAGTTTTTCATGGACATCCCTTATATGTAAGAGATAGATGGGGTGCTACTCCATTAGATGAAGCTAAAAGAGAAAAAAGAGATTCTGTTAATGTATTTTTAACAGAAATGATGAAATAATCTAAATATACCCCAATTTAAATACTCTATTTAACAATTTAACATAGAAGGTGAGGTATAGCTTCATATAACTATATTCGCATAATATATATTATGTTTAATAATGATATCTAGATATATCTATGAAAACCATTGATGTTCACCAAACTGATTTTTATGAACTGTATAACCAGTATTAATATAGTACGTAAAACCCTTCATAACATGATTTATATACGACTGGACCATATATTTAGCAAAGAAGTTCCAGACAAACCATCTAGTAATTGAGTATTTATATAAAAGATGAGGATGAATAATAACGGTTAAAGATGACTTTTTATCATCACCTTCAACAATCCAATTAACAGTAGACTTTCTTTTAGAACCTCCAATATTTAAATCAAATCCGTTATCAGACCAATTATAAAAATTTCTGATATATGTAACCCCATTTAAATAAACTAATTTATCTGATGATCCTTCACCAGGCCAATTCAATGCTTCATTACTCAAACAAAAAGGATGGAACTTTTTTAAATGTCCTGGTTCTCTGATTATCTCAAGGACTTTATCTTTAGGAAAATTAAATTTATTTGATGCTCTTACTGAATACATAATTAATATTATAATATCATTCAAATAAATTAAGAATTATATGTACATCAATAAAAAATCATTAAGTATAAATAATAAACAAATGGCCTTTATTGATGAAGGTAATGGTGAAACATTAATTTTTATCCATGGTAATCCTACCTCATCATTTTTATGGAGAAACATAGCTCCTCACTTTATAGATAAATATAGAGTGATTGTCCCAGATTTAATAGGCATGGGAGATTCAGACAAATTAGAAGGTATTGATAACAAAGATTATAATTTTAAAGGTCACTATAAATATTTATCTGAGCTTATAAAAAATCTAAACATTATGACACCTATTCATTTGGTAATTCATGATTGGGGATGTGCTTTAGGTTTAAAGTATGCAAGACATAATCCATTACTTGTTAAATCAATAACATTTATGGAAGGCATGACTGTTCCTCTAAGTTGGGATCAATGGCCAAAAATTGGTACAAAAATATTTAAGTTATTCAGATCTGAAATTGGTGAGGAACTTATTTTAGATAAAAATATATTTGTAGAGAGAATATTGTTCACAGATCCAATTAAACC
>CABXXT010000027.1 GCA_902516285.1 uncultured SAR86 cluster bacterium
ATTTGATCTCCGTTTGTTAAAGTCATTGTTGGATTATCTTCATTGGTTGTATTAATTTTTGCCCTTCTAACTTCTAGTCTTAGACATTCTTGATCACCAGATACAATTGGGTCATTAAAACCTGGTGTACCACTCCATGTAATCGATGTTCCTGAACAAATATACATATATATGTATCCTGTATCTCTATCAACCCAATCCCTAGGGATGCTAGCTAACTCAAATCCAAAATTTAATGGTGTGCCATTATCGGATTCATCTCTTATTAATTTGATTAGATTATCTTTATCTAATTTCGCACCAGAAAGATTAAAATTAAATGTAGCTTGTCCATCATGTGTTCCATACATGGTATAAGATCTAGGTTTTAATGGATCACCATCTTCATAATCAGTTAATATTCCATAAGAGTTTTTAAAAGTAATTCTATCAGTTCTATCAACGCTACCTTTGAATCCAAGATTTTTAAATTCAGTACTCCACCAATCATCATTTGCATAGAAACTTAAAGTTAATCCATCAATTTCATTTAAAGCAAGATATGATTTATCAGTTCTTTCTATGATAATGTCTTTCGAAGTTACGGTGTATTCCGTATTTGCATCGCTATCTTCACCTGTATCAGGTGTCCACTTTTGATCAGATGCGAAATATGATTTAAAAGTATCATCAATCCATACACCCCAATATCCTGCAAAGCCATATGCTTCTTCATCTTCCCCATTAACACTAACTGTTGTTCTAATTGGTATCGCTTGGTTTGTTAGATTATATCGTGAGCCATCATCATTATAGACTCCATATTGCCAAATATTTCTGATTGCTTTTTCAGCATCAGTTGAATAGCAAATCTCTTCTGTATCCCAACCTTGATTAGCAAGATCTGTAAGTATTGTTCCTGTTGGAGTGTATGCTGTCATGTCAGGTAAGCCAGTTTCTTCGTTAAATTCCCAGCTATTAATCTTATATAGAGCAGTCATTTTTGTGCAATAGGTTTTTGAAGCTTTACTTTTAGAAAAACCAAATTCACCAAAAAAATCAACATTTGAATCTGTATTTACGTCATATGTACCAGTGAATCTTGTATATACACCTGATACATCTCCATTATCAGAAAAGTTAGCAACTAAATTATCTTCACCATTTGATGAAAAGTTTTTAAACTTTATAGTATTTCCGGTTGCATCTAATCTACCCAACGTAACTTCTTGACCATCTCTTGCTAAATAGCCTTTATAGTAATCATCAAAATATGATGGCATTTCTGCCGGATCATTATCTAGTGTCAAACCTTGGAATTTCATTGAAAAATTACCAAAAGGATTTTCATCAGATACACCAGCAGTTTGTTTATGATTGATATACATAATATATTTTGGTTCAAAATTATCTTCATCATAGGGCTCATCATTTATAAGCCATGCTGATACATCTTGGGTTGCACCAACAGAGGCTAATTTTGAATTTAGAATCATAATATCTACATCCTTAGCACTTACAGTATTAGCTGCAGTACCACTTGATGAGGATGTTGATGCAGAGTTAGCAGATTTTGGTTTTGCAGCAGCTGCACCCGAAGAACCACTTGATGATGCATCGGCTGTTTCACATTCATCAGCATATATTGCTGCTTTGTAATCACCAGCGTTTGTAAGAACACTTGCACCAGTATTTGACATATAACATATTATTGTACTTGCAAGAGATAACGCATCATTAGCTCCTTGGCCTGAAATATAATTATCAAAAGTATCATCATCATAGTCGGTGGCAAATAAGAATGATGAAAGTGTAAAGGTTAATAGAAATATTTTTTTATTGTTCATATTCATAATTATTCGGTTTCTATAACTTTGATATTCTTAGGTATTGAGTAACCAGGAATTACTTCATAAATGTCTGAAATAGTAACGGTTATTGTTTGAGTAGTTGAATTCACACCATCACTTACAGTTACAATAGCAGTATATGATGATTTTGTTTCATAATCTGGTGCTGATATAAAAGACACAACCCCTGAATTGGAAATTTGTAAATCAGATCCAGATATTGAATAAGTTAACGCATCGCCCTCTATATCAGTAGCACTTATGGACCCAACGGTGGTTTGATTTTCAGCTGATGTAAAAGTCGCTGAAGATGTTATTACTGGTGCAACATCATTAACATTAGTTACAGCAACAGTAATATCTTTAGTAGTTGTTACAGTACCATCAGATAAAGAAAAACTTAGGGCATATGAATTTTT
>CABXXT010000028.1 GCA_902516285.1 uncultured SAR86 cluster bacterium
CAATTAGATTGATTATGTGGATAACGAATGGTCCAACAGATTTATCTAAATCATTTGAATTCACTAACTGGAGTAAAGTTGAAAGCTTTTCAGAAGAACTAAAGATATGAACAAAATAGATAATTCTATAAAATTTTTTTCAGAGGCTAAAAAACATCTACCTGGAGGTGTAAATTCGCCTGTAAGAGCTTTTAAGAATATAGAAGGTAACCCTATTTTCTTTAAAAAAGCTAAGGGAGCATATGTTTTTGATGCAGATGATAATGCTTACATTGATTACATTGGCTCATGGGGACCGATGATTATGGGGCATTCTCATCCAACAATAATAAAAGCAATTTCAAAACAATTAGAATTAGGTACAAGCTATGGGGCGCCAACAAAAATTGAATCAGAAACAGCTGAACTTATAAAGCAATGTTTCCCATCAATTGAAAAAATTAGAATGGTTAACTCTGGAACTGAAGCAACGATGAGCGCTATTAGACTTGCAAGAGGCTTCACTAAAAGAAATAAAATAATTAAATTCGACGGCTGTTACCATGGTCATGTTGATTCACTATTAATAAAGGCTGGGTCTGGTATTTCAACATTTGGACTTCCAGATTCTCCAGGAGTTCCACCACAGCTTGCTAAACAAACTTTAAGTTGTGAGTTTAATAATCAAGAAGATTTTTTAAGAGTCTTTGAAAAAGTTAAAGATGATCTCGCTGCTGTGATAATTGAGCCTATAGCTGGCAATATGGGTTTTATCCCTTCAGAAAAATCATTTTTAAAGCTCATTAGAAATAAAACAAAGGAAAATAAATCCTTACTAATTTTTGATGAGGTAATGACTGGATTAAGGGTGTCACTTGGTGGAGCTCAGGAAATATATAAAATTCAGCCTGACTTAACAACCTTAGGTAAAGTAATTGGTGGTGGCCTTCCAGTTGGCGCATTTGGAGGAAGAGCAGAAATTATGAATCACCTTGCTCCTGATGGTCCTGTTTATCAAGCTGGAACATTATCCGGAAATCCGTTAGCTATGGCAGCAGGATCAGCACTCATTAAGTTACTTATTTCAAAAAATCCTTACGATGCTCTTGAAAACAAGGCTAAGAAATTACTAAAAGAAATGAAAACAATTTTTTATGCAAATAATATTTCTATCTCAACTAATCAGATAGGTGGAATGTTTGGATTCTTTTTTTCAAAAGAACTTCCTCAAAATCTTAAGGATGTTGTTAAATCTAATGACATGTATTTTAAAAACTTTTTGAATGCATGTATTAGAAATGGTATTTACTTTGCGCCATCAAAGTTTGAAGCTGGTTTTATTTCAACAAAACATACTAATAAAGAAATTAAGAATACAATAGATATAGTTAAAAAAATCTTAAGGAAAGGAATATAAAGATGAAATATGACATTTGCGCAATAGGTAATGCGCTAGTAGATACACAATATATGGTTGAACATGATTTTTTAGTAGCTATTGGTTTAGAGGCAGACTCTATGACTCTTACTTCAGCCGAAGAACAATCTCTGATTGTTAAAAAATTAAAAGAAATGAATGCAGAGTCAGTTTCAGATTGTGGAGGTTCTGCTACAAATTCTCTTGTAGCTGCATCAAATTATGGTTCTATTTGTCACCATGTGTGCAGAGTATCTGATGACGAAGATGGTCATAAATATCTTGATAGTTTAAAAGTTGCAGGTGTAGAACATATTGGATTTAGCAAAGAAGAATGCGATCTACCAACAGGCAAATGTTTAATTTTTGTTACTCCAGATGCAAAGAGAACTATGAGTAGTATGCTTGGGATAAGTGCCTTTTTAGGTCCGTTAGATATCAATCTTGATGCTATTAGAAATTCTAAAATATTCTATATTGAGGGATACATGGTAACAAGTGATGAAAACTTTAATGCTGTGACTTCTGTTTTAGACAATATTAAAGATACTAAAATTACAAAAGCTTTGTCTCTTTCAGATGCAGGAATTGTGATGGGTTTTAGAGATAAATTTGAAAAAATTGAAGAATATGGTATTGATATGATTTTTTGTAATGATGACGAGGCTATTGCTTTCTCAGGTAAAGAAACTCTTGAAGAGGCAATTAATTTTTTTAAAAACTCATCATATATGATTGCCATTACAGTTGGGTCTAAAGGAAGTATTG
>CABXXT010000029.1 GCA_902516285.1 uncultured SAR86 cluster bacterium
TTGGCAGATATTTTTACAATTTTTAGTGCCTTTTGATACTCATCAGACTGGTAACAATCTAGAGCTTCTTGATAGCTATTGAATTCTATGACAACTGTTCGACTATATCCTTGCTGTTCAAATTCTGTTTGTGTCCCACCCCTTACAAGAAATTTCCCATTAAATTTGTTAATAATTTTACTTGCTAGTTTTATATATTTTGAATATTCTTCAGAATTAAAAACATCGCCCCTAACGATCCAAAATCCTTTTGGCATTTTATTTTCTTTTGATTCTCATTTCATGAAGAATTGGCTCTGTGTATCCACTAGGTTGTTCTTTCCCACTTATAGCTAATTCGCATGCAGCCTTAAATGCAATTCCATCATATGAAGGTGCCATTTTCTTATAATTTACATCATCTTTGTTTTGTTCATCTACTACTTTTGCCATTTTTTTAAGTGCTTCCATAACTTGATTCTGATCACATAGTTTGTGATAAAGCCAATTTGATATATGTTGACTTGATATTCTGCATGTTGCCCTATCTTCCATTAAGCCTTTGTTATTAATGTCTGGTACCTTTGAGCAACCAACTCCCTGATCTACCCATCGAACAACATATCCTAAGATACCTTGCACATTATTTTCGAGTTCATCTTGGATTTCCTCCTTACTCGGAAAGTTATCTTTATGTATCAAAGGTATTTGCAGAATATCATCTAATGAAGCTTTTTCTCTTTTTGAAATTTTTTCTTGTTCAGATTGAACAAAAATTTCATGATAATGTAGTGCATGCAAGGTAGCTGCTGTTGGTGACGGAACCCATGCACAGTTTGCTCCTGCTTTTGGATGCATTGTTTTAGTTTCAAACATTTCTAGCATTTCATCTGGCATTGGCCACATTCCTTTTCCAATTTGAGCTTTTCCAGCAAAGCCTACTTCAAGACCAATATCAACATTCCAATTTTCATAGGCATTAATCCATGATTCAGACTTCATATTTGCCTTAGTTACCATTGGACCTGCTTCCATGCTAGTATGAATTTCATCACCAGTTCTGTCTAAGAAACCCGTATTAATAAAAATAACTCTATCTTTAGCAACTTCTATACATTCTTTTAGATTTACAGTTGTTCTTCTCTCTTCATCCATTATGCCAAGTTTAATTGTGTTTGTTGAGAGCTCAAAAATATCCTCAATTGCCTTAAACAAATCACATGTAAATTGCACTTCATCAGGGCCATGCATTTTTGGTTTTACTATATAAATACTTTTTGTCTTAGAATTTTTATATTTTCCATTACCAATAAGATCATGAATTGCAATACAAACAGTAAAAAAAGCATCCATAATACCTTCAAATACTTCATTTCCATCCCTATCTTTAATTGCTGGATTTTTCATTAAGTGACCAACATTTCTTACCAAAAGAAGGCTTCTTCCCGGAAGTAAAATCATTTTTCCATTTGTTAATAAGTATTTTCTATCATTATTAAGTTCTCTAGTTATATACTTCCCGTTCTTATCAAAAGATCTTTTTAGATTTCCTTTCATTAGTCCAAGCCAATTCCTATAAACGATAATCTTATCTTCTGCATCCACTGCAGCCACAGAGTCTTCACAATCTTGAATAGTTGTTACTGCAGACTCCATTAGAATATCTTTTATACCTGCTTTATCTTCCTGACCAATTGGATGTGATCTATCAATTTGAATTTCAAAATGTAAATTATTATTTTTAAACAATAAACCAAATGCTCCATTTCCTTTATCCATGTAGCCAATATATTTATCATTGTGCTGCAAGGATGTATTTTTATTGTTTTCTAAAGTTATAGATAATTCATGATTGACGAAACTAAAATTTGTTACTTGGTCGAAGGAACCTTCATTTAGAGGAATAGTTTTATCAAGAAATTCTTTAGCAAAAGAAATTACCTTATTACCTCTAATCGGATTGTATCCTCCTAATCTCTTTGCATCTTCATCTTCACTTATGATGTTTGTTCCATATAAAGCATCATATAAGCTTCCCCATCTGGCATTTGCAGCATTTAATGCAAATCTTGCATTCATTACGGGAACAACTAATTGCGGCCCTGCTATTTTTCTTATCTCTGGATCAACATTTTTAGTTTGGATAGAAAAGTTTTGACATCTAGGAGCTAAATATC
>CABXXT010000030.1 GCA_902516285.1 uncultured SAR86 cluster bacterium
ATATAGATTTGTTAGTTACATACCGCTATTATAGAAATTAAACACTTTAATACTATTCATAACACTTATAATAGTAACAAAATTTTTGATATAACGGGAGTTTTAACGAAATGATGCCTGAACTTAGACCAGAAGCAAAAGCATTGCTAGAAAAAGTTACAGATTTTATAAAAGTCGAAGTAATGCCTAAAGAAAATATATTCCATGAGCAAATAAAAGTTGGAGAGGATAGATGGAACTCATATCCTGAAGTAATTGATGAAGTAAAAGAAAAAGCAAAAAAGGCAGGTTTGTGGAATTTATTTCTTCCAGAAAGTGAATTTGGTGCTGGCTTAACGAATTATGAATATGCTCATCTTGCAGAGGAAATGGGTAAATGTCATATTGCCTCAGAAGCAATGAATTGTAGTGCTCCAGATACTGGAAATATGGAAGTTATAGCAAGATACGGAAATGAGAGACATCAAGAAGAATGGTTGCAACCGCTCTTAGATGGAAAAATTAGATCTGCTTTTGGGATGACTGAACCAGGAACGGCTTCATCTGATGCAACCAATATGCAGGCAACTGCTGTCCTTGATGGAGATGAATATGTGATTAATGGAGAGAAATGGTGGACTTCTGGAGCTGGTGATCCTAGATGTAAGATTATAATTTTTATGTGTGTTACCAATCCAGATAATGCAAAGCATCAACGCCATTCAATGATACTTGTTCCAATGGAAACAGAAGGTGTAGAAATAAAAAAAATGATGCATGTCTTTGGTTATGATGATGCACCTCATGGCCATGCTCACATGAAATTTACAAATGTGAGGGTACCTAAAGAAAATTTATTACTTGGTGAAGGAAGAGGCTTTGAAATAGCACAGGGAAGACTGGGACCAGGAAGAATCCATCATTGTATGAGAGCAATTGGAACTGCTGAAGTTGCTCTTGAGTTAATGTGTAGAAGAGGAATTGACCCTAATAAAATTGCTTTTGGCAAAAATATTGCAAATCTTGGTGCCAATTATGATTACATTGCTGAATCAAGAATAGAGCTTAATGCTGCAAGATTTTTAACACTAGATGCAGCTGTCAAAATGGATACTGTTGGAAATAAAATTGCAGCTAGTGAAATTGCTCAAATTAAAGTCTTCGCACCTAATGTTGCTCTTAAGATTATTGATAGGGCCATTCAAATTCATGGCGGAGAAGGGGTATCTCAACTCACACCTCTGGCATCGATGTATGCTCATATGAGAACTTTAAGGCTTGCTGATGGCCCTGATGAAGTTCATAGAAGGGCAGTTGCAAGGCATGAGCTTGGCAAATATATTGCTAATTAATATTGACTAGCAACCTAATATTTTACGATACAGAAACCACAGGGATTCATAAGGACTTTAGTCAAATAATTCAATGTGGTTCATTGTTGGCTGACAGCAATCTTAAGATTATCGACCAACAAAACATAGGAAGTGCTCCACTGCCTTGGATTATTCCTCAACCAAGAGCAATGCTGACTAATAAAAAAATTGACTCTTTTAAATCTAATACTTCACATTATCAAATGATGAAAGATATTCAGCAAAAATGGAAAGAGTGGTGTGCAGATAATCCTGCAATTTTTGTTACATACAATGGACATTCTTTTGACGAGGAGCTTATAAGAAGACAATTCTGGTGTAATTTATTAGAACCATATATAACTAATACAAACCAAAATAGTAGGCTGGATTTGATGTTAATGATCCATAATATTGCTCCTTTTTTTTCTGAAGAGATTTCAATTCCATTATTTGAGAATGGGCCAAATTTAAGTATAAAACTTGAACACTTAGCAAAAGAACATGGAATTGATGTCAGTGATGCACATGACGCAATCTCTGATTGCAAATTTATGATTGGTTTATGCAAAGTTATTAAAGATAAAATACCTGAAGTATTTGATTCATTTTTAAATATTTCTTCAAAAGAGGGTATAAAGAATCTTTTACATGTAAATGAGTTTCTTGCTTTGGGCGAA